>CALLAA010000198.1 GCA_938002955.1 uncultured Acidimicrobiales bacterium
CGGACCGCCAGGAGCGTTTTGGCCCCCTAGCGGGAAGTGAGGAGGCGCCACAGGCCAGCACAGGGTTATGGCGGACCGCCAGGAGCGTTTTGGCCCCCTAGCGGGAAGTGAGGAGGCGCCACAGGCCAGCACAGGGTTATGGCGGACCGCCAGGAGCGTTTTGGCCCCCTAGGGCCAAAAGGCGGGAAGTGAGGAGGCGCCACAGGCGCCGACGAACGACGATGTCGCAGCGTGTGCGTCCGTAGGCCCCTCCGCGCTACGGACGCACACGCAAGTGCGACTGGACAGGGCACAGAAGAGGCCCGTATCCGCAGGCCAAAAGGTAGGTTCTTTCTGGCCAAATGTCTTCGCGACCCCCCACTATCGACATGGTTTCGACATAAACCCGTTACGTGAGGTCACGGAACGCGCGAATTTGCAACATAGATATTACGGCCAGCGGAATCCGGCGGGTGAGCCGATCGCAACGCGGTCGGCTCGACGCATCGTGTGGACAAAACGCAGAACTGCGGGCCACCGAAGTGACCCGCAGTTCTCGTTGAGCGGACGACCAGATTCGAACTGGCGACCCTCACCTTGGCAAGGTGATGCTCTACCAACTGAGCTACGTCCGCGAACGACACATGACTGTATCAGCGCAAATGCTCAGTCCCCACTCGGTGGACGAAGATCGATGCGAAGCGTGAGTACACCGTCCTCGAGTGCGACCTCGGAGTCGCCAATCATCGCGAAATCACGAAAGTCGGTTTGGGCCTGTGCAATGAATAGCGCTCGCTCATCGCCGCCTACCGGAGGGAGGTTTCGCTTCTTGACTGCGGCGGCTCGCTCGCGGAACCTCGTCACCATTTCGTTGGGATCAAAGTCATCCATGGGTGCCTCCAATGGGGCTGTTGGGGTCGGGTTGGTCTGCTGGACGTGGCCGGGTGAGCCACCAAAATATCGCGGTGACAACCAGAGTTCCGATGCCGAGGCCGACCAGTGAGAAGATCAACGGTCCAAGCCGCGAGTCTGTTTCACGAATGTTGACGACTTCGATGTCGCCCTCATCGACTTGTGCTGCGGCGATCAGCATCGAAGTGAACACGTGCTGATCGTAGCCTTTCAGCTCTGGTGCGTGGCACACCACCACGTCGATCGTCCCCCGACGGTGTCGTGGGACATCGATCCGGCGCACCGATGGCATGTGGCGTCGAGATGGCGAAGTTCGAAGCTGTCGCCGGTGTGCGAACCTCCACGTGCGCTGAGCGTCCGGACCGTGGCAACAGCCTGTGCAGCCACCGCATCGATCTCGTGTCCGCTGAGTGCTCCTGCGGAGCGTCGAGGGTCAATGCCGGCTTGCCACAGCGTCTCGTCCACGAGCAGGTTGCCCAGACCAGCGACGAGCGCTTGGTCGAGGAGAACGGCCTTGATCGCTTTGGTGCGGCGAGTGCATATCCCACTGAGCGCGCTGGCTGTGAGCGTGGATGCTTCTACTCCGAGCTGGCGGGTATCGGGGTCGAGTTCGATAGATCCGAGCCGTCGTTGGTCTCGCATGGCAACGCGGTGACCTCCGACGTCGAGAATCGCCCGGTCCCATGCCGGATCGTTGCGGCCCGACGCATACTCGAGCGTTTCGATTGGGCTGACACCATCGATGAGCAAGCGCCCGGTCATACCAAATCGCATGCCGACGACGTAGTCGTCTTTAGTCCCGAAGTGCGCAAGAAGGAGCTTTCCGTGCCGTGACGTCGACGCGAGGGTCCGGCCAACGAGTGCGTCGAATACCTCGAGCGGGGCCTCACGCGGCCGCACGAACGCAGAATCAGGTATGTCAACCGACATAACGGTCTCGCCACACAGGACGTCGAGCGCCTCACGGTACTGTTCGACCTCGATAAGTTCGGGCACTGGTCAGACGGTTTCTACGTGCACCTTGGCAAAGAAATCTTCGAGCAGCGGGGCGAGCTTGTCGTGCTCGACCAGGAAGCCATCGTGGCCAAATACCGATTCGATCGTGTGGTAGGCACACGACCGGCCGTCGTGTCGCAGGACATCGGCGAGTTCGACTTGCTGATGTGGCGGATAGAGGAAGTCGCTCGAGACCGAAACGGTCATCGACGGGCCTGTGAAGCGTTCGAGGGCTTTGCGCGCTCCCCCACGCCCGCGGCCGATGTCGTGGAGGTCCATGGCGCGGTTGAGGACGATGTAACTGTTGGCATCGAAGCGCTCCGGGAACTTCTTGCCGTGGTGGTCGAGGTACGCCTCCACCTGGAAGCGGCCCCACTGATCGAAGGCGTCCATCCGGTCGAGCGGATCTCGACCAAAGCGGGTGGTCCACTCGGCGTCGCTTCGGTAGTGGATGAGCGCAATCTCGCGAGCGACGGCGAGGCCATTGCCCGGACCGTCATCTTGGTCGTAGTAGTCGCCGTTGTTGAAGTGCTGGTCGTTCGCGATCGCAAGGCGCCCGACCGCAGACCATCCAATTTGCTGAGGTGACGCGGCGATCGTGGTCGCGATCGGGGCGATCGAGCGAACTCGATCTGGATACATGGCTGCCCATTCGAGAACGGTCATACCCCCCATCGATCCACCGACGACGCTGAACCATCGATCGACTCCGAGCTCTTCAGCCAGGCACACCTGCGATCGGACAATGTCGCGATTGGTAACTTGTGGGAATCGGGACCCGTACGGCTTGCCGGTGGTCGGGTCGATCGACGCGGGACCTGTGGTGCCTTGGCATCCACCGAGCACATTTGCGCAGACGACGAAGTACTCGTCGGTATCGATGGCCGCTCCCGGCCCGACAATTCGGGACCACCAGCCTTCGGCGGTGTACGTGCCGCCACCTCCGCCGGTGACGTGAGCGTCGCCGGTGAGCGCATGGCAGATCAGGATCGCATTGTCCCCGGCGTCGTTCAGTTCGCCCCAGGTCTCATACGCAAGCGTGACCTCGGGCAGAACGCCGCCGCCCTCGAGTGCCAACGGCCGCGGCAGGGTAAAGAACTGCCGTGCACCGACCGGGTCGCCCGGTCGCCACGCGCCGGTGACGGGGAATCTGGACGGCCAGCCTCGGCGGCGAGCGATCGAGTCATCGTCGTCATGCTCTGTTTTCGACATAGCTACCTCGCCGTGCTCACCGGAACGGTCTACCTAGTATGGCGTGTCTTCGAAACCCTCGGGTAGACGTATTCGTTCCCACCACCAGGCACCGACCACATCATCGACACCGTATGCGATTCCCATGACGTTGGCGAGGTCACGCAGTGCCTCGACGTAACGGCCGTGGTTTTGCTCAAGATCGGCTCGCTGTGCTGCCCTGGCGTGAGCTGCGCCGAGATCCCATGCGCCCTGGTCTGCCGGTAGCGGCACTCGAGCCAACGTTCTGGCCCGGATCCGAACCGCGTCGTGACTGAGTCCGGTGCCGGCGGCTTCGCGGAGCATCCATGCGGTTATCGCTGGGCTACTGAGCGCTGCAGCAGTGTGCCAGACCAACGCCGGGTCGCGTGGCTCGACGCTCACGACGGGCACCGACGGAACCATCTGGCCAATCTCATCGACGAGCGCTTCGACGACGCGCGTTTGTGATGCGAGCAACACCTTTGGAACGCAGCGCTCTCCAAACCAGCCTCGTACCGCATCGTCCTCGATGGCGGCGATGTCGAGAACGGGGTTCTCCCAGCGGGATCCAGCGAAGCGAACCGGCGACACCCCCCAGGTGCTTCGTAGAGGATCGATCGTTCCCGAGGTCATCAACTGCGGGGTCGCTGGCGAGGGATGGCCATTCGCGACCGCGTCCGAAATGCCGTAGAAGTGCTGGCGAAAGCCCGCGGTGACCTCTGCGTGGTCGCCGATCATCTCGTCCCCGCTGAGCGAGACGCGTGGAACTCCAAGGGCATCGGCGAGTAACGGAGCCCAGCTGTCGGGAGCCGGCTCTGGTAGGTCCTCTATCGGCGGACTCGACCAGCCGCGCACGATTCGGCTTCGTCCCTCTGCGTTGCGTTTTGCCAGTACGACGCCGACGACGTCGACCGCAGCGGCGAACGACTGTCCTTCGTCGACCCACAACGTCTGCAGGCTGAAGGAATCTTGGGCCGATCGCCGTGTCGCTTCGGCGTCGCGTGCCCCAAGCAACGACTCGGGCAGGACCAGACCAATCGAACCGCTCGCACTAGCGCGACGCACAGCGAGCTCGAGGAACAGGCCCGCATCGTCCACATACCCGGTCGCGACCAATGCGTACTCGGCCGTAAGCGCCTCCCGTCGCGCTGCTCCGCGGGCGGTGTCTGCGGTCAGCTGCCCTAAGAACGGTGGGTTTCCAACGATGAGGTCCATGTTGCTTGGCCACGAACGGGGTAGATCGAGAAGGGCATCGCCGCAATGGGTCGTGGGACGAGCCGTTGCCCCGCACCACAGCTCGAGGGTGGCATCGCATACGGCGAGCGCGGTGTGGTCGATGTCGGAGGCATAGATGCCTGCGACGATCGCGCTTCGCGACACGTTCGTCCGAGCCTCGATTTCGCGGGCAGCGGCCAAGAGAAAGGCTCCCCCGCCACAGCTCGGGTCCCACACGGTCCGCGGAGGACCTTCCACGGCATCCAGGGTGAGGCCGACGAGGCGATCAGCGACCCGACGAGGAGTGAAGTGCGCCCCTTGGGCGCGTTTGTCATCGGGGGCGAGAAGTGTTTCCCACAGAACACCGAGTAGGTCTGGCGTACACGCGTCGGGATCCAGACGAGACGCATGCATGGCGAGTTCGCTTGGGCACGATGGGTCGTCCGCAAAGGCCAACGGCGAGCGAATCGAACGCAGCGCGGCGACATGTCGAGCGACGCTCGCCACGATTGCGCGCGGCGAAGCGATCGAACGCGCCTGAGAGATCCAATGCGAGGGCAGCGCACCGATCACCGGTGCAGCCAATGGGTCTACGCCAGCGGGTCCCACGCAGCGAGATCCGTTAGGCGGTCGTCGTTGGAGAACATCTCAACAATAGGAAGATCGAGACCAACGCGCTTCTGCAAGCGCTTCACCTCAAGCTCTTCGTTCCAGAGTGCGAGCGTGACGACGAGACCCTTGCTTCCGGCCCGGGCGGTACGACCGGATCGATGCAGATAGGTCTTGTGATCGTTCGGCGGGTCGTAGTGGATCACGACCTCGACCGCATCGACGTGAATACCTCGAGCCGCAACATCGGTAGCGACGAGCGCTGCGAGCTTTCCATCACCGAAATCGTTCAGTGCCTTCTCGCGGTGGTTCTGCCGCAGATCGCCGTGGATCGCTGCGGACTTCACACCCAACTCGTTGAGCTCGCGAGCCAACCGATCGGCCATGTGCTTGGTGGCGGTGAACATGATCGTCCGCTCCACCGACGTCGCGATCGATGCGGCGACCTTCACCTTGTCCATCGCATGGACCTGCACGAATCGGTGGGTCATCTGATCGACGGTGACCTCGGGGGACTCGACCTCGTGGAACACCGGATCGGTCTGGTAACGACGCACAAGGCTGTCGACAACGCCATCGAGCGTTGCGGAGAAGAGCAGCGTTTGATGCTCGTTTTGTGCTTGGCGCAGGAGCCATTCGACCTGCGGGAGGAAACCCATGTCGGCCATGCGGTCGGCCTCATCAACAATGACGTGGGTCAGATCGGCGAGCGTGACCGCCTTGCGCTCGACCAGGTCGATCATGCGGCCCGGGGTCGCGACCACGAAGTCGACGCCCTTCTCCAGCTTTGCGATCTGGCGCTCGATGTTCGCACCGCCGTAGACAGCAGAGATGCGAACGTCGCGCGACTTCGCGAGCGGGGTGAGCTCTTCGGCTACCTGGACCGCCAGCTCGCGCGTGGGAACGAGCGCAATGGCCAGCGGCCGCTTTGGTTCGGCCCGACCAATCCGCTCCAGAACTGGAATACCAAAGGCGAGTGTCTTACCCGAGCCGGTCTTGGCCTTGCCGCACACGTCTCGACCGGAGAGTGCATCGGGAATAGCGATGGTTTGGATGGAAAAAGGTTCGGTAATCCCCCGCGAAGCAAGTGCGGCACAGAGATCGTCCGAAACGCCGAGATCGGCGAACGTCGTTGTCATGAAAGGTTTTGTCTTTTCGATATGTATGAAGGATCAATGGTACTGCCCGGAGCGCGCTGCTCCCGCCATATGCACGCGGTTCGTGGTCAGCGCGCCACTTTGCCGTCGCGAACGATCACGCCTTCGCGTTCGAGTCGCTCTGTGTGCTCGCGCTCATTTCCGGGGACCAGACGTCCGCTCGAGGTCACGATTCGCCACCACGGCAGTCCCGTCGATGTACGCAGCACTCGTCCGACCGCACGCGCCGCGCCCGGGAACCCAGCCTCGGCGGCTACTTCGCCGTAGGTCATCAGGTCGCCGGGTTTAAGGCTCGTGATGACTTCGGTGACCGCCGTTTCGAAGTCAGGTTTCGCCATGACGTTGTTCAGTCGTCGACCGCTTCGAGGCGGACCAATTGGAGCGGCGTCGCGATTCCTGGAACCGAGTGTTCGCCGTGTGGAACTGCTCGAGTGTTGACGAGCAACGACGTCATCATCTCGGCTGGAGCCAAGATCTGGTCGGGTCCAGCGAGATCGCTGAGCCGGGCGGCCAGGTTTACCGCCTGCCCAATGTGATCATCCCCCTCGAACAAGATGACGCCGCCGGAGGCCACTCCGGCACGCAGGGGCATCGAGGTGACCTCGCGGTTGGCCTCGATCATGTCGACGACAGCCTCGATTGCGGGCTCGGGTTCGACTCCCACGATCATCGCACCATCGCCCAGCCATTTTGCGATACGGACACCGTGCACGGAGGCGAGTCGGCGAATGCTGCCGCGAATGGTTTCGAGCAGTTCGACCGCAGCCGCATCGCCCTCGCGGTCGGTGAACGCGGTGAATCCCGACACGTCGACGAACGCGAACGTTCGCTGTACCCGTGTAACCCCGCCTATTCGAACAACATCGCTCACGGCGTCACGTTACTCAGTTCGTTAGCTCGATGCGTAGGTCGCTACTGAATCGGGGCCACAGCGGCAGCGCCCAGTCGCCAAAGGGACGGTCGGTGAGGACGATAAGCGTTACATCTACCTCGGGGTCAACCCAAAGAAACGTGCCGGCTTGACCAAAGTGGCCCCACGTTGCCGGCGAGTTCTCCGGTGCCGTCCAATGCGGATCCTTCGCGGCTCGGATCTCCGGTCCGAGGCCGAACGGATTTGGGACCTGACGTCCGTAACCCGGCAGAACACCGATCAGTTCGGGAAGATACGGCGAGGTCATTGCGGCGAGCGTGGCTGGTGCCAGCAGCGACGGCAGCCCTGTGATGAAGGCGACAAGGTCGTCGACACTGGCTTTGGCACCAAACGCAGGGCTGCCGGCAAGTACCGCCGTCGCCATGGCGAGCGGGCCAAAGATGCCCTCGCTCATGTAGTTAGCGAAGGACATTTCGGTCGCATCAGCGACTGCATCTGCGACCAGTTCGTAGCCAGCGTTGGAGTAGATGCGCCGCATGCCGGGTTCATCGAGCACCATGCCATTGGGTGCGAGACCGCCTGCGTGCGCCAACAGATCTGCGATCGAAGCGCCCCGGTCGTCGACGGTATCGTCGAGCGAAACGCTGCCTTCCTCTACGGCGAGATGCACCGTTGCAGCGGTGAGAAGCTTCGTGATCGAGGCCAGTTCAAAAACGTGACCCGTATCGCCCCATGCATGACGCGACCCGTCCGGACCAATTGCCGTTGCAGCGACTGTTGGGCACGGCCAATTTTCGAGTTGTGCAAATGACTTCACGAATCGACGGTATCGGCCGCGACCTCGGTTGACGAAGCGTCGTCAGCGTCGTTGCCCCGACGCGTGTTCCTGTCGTCGCTGGGCCACATCACCACCAGGACCGCACCCAGGATCAGCGCGATGCTCATCCAGATGTTGAGCCGGAGTCCAAAGATCGTGTTGACGGTGTCGATACGGAGGGCCTCGACCCAAGCGCGCCCGATGCCATAGCCGAGCAGGTACACGGCGACGAGGCGACCCTTCGGCAAGAAGCCCTTGCGATCAACCCACAAGATGACGCCGACGAGGCCCAGGTTCCACAGACTTTCGTACAGAAACGTTGGATGGAAGGTCGGGAACGCCTCGACATCGGCATATTCGGCTGGGATAGAGGATCGGTGGTTCGCATCGATCTCGAGGCCCCAGGGCTGGCTGGTCGGGCGCCCGTACAACTCCTGGTTGAAATAGTTGCCCCAACGGCCAATGGCTTGTGCGAGCGGCAACGCCGGGACGACCGCATCGAGCGCTCCAGGAATATCAATGCCACGCCGTTTAGCAATGTAGAGGCCGGTCAAAACACCGAGAAGCATGCCTCCGGGAATACCGAGGCCGCCCTCTCGTATCGCAAAGACCTTCCACCAGGGCTCATCGGCAAACTTCTGAAAGTCGGTGATCACGTGGTACAGGCGAGCGCCGATCACACCTGCCGGCACGCCCCACAACGCGAGTGTGCTGATGTCGTCTTCGTGTCCGCCAGCGGCGACCCAACGACGTTGCGACAGCGCCACGGCTGCGACGACGCCGAGCGCGATGAGCAGACCGTAGATCTGGAATGGCCCGATACCGCTGAACGACGGAGATGGGATGGACGCGACGGCACTGATCACGGAAGGCACAATAGCCGAACCCGCCGAGTTCTCTCCCCCATTCCCCTCGCCCGGGGAATTCTCTCAGCGGTGGCGACTTAGAACTGTTCGGGTGTGAGCGCCATAAGGACGTCCGCTGACGCCAGCACTGCAGGCTCATGGGCCGCGGCGAGCGGCAGGAGCTGGTCGCAGTAGAAACCAGCGGTGATGAGCTTGGTACGGAGTTGTTCGTCCTCTTCGCCAGCATCGAGACGGCGTTGGGCTGCCAGCGCCTGGCGCACGAGCGTCCACCCGCCTACCAGCTGGCCCAACATCGTGAGGTACGGCGTGGCGCCAGCAAAGGCATCGGCAGGATTGGCACCGAGCCGCTCGACGATCTTCATCGTCGTTGCTCGCACCGTCGCGTTCGCTGTCGCGAGCGACGCACCCATGGTCGCGAGCGCTTCGCCACCGGAACTGGCCTCGGCAGCTACGGCATCGATTTCGTCGAGGAGCGTGCCAATGACGGAACCTCCGTCGAGCGGAAGCTTGCGAGCGACAAGGTCGAGTGCCTGAATGCCGTTGGTGCCCTCGTAGATCGGGTTGATTCGGGCATCGCGGTAGTGCTGGGCGACCCCGGTCTCCTCAACAAATCCCATGCCACCGTGAACCTGGACCGCCATCGAGGTCAGCTCGACCCCGAGGTCGGTGCACCAGCCCTTAGTGATGGGCGTGAGGAGTGCTGCTCTCGCCGCAGCAGCTTCGCGACCGGCGGCGTCGGGGTGATGCGTCTCGGCATCGACTGCAGCAGCATCGAGAAAGCACAGGCCTCGCATGGCCTCGATGTACGCCTTCATGGTCAGCAGCGTGCGGCGGACGTCGGGGTGCTCGATGATCGGTGAGGACGTGCCAGGAGCGGCGGTGAGCGCCCTGCCCTGCTTACGCTCGTTCGCGTAGTCGACGGCGTCTTGGTACGCCCGTTCAGCAATCGCAAGACCTTGCACACCAACGCTCAGCCGAGCGTTGTTCATCATCGTGAACATGTACGCCATACCGCGGTTTTCTTCACCGATGAGATACCCGACCGCGCCGTCTTCGTCGCCGAATTGCAGAACGCAGGTCGGGCTGCCGTGAATCCCAAGCTTGTGCTCGATCGAGGTGCACGTGACGTCGTTGCGGATCGATGGCTTACCGTCTTCGTCGAGGAGGTACTTGGGAACGATAAACGTCGAGATCCCCTTTGTTCCTGGAGGTGCACCAGGCGTACGAGCCAGAACGAGGTGGACGATGTTGTCGACCATGTCGTGTTCGCCATAGGTGATGAAGATCTTCTGGCCGGAGATTCGGTACGTGCCGTCTTCGGCTGGCTCGGCCTTTGTGCGGAGCGCTCCCACGTCGGATCCTGCATCGGGCTCGGTCAGGTTCATGGTGGCGCTCCACTCACCGCTGACGAGCGGGCGAAGCCACGTCTCCTTTTGGCCTTCGTCGGCGTGCTCGTGGAGCAGGTCGATGGCTCCTTGAGTGAGCAGTGGACACAAGGCAAACGACATGCATGCCGAGTTCAGCATTTCTTGCAGCGCAATCGACATGACCCACGGGAAGCCGCCTCCGCCGTAGGCGGGATCGAACGGAACCGATTGCCATCCGGCTTCGGCGTACGCCTTGTACGCAGCGATGAAGCCGTCGGGTGTTGTCACGGTGTGGTCAGCACTCCAGCGGCTGCCCTGCTCATCGGAATTGCGGTTGAGCGGCGCAATGGTCTCTTCAATGAATCGTCCGGCTTCACCAAGAAGAGGTTCGACGATCTCCACATCGAACTCGCCAAAGTCGGGGTACTCGCTGATCGCCTGGATGTCGGCGAGCTCATCGAGGATGAAGCGAATGTCCCAAAGCGGGGCGGAATAGTCGGCCATAGCTGCACCTCAGCATGCGGGTATCAGAAAAGGTTGGATGTCCTACTATATCGGCTCATACGACCTGAGCCTGAGCCTTAACGACGTCGTTTCTCCAGCCAGCCTCGTGCCCACCGAAACGCACGGGTAAACAACAGCGGTTCTGTCCAGTTGTCTGCAGCCGGCCGATGAAGGGCGAAGCCAGCGTTTACCTCTGCGCCGAGCACCAACCCAATGGCGAGCAAGTACAGCCACAACTGCAGCGTGATCGCCGTACCAATAACTCCAAAGACGGCGTTCGAGGTACTGCTCAACGTGCGCAGGTAGACGCTGAACAACACGGTTGCCAGCAGCGAAAAAAGCGCCGAAAACGCTGCGCCCGGGATCTCCGCACGCCACTTTGCCCGACGGTTCGGGGCCACGTGATAGATCGTTGCCGACCAACTGACGAGTACGGCCGCCGCAACGGGATATCGCAGCCACCGCCACAGGAACGACAACGTGTCGCCGAACAATCCGTCGCCAAGAAAGTCCTCGCGCCCGAGCAACGGCCCAATCACGAGCACTGCGAGCGTCAACGACCCAACGAGAATGGTCCCGATAGCTAACAGGAGTCCGACCAGCTGCGTCCCGACCCACCCGCGCGTGTTGTGGTGACCGTAGGCAACATCGAGCGCTCTGACCACAGCGGAGAAGCCTCGGGACGCCGTGTAGATCGTCGCCGCGACACCAACGGTCAGCGCTGATGTCGACGACCCTTCAAAGAGCGCTTGCACCGCGTCGGTAACGCCGCCTTCGACCCCGAAGAGCGCTCCGGCCCAATCGGTCAGCTGAGTTTCCACGTCGTTGGCGAGATCGGTACCGATGACGTTACCCAGCCAACCAAGAGCCGAAGAGCTCACGAGCAGCAATGGGAACAGGCTTAGCAGCGCAAAGAAGCCAATCTCGGCCGCCAGACCACTGACGCGATCATCGTGCCACGCTCGATACAGGTGTCGGATCCACCACCGAAGGGAGAGCCGCTGAGGGCGCGGCACGTTGGGGTTCTCGGCACTCATGGCCAACCAGTCTGGCCTGTGTTGCTACAGGAACGGTGGCAATGCCTCTCGGATCGCTGCCGCGCAGCGATCTCCAACGGCGTGTTGCTTACCGGCCGAGCGGGAACCGTCGACGAGCGTGGGAAACCATGGCGATCTCGTTCCCGTCGGTGAGATCGATCACGTCGCCGAGGGGCACCGCGTTGGGCTCGCCGTGACCGTGATCGTTGCCGAAGTGCGAGAGCAACGATGCAGCTCGCTTCTGATCCTCGGGGATCACAAAGCTCAGGTGCACTGGAGACTGCACCGCGTCGAGGCGTTTGGTGTAGTCGCGGACCGATAGCGCCGAACGAAGATGCACCGTCATCGGTGCGGTCGTTGGGCCATGAGCGAGCAAGACCTCGTGCGTGGTGACGAGCACGTTGGTGCTGTCATCGTGGTAGGCGGACAACGCCGATGGGCTCGAAACATCGACCGCGGTCAGGACGGGTACACCCGAGAGCGTAAGACGCTCGGCGTAATCCACGGCCTCTCGGGCTGTGTTCGCCACCACGGCGAGCTTGTCTGTCTGCGCAGCGAATCGGACCAGATGCGCGGCGCGTTCGGCTCGCTCCACGTTCCAGAAGAATCCACCCGGGTGAACCCGATGCACAGTCGATGATGGTGTTTCCGCCAATGTCATGTTGCTGCCTCGTCCAGTCTCCCGCAGCGCTTGACACAATCGTAACACAACGCGTCATACTGTTGCGGTTAGGTAACGCACTATTTGTCACAATCGGCGTAGAGACAACGTTTGTGAGTGGCAGTTTCGCTAGAAGACGGCCGTCCGGCGGCGAACGAGCGACGCATGGTGACCGAATCGCTACGGCCGCGACCTCACGCCGAGATGGTTACTGGCGCCCCGAGGGGAACATGTTCGGCCAGGAACGTGACCACGTCGTTGGGGATCCGGATACAACCATTCGACAGCGATTGGCCAACCTGGTCGGGGCGATTCGTGCCGTGGATGGCAATGACCGGGATGCCGCCGCTGAAGGTTTCATAGACCTCGGAGTACGCCGACAGCGCGAGCGCCCAGGGCCCGATGTAGGACTCCTCGGGTGGATTCTTCCGCTTGGCCGCGATCGAAAACGTGCCGAGCGGAGTCGGACTCGCCGATTTGCCGACCACGGCATCGGTCTCGGCAATGATCTCCTCGCCGTCGTAGACCGTTACCCGATGCTCCGTCAGGTTGACCTCGGCTCGCACTCGAGTGCCGGCGATGTCGTACAACGACGTGTCGATCCATCCCACCTGACTATTCGGGCGAATTGGCAACTGCACCTGCACCCACTCGTCGCCAGGCTGCCCATCGGTGACCATCAGCGTCAACGGCCCACCAAATTGGTGTGGATTCGGCACAAGGAACTCCATCGGCACGATGTTGCCATTGGGTGCGTCATAGGCGACCAGGTGCGTGACTTCGTCCTTGGCCGTCGCAACCCACGTCCGAAGCGGGTCCGGGGCGATCGTCGACGTCGTTGTCGTCGTCGTGCTTGTCGTTGTCGTGGTGGACGTTGTTGGCGCTGCGGTCGTCGACTCAACGACAACCGGGGCAACGTCGTCGGCAAGCGCAAGGGAATCAGGCTGCACATCTGCCGAGCCGCAAGCAGAGCCAACGACCGAGATCACGAGTAGCAGTGCCACCGCGATTCGTCGCGTACGTCCAGAGCATCGAGATCGATCCATACGGGGTTCTTCGGCATGTTCCTGCGCTGACGTAACGGTAGATTTGGCCCCCGTGACCCATTCGCTCGAACCACTCGCCCCCGGCGTCTACGTATGGCTTGCCGACCCGGCTCATCAGCATCTACCCAATTCTGGCGTCGTGATTGCCGCCGACGGCCTGACCGTCATCGACGCTGGCCTGACCCCGTCGCTCAGCACTCCCCTGGCCTCGGCCCTCGCTGAGCTTTCCCCGCTTCCGATTCGCCGGCTCGTGGTGTCCAGTTCCCACATCGACGTCGTCGGTGGCAGCTCGGCGTTCCCGCTTGCCGCTGTCTATGGATCTGGACAAACATCTGATCATCTCGACCAGGAGCCAAATCCTGACGTGTGGGCACAGCTGCACCCCGAGTTCGCAAGCGAATTCGCCGACATCAGTACCCGCCCGGTCACCCATGCCGTCGCCGAAGCCGCCCATCTCTGTCCGGCGAGTATTGCCGTTCCGCTCGGCGGCCCACAGTTCGAAAACATCGCCGTCCAGGTCCCGGGAGCCAACGTCGTATTCGCCGGTGCACTGGCGACCTTCGGCGTCGTGCCCCTGGGTTACGACGCCGATTTCCCAACATGGATTTCAAGCCTCGATGCAATCGCCGGGTACGGCGAGATCTTCATCCCTACGAACGGGCCCATTGGTGGGGTCGAAGAAATTCGCGAGCTTCGCGGCTACTTCGAAGCGTGCATTGCGGCTGGCGGCGATATCGCTCGCCTAGCTACGGGGCCCTGGAGCACCTGGGACCGACCCGAATATCACGTCATCAACGTCGAACGAGCACACATGCTCGCTGCCGGCGATCCAAGCCCACCACCGTCGATGTTGCGTTTGCTCGGCCGAAGCTAAGCCGATTCACTAGCTGTCGACAGCATCACGTTGGGCCTCGATCTGGTTGGCCTTCCAGATGCTAAACACCACGGCGAGAACCAGGATCACGCCGATGATGCTGAGTGACCAAGCGATCGGAATGTGGTAGCCAAACGGCACGACGGTCAGCTTGATACCGACGAACAACAGGATTCCGCCGAGAGCGTGGGACAGGTAGTGGAACCGTTCGCGGGCATCAGCCAACAAGAAGTACATGGCGCGAAGCCCCATAATCGCGTATGCATTGGCGGCGATAATGATGTACGGGTCGTTGGCGACACCGAACGACGCCGGCACCGAGTCGACCGCAAAGATGACGTCGGTAAATTCGACGACCACTAGAGCGGCAAAGAGCGGAGTGGCTGCTCGCTTGCCGTTCGCCACGGTGAAGAATTTCTGCCCATCCAGCTCGTCGGTGACTGGCATAAAGCGGCGGAGCAGGCCCAGACCGGCGGTCGAGGCTTCCTCTCCCTCGTCATCTCGGTGACGAATGATTCGAAAGCCGGTGAAGATCAGAAACAGACCAAAAAAGACCAGGATCCAATCGAACCGCTGGACGAGTT
The DNA here is from genome assembly GCA_938002955.1 of uncultured Acidimicrobiales bacterium. Classification (GTDB taxonomy): domain Bacteria; phylum Actinomycetota; class Acidimicrobiia; order Acidimicrobiales; family SHLQ01; genus SHLQ01. The sequence continues at coordinate 14,708 of CALLAA010000198.1, forward strand.
CGGAGCCGACCAGAATGAAAATCGAGCGCAGTGTGAGGGCACCGAAGATGCCCCAGAACAACACTCGATGTTGATACTGGATTGGGATCTTCATGGTGGAGAACAGCAACGCCCACACAAAGACGTTGTCGACGCTTAGCGACTTCTCGGTGATGTAGACACCGAGGTACTCACCGCCCGCTGTTCCTCCGAACTGCACGAACATGAAGACACCGAAGGCGAGGCTACAGACGACCCAGAAGATCGATTCGAGTCCGGCCTCACGGAAGGTTGGGGCATGTGCGTGTCGATGCCGCCACAGATCGAGCGCCAACAGGAGGAACACGCTGACCAGCAGCACCCCCCAGGCCCATGTCGGGACATCGATATCGGCGAAGTTTTCAGAGCTGGACTCTGCGGCCAAGAGCATCGGAGCAGCTTACTGCCTGGACTCGCGCCGACAGGGACATGCCCCGGCTGCAAAACGGCAACTGGGACGGACCCCGAAGGATCCGTCCCAGTCAGTACTTCAGTATGCGTCCACCCACGTGGGTGTCAGCATTGCTGAGGTGAATCAGCCAGCAGCAACAGCTGCAGCTACCCACTCGTCAGCAAGATCGCGGTTGTCCGCAATCCAGCCAGCAGCGATTTCGTTCACTGCGTCGGTCGAACCGTCGGAAGCGTCGAGCGCGATACCGGCGATTGCGAGGTCGATAAGCGGGGGCTTGAACTGGTTGAACATCTCGGCTGCAACCGGGTTGGCGGCAAGCCAATCGGCGTTTGCCGTGATCTCGATGTCCGCAGCTTCCCAGCCAACCTGGCATCCGTCTGGACCCTGGAGGCAGGTGTCAGCGCCGAGGCCCTGGTAGCCAATGCTGTCGCCGCAGCGCTGGCAGTATGCCTCGCCACCTTCAGCACCGGTTGGGTTCGAGTCATCGAGAACCGAATCGTTCTCAACCGAGAGCCACATCGTGGTCTCGCCAGGAATTGCCTGAGCGAGGTACGAGGTTGGGGTCCAGGTGTAGATGATTGCTGGTTCGCCAGCCTGAGCCTTGGTCAGGAACTCGGCGAACATTGCGTCGTAGCCAGCCTGGGTCTGCTCAAGGTTGTCCCAACCAGCGAACGCAATCTGAGCGGTCATGATGTCGTCGCAGGTCCAGTCTTCAGGGCAGCCAAAGAACTCGCCCTTGCCGTTGCCGTCAGAATCGAGCTGGCTCCACAGAGCCTCGTCGTCGTTGATCTGGTCGAGAGTGGTTACACCGTTCTCGTCAGCCCAGCTCTTGGTTACAAGCATGCCCTGGAGGCCGCCACCCTGCATGAGGGAGCCCTCGATACGAGTGAGGTTGTCGCCAACCTGCGATCCGTCTGGAAGCTCGCCTTCCCACCAGCTGAGGTGGCCTGGGTACCAGGAGTTGGCCCAGAAGTCGATGCCGCCGTCGGCGCCACCGCTCGCCATGGCCTGGTAGCCAAGGTCAGGAGCGAATTCAGCGTCAGCTGGCTCAGAAATGTCGTATCCAGCCTCGACCAGGAGATCGCGCAAGATTGCTGCCTGTACGTAGCCAGATGACCAGTTTGCACGGCCCATAACTCCGGTTCCGAGAGAGCCAGCAGCTGCTGGCTCTTCGTCTTCCATGACGTCGTCTTCTTCGTCCATTGCGTCCTCGACTACCTCAGCGGCGTCGTCTGCAACCTCTTCGACTGCGTCTGCAGCATCGCTTGCGGCATCACCAGCAGCGTCTGCGGCGTCTGCGACTACGTCGGTAGCTGAGCTACCACACGCAGCTGCGAACAACGCAACCACTGTCAGCAACGCGAGCCATAGGCTCTTCTTCGTTGTCTTCATGTGTGAATCCCCTCCTTGGGATAATGTTTCAAAGTCAACGTAACGCACAATCCGGGGCGATTTTGGTCGCGCGCTACGCAGGGTCTTGCTTTGCCCCAGAACTTTTCTCGGCTCAGTCGCCTCGTACCCCACCGAGCGCAGACGCTACATCGAGATCGGTGTCTCGAAGTGCTTCTGCGTCGACGAGTTCGTCATCTCCCGCAATGAGTGCGGCCTCGAGATGGGCCACGTCGGAGTAGATCTTGCGACGCCGGAACTCGTTCACGACGCTGCGACCGCTAGAGAACACGACGAACCCTGCCAAGAATGTCAGGAATGCGCCGATGCCGCCAAGGGTGGTCGAGCCAATACCGACACGAACAATGCCGAGGATGAACGCCATTGGGATAATCATGAGCGCCAAGCCCAATCCGGCGAGCACCGCAGATCCCTTCCAGCGGGATTGCTCTCCGCCACCGAGCACACCTGCGGAGAACAGCGACGCAACGACCGCCAGCGCTGCGACAGCCATAGAGATCCAGCCGAGGCCAGGACCAGCGGAATCGACGCCGCTGTAGATGACCCGGTCGCCCGACTGGGCACTGTTGATCATGTTCTGAATTTCCTGAGCAGCGGCGATCTGCTTGTTGATGTCGTCGCCAGCTTCCTCTCGAATCCGAGCGATTTCAGCATCGAAGTTGACCGCTTCTTCACCGCTGCCACGCTGGATCGACTCGAGACGCTCATCGAAGTACCAGCCAAAGCCGCCAGCTGCATCTTCGCCGACCGTGCCGGTCCCGAGAGCGGAACCAACGACGATCAGGAGTGCAAAGACCGCTCCAGCGACCCGGCCCCATGCAACATCGACCGGAAGCGGACGACGAGGGCCATAGGGGGCTGCGAAGGTTGCCATTGCGGCGCCGACGACGGTGATCGCCGCACCGATGAGGCCGACGATGATGCCGATGCCATGGCTATAGCCCTGCACGAACTGTGTTGGCTCGAGCAGGAAGTAACCCAGCGTTGCGCCGAGCATGCCCAGCGCTGCGATGAGCGCTCCATCGGAGCCAAGTCGTGGCGTGCCGGTCGTGAACGTCTCGATGCCGATCATGACCACGCATGCGGCGAAGAGCCACAGGCCAATCGTGGACAGTGGGCCGGTGCCGACGTCGACGATGTTCATGATCCACACGACCAAGATGATCCCGGTAATGCCCATGAGCATGAGGCCCTGTCCCTTGAGCATCATGCGAGCGATTCCACCGCTGCTAAAGGACAGCAGCGGACGCACCGAGGCGAGTAGAGCCAACACAGCGAAGACGCCGACAGCGATGCCAAAGAACGTTCCACCAGAAGCGGCAAGGCCGTTGAATGTCATGCCGGTGAGCTCGCCGCTGGCGTTCTCATCAGCGAAGCGACCATAGGAGCTCACCAGTCCGGCGTTCTCGCCCCACGGAAGGAAGAGCGACACAATCGACAGGACCGCACCAGCAGTTGCGATGAGGAGGCCGGTTCGTTCACCTCCGCCAACTGGAGCGGGACGCTCGGTGGCCTCGGGCTTCGCATCGACCGGTGCTGCTTGTGCAGCTTGTGCAGCCAGCAGGGCCTCTGGATCAGCGCGGTACGCAAACGCTTGCTTGATCTTGGTGGACAGGCTCACACCGTCTTGGGCTTCGGTCTGGGAGATGCGGTCGAGGATGACGGCAACCAGGAAGAAGGCAAGACCAGCAGAAGCGGCGAGGCCGAGGTTCAAGTTGTTGATCGCACGGAACAACAATCGACCAAGGCCACCAGCGCCCATCAGTGCTGCGATGCCGAGCATCGAAATTGCGAGCAGCAGCGTCTGGTTGAGGCCGGTCATGATCGCGGGACGAGCGAGCGGCAGCTGCACGTCGGTGAGCACTCGAAGCTCGGTCGCTCCGTAGGCTCGCGATGCTTCGACGACGTCTTCGGGAACCTGACGAATACCCAGGTTCGTCAGACGGACGAGCGGAGGCAGCGCAAACACCATCGTGACCATGGTCGCCGAGACGTTACCCAGGCCAAAGAAGAAGATGAATGGCAGCATGAACACGAACGAGTGAACTACCTGCATTGCGTCGAGCGTGGGACGGACAACGTTCCAGACGCTGTCGAATCGACCCGACAAAATACCGAGCGGAATTCCAACGATGGCGCACAGCGTGACCGATACGAGGATCATGCCGATGGTCTTGGCGGTCTCGGTCCAGTATTCGGCGCCGAGGAAACCACACACGGACAACATCGCCGCACAGGCGAGACCGATGCGGGTGTTTCTGGTGAACGAGGCAATGACAAACACGCCAATCACGAGCCAGACCCACGGGATCGTCATGATCGAGTCGCGGCCGACGCGCTCGCTCATGATCAGCTCGAAGAAGGTCGCGAACGGCCACTCGATGGCTTCGCCGATAAAGCCCGTAATCGGGTTGTTTACCGCCCAGAAAACGAGCTCTTTGAGCCACTCGCCAAAGGGAAAGCGGAAGCCCTCAGGCCAGTTGTTATCGGTGAAGCTCTCTTGGGCTAGTAGGAAACTCATTACATGAACACCTCTCGCTCGAAGCCGTCTATCAACTGTTCGACTCGGCCCATCTCTTCCATCATTTCTCGGGGATTCAAGATGCCGACAAGGCGTCCGGAATCATCGACAACGGCCATTGGCAAGCCGCGGCCGGCTGAGGCATAGACCTCGTTGAACGTTTGCTCTGGCGCACACGACTCGAAGTCGATTCGTAGTGCGGAGCCGACCTCGGTGGTTCCCATCGAAGAGGCCCGAATGCCGTCTTCGATCGTGAGAAGTCCCGTCGGACGCCCATCGGCATCACATGCGAAGGCACCGGGCTGGTCACCGAGCGACGAGAGTGCATCGGCGAGCGTGCCGTCGGCTGCGACGGTCGCAACTGGCGACATGATGGTCTGCACGTCGATAACGCGACCCTGGTCGACGTCCTGGACGAACTCGGCCACGTAGCCAGTGGCGGGCTGGGTGAGGATTTCCTCGGGGGTACCGATCTGCACCACGGCGCCATCTTTCATGATGCACACACGATCACCGATGCGAAGCGCTTCGTTGAGATCGTGGGTGATGAACAGGATGGTCTTTTGCAGCTGCAGCTGGATTGCCATCATCTCGTCTTGCATCTGGCGACGAATGAGCGGATCGAGTGCAGAGAACGCTTCGTCCATCAGGAGAATGTCGGGGTCGGCGGCAAGCGCTCGTGCGAGACCAACTCGCTGCTGCATACCACCGGAGAGTTCGCGCGGGCTGTTGTTTGCAAACGATTCGAGGCCGACGAGCTTGAGCGCTTCGAGCGAGGCACGATCGCGCTCGGCCTTCTCGACCTTCTGCACCTTGAGGCCATAGCCGGTGTTGTCGATCACGGAGCGGTGTGGGAAGAGCGCGAAGTGCTGAAACACCATGCCCATCTTCTCGCGGCGGAATTGCTGGAGTGAGGGACCGCTGAGGGCCTGAACGTCGACGCCGTCGACATAGACGTGGCCGTCGGTGATGTCGTGGAGCTTGTTGACCGTACGAATCGCGGTGGATTTGCCCGAGCCGGACAATCCCATGATCACGAACGTCTCACCGCGGTTCACGGAGAAGGAAACGTCGCTCATACCGACCACGTGGTCGGTTGCAGCCTGTACGTCGTTCTTCTTCATGCCGCTCTTTGCGAGCGTCAGTGCACGACCCCTGGGCTGTGGCCCAAAGATCTTGAATACGTTCTCTAGTCGGATGATCTCGTCACCGTGTTCAGCCACGCGCTTGTATCCCCCATCTGTGTCGACGGTCACTGACCGTAGCACCTGTTCGGCACTCTGCAGAATCGGAAATGTGAACATCTCCGTCATCTACCGAGCGGTGGAACAGTTCCACAATGCGGAACATGATGCTAACTGGGCGTCAAATCGTTACGTTTTCGTCAAATTTTGGGATGCGCATTCCACAGTCGGTACGCCAATCGCTGCCCGACACTCCCGTCGAACAACCGGACTATTGCTCCAACAAAAATAGCGCAACGTCGCTTCCCGGCAGTCGGTCGCCGAGCGATCCCGCCTGGCGAACGCGCGACATCTGCCGCGGCTCGGTCACGATCGAATGGGCCAACACATCGGTGTCGTCGATCCAGAACACCGATCGAGAGTCCGGTGACCATGTCAGCGTGTCATTGGCTCGAATTGCCGTCGTCCACGACACACGACTTCCGCTCTCCAAGTCGTAGAGCGTCCACGTGTCTCCCCCTGCGGCCAACACATAGCGCTCGTCGGGTGAGATCCGAACAACGGGCGATCCCAGCGCATCGGCCCAAATCTCGACCTCGTTCGAACCGTCCCAGCCAGCCACTCGCCCGCTGCATCGTCCAAGGTCATCGCAGAAGATGCCAGCGACGAGCGACGGGCTCGCCGCAACGATCCGCCCGAGTCGTGTCGGCAGGGGGTCGAGACCGTCACCGAGTAGTACCGAACTCTCTGCGGCTTGTGAGGCGACCACGATGCCCCGTCGCGCAACGGTAAGGACAGCCGCGCTCGCCGGGGCGGTTGCCGTGCCGGCCATCGACGGACCCCACAGAGAACCGACGAAGAACTCGGTGTCCTCGCCTGGGTTCGACGAAATGAACGCGTACGAATCGAGGTCTTGTCCAAGGCGAACCATTCGGACCGTGTTGGAGAGCTCGCCGGAATTCTCAGGCTCGAGAAGATCGATCAGCCACGTCGAATTCTCCGCGCCGATGAGATGGATGCGTTCGGGCAGCGGCGGCAGGTTCGTCTTCGCCAGACGACTGACCCCGAGGTCCTCACCGGTCGAGAGATGTTGGACGCTCAGTCGCCGTCGATCGTCGACCCAGGCGATCACGATGTTGTCGATCATGTCTATGGGGGTCGTTGGCAGTTGGTCGATGATCGGCACCTCAGGTTCCGGTGTCGGTCCGACACGTTCGACGACGGTCGACGCTGTTGTCGTCGATGGGGCCGCCTGAGACGCGCTACTGCCCCTCGTTGTTCCGATGGCGATCAGTGCAACACCGACGAGCCCGGCGAGCGCAGTGAGGGCGAGGAGGCGAGTCCGATCGATTGGCCCACTCGAGCGAGCAACGCTCGTCGCGACAGGCGCAGGTTGGTTCGATGGTTGTCCATCGATTTCGATGGTCACCGACGGCCGGTCGTCGTCGGGGTGGTACCCGTCGTCGAATGTCTGCCGCGTCCCCATTCGTCGAGGCTAACGTACCGTGATGTCTACTGAATCGAGCGTCCACGCTCGCCCATCGCAGCCGGCGATTACGTCGCCCCTGCTGTCGATGTGGGCCCTCTTTATCGGCGTGTTGGCAATGATGATCGGCAACGGTCTGCAAGGAACCGTCATGGGTGTTCGGTCGACGACCGAGTCATTCAACGTCACGATGATCGGCTTTATCCAAGCGGCGTACTACGTCGGCTTTCTCGCCGGGTCGCGCTTCACGATTCGGGCCCTTGGCAAGGTCGGGCACGTACGGGTCTTTGCGGCGCTTGCGTCCATGGCGTCTACAGCATTTGTGTTGCCCGCAATGTTCGTGAACCCGGCTGCGTGGCTATTCATGCGTCTCGTCATCGGCTTTTGCATGGCCGGCCTCTACGTCGTGACCGAAAGCTGGCTCAACGACCAGTCGACGCCCGAGACCCGAGGTCGGACGCTGTCGATCTACATGGTCGTCACGATGGGTGGCGTCACGATCGGACAGCTGTTGTTGAACGTCGCCGACCCCGGCGGATTCGAGCTCTTTGTCATCGCGTCCGTGCTGGTCTCGCTGTCGTTGGTTCCGATGGCGCTCTCGGAGTCGAGTGCACCTGCGGTTCCCGTCGACGCCGTGCTGCCGTTTCGGACCCTTCTGGCAATCGTTCCTACCGGTGTCGTCACCATGTTCTTCTCCGGTGCCGCGGCCGGTGCCGTGTTTGCGTTCGCCCCGGTATATGCGGCACGCATCGGCATGTCGAACGGTCAGATTTCGTTGTTTATCTCGGCGGCGCTGGTCGGCTCGATGCTGTTCCAGATCCCGATCGGCAGCCTGTCGGACAAGCTGCCTCGTCGTGGCATCATGGCCGGTTGTGCCGGAGCTGCAACCCTCGCCTCAGCCCTTGGGCTCGGCACCGGCACCGGCAACGAATCGCTGGCGGTCATGTTTGTCATCGGGGCAACGTCGTTCCCGCTGTACTCGCTCGCCATTGCCTATACCAACGACTGGATTTCGAGTGAACAGCGCGTTGGGGCATCGGGCCTGCTCGTCATGATCAACGGTGTTGGCGCCATCTTGGGTCCGGTCGCAGCATCGACACTCATGAGCCTCTTTGGGTCAGCTGCATACTTCTGGTCGCTCATCGGCACCCATGGCGCCGTGTTTGCCTATGTGATGTACCGGATCGTTGTTCGCGATCCCGTGCCGATCGAGGATCAGTCCACGTATCAGCCGTATCCTGCCCGCTCGTCGCCGCTCGCGACCGCTATCGGCCGCCGAATTCCCAAAGTGCCGCTCGCAAAAGGCGTACGACGGGTCGTACCAAAGGCCGACAAGACCCCGTCGTCGGACGAGCCAACGTAGCAACTGCGCCCTCGGCATCGACGTCGACATCGACGCCCGCGATGTCTGCACCGCAACAGCAGCGAACCGATTGGAGCGGGATCCTACGAAAGCGTCGACCGGAGCCCTGCGCCGATGACATCACGGATCTGCTCGTGCAGCGTTCGGATGTGTTCGTCCATGAGAGCACTTGCTCGGTCGCCATCACCGGCTTCGAGCACATCGAGCATCTCGCGATGTTCGACGAGCGACTGGTCCATATCGGTGATACCGATCAGGTGCATGTGCCAGAGCCGATCGCTATGGGCATACAGCATGTCCATCGTCTTGGAGAGGAAGCGATTCCCGGCAGCTTCCCAGATGATCTCGTGGCACTCGCGGTCGATGGCAACCTTGTCCTCGATGGCGACCTTGTCCTCGACGGCCACGGCAGTCGGTTGGCTTTCGAGCACCAACCGCATCCGGTTCCACTGTTCCGCCGTCCCGCGCAAGGCTGCGGTCCTGGCCATGTATGGCTCGAGTGTGGCCCGTGACTCGTACAGCGTGGGAAGCTCCATCACATCGACGTTTGTCACGAACACGCCTCGACGAGGTACCACGTTGACGAACTCGTCCCGCTCAAGCCGCTGCAGAGCGTGGTGAATTGGCGTGCGCCCGAGACCGAGCTGGGCTTGTAGCTCATCTTGGCGAACCACTGCGCCAGGAGCGAGCTCGAGCGTAACGATCATGTGACGCAGCGAGCGATATGCGTGATCGGTGAGCGACATCGATGTCATCATCCCAGCGTAGCGAGCGATGGCGTTCTGTGAAATTCCGACTTGACGCAGACTGATATTTCAGAGAATACTCATCGCCCATGAGCATGGATATGGATCGACTGGTTACCTGGCACAACGGCGACAAGACACTCGGCCCGTTCTCGACGGCCGAGATGGAATCGCGTCAGCAGAAGCTGCGCACACACATGGGCGAGAACGATCTCGATGCGTGTTTGCTGACCAGCTATCACAACATCTGCTACTTCTCCGGGTTCATGTACTGCGCCTTTGGACGTAAGTACGGCTTCGTACTCACCCAAGACAACGCGACAACGGTGTCGGCCGGCATCGACGGCGGGCAACCGTGGCGACTAACCCACGGCGACAACATCACCTACACCGACTGGCGCAAGGACAACTTCTACCACGCGGTCCAAACACTCACGCCGGGCGCACGTCGCATCGGTATCGAATTCGACGAGGTCAGCATCGACTTCCTCGACAAGCTTAAGGCCGCCATGCCCGGCGTCGAATTCGTCGACGTCGGAACGCCCACCATGTGGATGCGCACGATCAAGTCCGCCGAAGAGATCGCGCATATCAAGAAGTTGACCGCCATTGCCGACATCGGCGGCGAAGCCTGCCGTCAGGCGATCGGCGTCGGCGTCCCGGAGCACGAGGTGGCCCTCGCGTCCACTCAGGCAATGGTGCGTGAACTCGCCAAGAGCTACGACTACTCCGAACTTATGGATACCTGGACCTGGTTTCAGTCCGGTGTAAACACCGACGGAGCACACAACCCGGTCACCAATCGCATCATCGAGCAGGGCGACATTCTCTCGATCAATTGCTTCCCGATGCTCTTTGGTTACTACGTGGCGCTTGAACGGACCCTGTTTGCTGGGTCGGTCAGCGATGAACACCTGCGACTGTGGAACATCAACGTCGAGGTTCACGAAGCCGGCCTCGACCTGATCAAGCCAGGGGCTAAGTGCTCAGAGATCGCCGCCGAGCTCAACGACATCTACCGCGGATATGACCTGCTCAAGACCCGGTCGTTCGGCTATGGACACAGCTTCGGGGTGCTGTGCCACTACTACGGTCGTGAAGCCGGAGTCGAGCTTCGCGAAGACATCGAAACCGTGCTCGAGCCAGGAATGGTCGTGTCGATGGAACCCATGATTATGATCCCCGAAGGTCAGCCAGGCGCCGGCGGCTACCGCGAGCACGATGTGCTCGTGATCAACGACGATGGGTCGGTCGACAACATCACCGGGTTCCCCTACGGGCCCGAGCACAACATCGTCCCATAGCGGGCTGTTTCATAGACAGCCGTCTACCCACCGCCTTAGGCGGTCACCCGCCACGCCCAGTTGCGGAACTCTGCGCTGTGTGCTGGGACGGTCGGGTTCTGCCCTGGCCATACGGACACGATCTCGAGCTGGAAACGGCCGTCGATGGTGTCGCCCCACGTTGGACTCTTCTCGGTCACGGTTTCCGCAACGTCGATGTTGTCGTTGTCGATGCGGATGTTCGCCACAGCGCCGGGCCGGTACTGGCAGCGAAACGAGTGCCACTCGGTGTCCGGCTCGAGGTAGCCAACGGTCTGCCATTCGGGGCCGTCAGCGGTCATTGCCCAGGCGCGAATGTCTCCGAACTCTGCAATCCATGGGTTGAGGACCCATTGGATAGCCACGCCGTAGTCGCTTCGTGTGGTCTCGCCGTCCCATACGAAAACCCCGATCTCGAGTGTTTGTGCGTTGTAGTCCCAGTTGTCGGTTGTCGGTACCGTAGGAATTCGAAACTCGGCTTCGGCTGTGTGTGTCTTGGTCATCCCATCGGGAGCCGAGAACCGGTCGAAGGTGATGTTATGCGCCATGACGCCACGTTCGTGGATGTTGGCTTCGAGGAGCGAGTGCGTTCCGAGATTCTGTGTCCGTATATCGTCGAGCGTGACCTCGGATTGGCCCGGCCCGACCCATACACCGTCGCCGATGACGGTCCGCCAACCGGTGAGATCTGCCCCGGTAGCCAAGCTTGCCTGCGCGCTCGCTGCGGCCGGGGCCAGCACAGAACCGCCCAGTAGGAGCGTGCTCGCACTTGCGGTGGAGGCGAGGAACTTGCGTCGTTTCATGGTGTTTCTTCTTTGTGTTACAGGGTGGCTTTATGGATGGGTATGGGTGTTTGGCGGATAGTGCGAGCGTCAGTGGTGCTATTGGCCTGCGTCGTCCAGCAACGCAAAGTCGTCGAGCAACCAGGCACCCTCGCCGCGGACGAAGTCGAACGCATACATCGACGCCCCAGAGCGAAGGATGCAGCGGGCAGTAGCGCTGTTTGCGGAGCAGTCGGTTGGGCGGTGGGCAGAGCGCAACGCCGCGAAGTTCTCTGGAAACGCATACTCAAACGCGATGGCATCGGCGCCGTCTTCGGTTGCGATTGGACCTAACCGTTCGGTATTGGCGACATGGTCGAGGATGACAATGAGCGCCGCTGACGCCTCGACGGCATGGCCGTTACTCCCCCAGGCGTTTTCCGTCACGAGTCGATCGGCGTTTCCCGCGACCTGGTACGCGGCGGCGGTCGCCTCGAGCACATCGATTTGTTCGAGTAGTCGAGCGCGCGCTGCAGCGGCATCGCCGTCGACGGTGACCTCTAGTCGAACACCGTTCTCGGCATCGAGAATGAGCCAGCGGGTCTCCACGAGCCGATCGAGGTCAGCGTGGAGCAGCGAGGATGACGCCCATACATCGGTCGTGAGAAACTCAAGTTCGAGAAATCCCATAAACGAGTCCGCTGGTTCGCGCTCGGCGATCAGCTCCTCGACCGCTCTGGCTGATATGGGTTCGAGCAGGATCGACATCGCGCCGCCACTCGTAACGGTTTGACTCCGACACCCCTCACCCAACGCACTCGTCGAGATGTCCGCTGGGGAGCCGTTAGCAGCTGCGAATACCGGTGAGACAACCGCTTCCCAATCGCCTCCGCACCGTTGAGCGTCGACGACCGCGACGGTCGACATTGGGGCCGATTCACGAGCGTTGTCGACTGGAGTGGCGACTTCGAAGGCCATTGCGTCGGGGGCATCGTCGACCATGACCGTGACCGTCTCCGGTGGCGAGGAGCACGCTGCTGCGAGCAGGCAGACGACGAGCACCGTCCGTAGCGATTGAAATGTGTTCCTCATGTGTTGCTTCGACGTTCGTTGGCGTACTCACGAGCGTTCGACGTTGCCCGTGGAGACCTTGACGAGGCGTAGCAATATCAGCAGCCCGAAACGGCTGTTTCAGGCGAATCTTGAGGATTCCTTGAGGTTCACGATCTGAACAACGAACCAATGACGTCCACAGCTTGGGCGACAACCCGCAGCGGCTCATCGGCTCGGTGGTTCAGATACATGGCCATCGATGCGTCCGCATCGGAAATTTCGAGGTATTCGACACCGTTCGGTTGGAAGGTGCGGACACCGTTGGGGACGATCGCACTCCCCTCACCCGAGCTCACCAAGCCAAGGATGGTCGTGTACTCGGTCGCCTCGATTTGGGGGTCATAGGTCGAACCCGACCGGTCGAAGAGCTGTTGTAGCTCGTCGTGAAGCGTCGGCGACAAGCGCCGATCGAACCCGATAAGTGAGGTGGCATCGATCTTCCCGACAGCGACCTTCTTCTTGCCGCTGAGGGGGCTATCTGGGCCGACGACGAGGTACAGCGGTTCGTCGAGAAACTTCGTCGAGAAGATGTCATCGTCGATCGGAGATGTCCGGCTGATACCCAGATCGATTTCACCGGAGTGAAGCGCGTCGCGTTGATTGCTGCTCGACATGATCTGCAGATCGTGCTTCACCTTTGGCCAGCGCTGTCGGAACGCTCGAAGATAACGGGGCATGACCTCAAACGCCGCAGAGTCAACGAACGCGAGTCGCAGCAACCCACCCTCGCCGCTACGAAACTCCTCCATCACCCGTTCGGCCGAATCCGCAGCGACGACGACTCGTTCGGCCTCGGTGCGAAACACTGCTCCTGCGGCGGTGAGCGACACCCGGCGTGTCGTACGGTCGAACAACTGGACGCCGAGCTCGGTCTCGAGCAAACGGATCTGTTGGCTGAGCGGCGGCTGCGCCATGTGCAATCGTTCGGCAGCTCGGCCGAAATGTAACTCGTCGGCGACGGCGAGGAAGTAACGCAGGCGTTGCAAGTTCATGGGGACTACCTCGTGTCCACGCGCCGTGGGTCATTGGCACGCCGACCATCAGCGAATTCCAATGATAGCGAATGGCTCTCAATACCTGCCATATTGATACGGCGATTCCCGCGGCGTCAACCCTCGATTTTTTCTACACTCGCGCGATGGTCTCCTTTAGACGATCGAATCCAGGGCCCGTCCGTTACAGCGCCGGCACGCTTGCGAAGAAGGGTTTGTCCGGTGATGACTGGCCACGTGTGTGGCGAGACCACGAGCTGAAGTCGACCTACGACGTCGTCATCATCGGCGGCGGAGTTCACGGGCTGGCGACGGCCTACTACCTCGCCACCAACCACGGAATCACCAACGTCGCCGTGCTCGACAAGGGATACCTCGGCGGAGGCGGCTCCGGGCGAAACACCGCCATCGTGCGGTCGAACTACCTGACGCCCGAAGGTGTTGCGTTCTACGACCGATCGCTCACCTTGTACAACTCGATGGCAGCGGATCTCAACATCAACGTGATGTTCAGCGAGCGCGGGCATATGACACTCGCACACACCGACTCGGCGTTGCGCACGATGCATTGGCGCGCCGAGGTCAACAAGCTGCAAGGCATCGATAGCTCGGTTATCGACCCACAAGAGGTTAAGAAGTTGGCGCCGAGCCTCGATGTGAGCAGCCATCCCCGCTACCCGATCCTCGGCGCACTCCATCACCCTCCCGGCGGCATCATTCGCCACGACGCTGTGGTGTGGGGTTACGCCCGAGGGGCCGATCACGCAGGCGTGCACCTGCACCAAAAGACCGAAGTGCTCGACATTCTCTGCGAGGGCGGTGAACTCGCCGACGGCAAGGGTGCTGGCGGCAAAGTCACGGGCGTGCGAACGAACCGAGGTGACATCTCCGCACCGATCGTCGTCAACTGCACCGCTGGGTGGGGTTCGCTCATCTCGAACATGGCCGGTGTGAAGCTGCCAATCAACACCCATCCTCTCGAAGCTGCGGTGACCGAACCGGTCAAGGTGTTCCTGCCAGCCGTGGTGGTCAGTGGATCGCTCCACGTATACGTCAGCCAGACCGACCGGGGCGAGCTCGTCTTTGGCGCATCGGTCGATCCGCTCGCCACGTATTCGATGCGAGGGTCACTGAGCTTCACTGAAGAACTCGCTGGCCACATCCTCGAACTCATGCCAGGCATTTCGAAGATGCGGCTGCTCCGCCAGTGGGCCGGCCTGTGCGACATGACACCGGACTATTCACCAATCATGGGCTTCACCCCGGTCGAGGGACACTTGACCGACGTGGGCTGGGGCACCTACGGCTTCAAAGCCGGACCCGTTTCAGGAGAACAAATGGCCGAGTGCATTGCGACCCAGCAAACACCCAAGCTGATCGCACCGTTCAAATTGTCCCGATTCGAAACCGGCGAGCTCGTCGGCGAAAAGGGTGCTGCGGCGGTGGGTCACTGATGCTGCTCGTACCTTGCCCGAACTGCGGGCCACGCAACCAAAGCGACCTTC
>CALLAA010000199.1 GCA_938002955.1 uncultured Acidimicrobiales bacterium
CCGGACCGTGGCCTGGCTGACAGCGGTCTCGCCGAGGGATGGCAGAACATTCCCGACATATCGAAGGAACATTCGATTCGGACCAACGACCAACACCCGGTTGGTCATGAGCTCCTCACGATGCTCGAACAACAAGAACGCAGCGCGGTGCAACCCAACGGCGGTTTTGCCCGTTCCAGGACCGCCCTGCACGATCAGACACTCAGCGAGCGGAGCCCGAATGATCTCGTCCTGTTCGCCCGCGATCGTTGCGACGATGTCGCTCATCTCGCCCGTGCGCGAACGCTCGACCTCTGCCAACAGCGGATCGGGCAATCCCGCACTCACCACGGATTCGGGATCGTCGAGATGCTCGTCGAAGAGCGCGATCAGCTCATCGCCTTCGAGAGTAAAACGTCGCCGGAGCGCAAGACCTTGAACATCAGCTGCCGTCGCGCGATAGAACGGAATCGCAACCGGCACGCGCCAGTCGACAACCAGCGGATTGCCCTGCTCATCTTCGATGTGACGCCGGCCCACGTACCACACGTCGCCATCGGCGAGCATTGGATCCTCGTCGATGCGGCCAAACGCCAAGGTCGAGTCACCAAGATCGAGCGACGCCGAGCGCTCTTGGAGATGAGCGCGGACGACCCGCGAATCGACGGTGTTCTCCTCATGAACGATTTGGTCGCTGAATTCCAGCGCCGCCACCGACCGCTTGTGCATCTCATCGAGCGCCACCCGGGAGCGCTTCAGATATGCCTGCTCTGCATCATGGTCCGGGTGGGGAGGGTCCGGGTGTGGAGGGTCCGGATGTCGAGATTCGCTGACGTCGGAGGGCATTGTTCCGACTGTACCCGGGTCGATCAGCGAACATGATCCGCTGACGCAAGAGCTCGTTGGGGTCAGCTAGAGACAGAACCGTCCAGCACCATAAAGGTCTTGAGATCGCTGTGGAACTCGAGTGCGTGATCGCCGCCCTCTCGGCCAATACCGCTGATTCCGCAGCCGCCAAAGGGCGCCGTCAGGTCGCGTACCAAAAACGTGTTCACCCACACCAGCCCGGTTCGCAGGGCGCGGCCCACTCGTTCGGCCCGGTCCTGGGACGTGGTCCACACCATGGCGCTCAACCCATATGCCGTACTGTTCGCGAGCTCGATGGCTTCGTCCTCGTTCGCGAACGTCTGGAATGTCAGGACAGGCCCAAAGATCTCGCTCTGGACGACCTCGCTGTCATTGGAGCGTGGTTCGATGAGCGTCGGTTCGTAATGCAGACTCGATTCGACCGGCGCTCCGCCCCGCACGATTGTGTCGCCATTTTGCCGCGCACGCTCGACGAAGCCGTGAACGTTGGACCGGTGATCGGGATGCACCAACGGACCGAGGTCTGTAGTGTCCTCCCGGCTATCGCCCAGCACGAGTGCATCGGCATGTTCATGGAACTTGGCGAGGAATTCCTCGCGAATCGACTCCTCGACCAGCAGACGAGTACCGGCGAGACAGACCTGCCCAGAATCGTCGAATTGCCATGCAGCCCGGTGCGCTGCAGCGTCAAGGTCGGCGTCGGCAAAGATGATCATCGGCCCTTTGCCTCCAAGCTCAGCGGTAAACGGGACGAGGTTCTCGGCGGCAGCCTTGCCAATGTGCCGTCCGGTCTGGGGCGAACCGGTAAAGGTGATGCGGCGAACGTCGGGGTTCGACACCAATGCTGCGCCGACCTCTTCGCCGATTCCCTGAACCAGGTTGTAGGCCCCTGGCGGGAATCCGGCTTCGAGAGAAAGCTCCGCGAGTAGCGCCGCGGACAACGGTGACCATTCGGCCGGTTTGTGAATGACGCTGTTGCCAGCGGCAAGGGCGGGTGCGAGCTTCCAGGTACTCAGCATGAACGGCGCGTTCCACGGCGTAATGACCACCGCTGGGCCGGCGGGCATGCGCTGCACGACGTTGCGCATGTTCTTTGCGTCCCACGTCCGCTCCTCGTGCTCGAGGATGAGATCGGCGTATAACCGGAAGTTCGTTGCGCCTCGCGCGACAAGCCGGTTCTTCATCGATTCGTACATGAACCCCATGTCGAGCGATTCGACCATGGCGATGTCGTCGTTGTTGGCCTCGATCAGGTCGGCCATCTTGTGCATGACCTCGGCTCGTTGTGCCGGAGTCCATGAACCCCATACGGCGAATCCGGCCGTGGCGGCCTGGACGGCAGCATCTGCGGTCGCTTGGTCTCCACGAGCGACATCGGCGATTGGACCGGCGTCCCAATCGAGCGGCGAGCGCGACGCGAAGGTTTGCTCGGACCCGACCCATTCACCTCCGATGAGGTGTTCGAGTGGAACCGAGACTCCGCCAACTTCGGCGCGGCGGCCAGCACTCACTGCGCTGTGCCTTCGTCTGATTCGTCCTCTTTTGCTGCACCGTCATCTGGGGCGTCGTCGTCAAGGGTGCTCGCGTAGTGCTTGGCGCCCGGTCCCATTGGTGCGCGAATTCCCCGGAACTCCCAGTCGCCGCCTTGGGCGGTCGACAT
>CALLAA010000200.1 GCA_938002955.1 uncultured Acidimicrobiales bacterium
CGGCTCCAACAACCGCGGCGCCGACGACCGCCGCGCCACGACCCGTCGGGACGCGAGGTGCAGCCGGCTATATCGCACCGTCAGCACCGACCTACATCCCCGTCTACGACACCGCATGGCAGATGCTCGTGCGATCGACCCCGTCACAGGCCGACAACTACTTCGCCGCACTCAAAGCAAACGGATTTTCTGGAGCGTGGTCGGGCATCATCCATCACGCTCCAGCGACCTACAACCTCAACTTCGCTGGCGGGGGCCAGGTCGGCAGCATGCAGAACGGGGAAGTCGTTCTGTCCGATGCGTACATTGCACACGCACGGCAGATCCTCGATGCCGCCAACCGCCACGGTATGAAGGTTGGCCTCGTCGCCGCCTGGCAGAACCTGTATCTGCCGGGCGGCGGAGCCGACAATGGGGTTGGCACGAGCAACGCTGTGCGCGGGACCATCACCACCGCGAACGCCTATGCATACGGCCGCCACATCGCCGAAGCGTTCGGCGACCACCCGGCGGTCAGCATGTGGGTCTTTGGCGGAGATGCGGGAACAAATAACACGACCGCAAACAAGGCAGTGTGGCGAGAGATGGCACGCGGCGTCCGAGACGCTGGCAACGGTTTGTCGATTACCTACCACACGCCGACCAGCGAGTTCGACCAGTTGAACTACGCCGGCGAACCGTGGCTTGATTTCATTGCACCCGAGACCGGACACGCGCAGGACGCACCGACCACAGAAGCCGAACTGCGATCGGTGAAAGCGGCCTATGGCACCCCGGTGTGGCAGGGCGAACCTCGCTATTTCAATATCAACTTCGATTGGGTGAACGCTGCGTTTCGAAACCCTGGTGTCGTCGAGGTACAAGCCGATGCACAAGCCGCCGAGAATGCGGGGGTCAGCGGATACGTCTACGGAGACGCAGGCCGCTGGACCTGGTGTGCGGGTTTCGGCGATTCGACACCATGCAGCCCCAACGACGTTGCCGCAAGCTTCGGTGCTGGCGAACAAGCCGTGATCGATGTCTTTCGGAACTAGCAAAGTCCATCCAGACCGACTTGGGTGCTCGAATCTGACTATGGTTCAGTGGCATGCCCGTGCTGCTCCTGAATGCCTCGTACGAGCCACTACGAGTAATTAGCTGGCAGCGAGCGATCTGCCTGCAGCTCGCCGACCGGGCGGACCTCATCGAAGAGGTCGCCGACCGAACGCTACGCACGAGTGGCGGCGCCGAGTACCCGTTTCCTGCAGTTGTTCGACTTCGAGAGATGGTGGTGGTGCCATTTCGTCGTGGCGCCGCACCAATTACCCGACGAGCCCTGGCCTATCGGGACGACGGCATGTGCCAAAAGACGGGTTGCGACCGACGCGGCTCGACCATGGACCACCTCCTCCCCCGCTCACGAGGAGGCCAGCACACATGGCTAAACGTGGTGCTGATGTGTGGCGAACACAACAATGCCAAAGGGGATCGTACGCTCGAGGAGCTCGGCTGGACGCTCAAAGCCAAGCCGGTCACGCCGACGTACGACAACCTCTACCTCGACCGGGCCCAGGTTCTGCCGCAGTGGCGCCGCTGGCTGGGTCGGGACCACCCAACCGAGCGACAGGCGTCCTGAGGCCTGCAAGTCGCCGATCGCACACGGTCCAAAACGACGAACGACGACTCTCGAAAGAGCCGTCGTCCGTTTCGTTCTGTATGTGGGTATGGGCTACCGCTATGCCTCGATACGTCGGCTTACCGCCATTGCCATGATGCCGAGAAGCAGCGTGGCAACGCCGATAAGTGCGCTGATCATTGCGGTGCTCGGACCGGTGAGAGCCAGCGTCGGCGCCGCCTGCGGCGTCGGGGTGTTCGTCACCGCTGCAGCGATGACCGATGTTGCGTCACACGCATCGCTTCCCGCAGCGGCTTCGGCAGCGTCGGTGTGGCCGTCGTTGTCGGTATCTGCAGTTGCTGGATCGTAGTTTGCGACGTATGTGCCACAAACAGCCGTCGGCGTGCTCGCCGGGTCACATTCGCCGGTGCCAGCGCGAACTTCGTCGGAGTCATTGACGCCGTCGCCATCGCTATCGAGCGCCGTTGCGCCGTCGTATGGCCCGCCGGTGCAGCCCGCGCTCTGTGCGCCTGCCGTTCCGAGGCTGAGGAATCCGAGGCCGAGCGTAGCGAGCAAGGTTGCTACCACGAGGCGGCTCGTGATCCTGTTGGTCTTACCGTTTCCGCCTGACGTTGCTGTCATGAAACTTCTCTCCTAAAGGGGTGGTCCTTACCCTTTTCGGCAGCGGTGTTGTCGACGTAAGTACTTTGCGAGACCACTTTTGGTACTTCGCAGGAGACCCCGGGGTCAGGTTGCGACTGGTGTCGCAACGACAACGACGTTGTCGTCATAGCTGCGCAGGTTCGGATTGAACGATCCACCGCAGGTGATGAGGACGAGCTGTTCATCGCCATCTTCGGCGAAGAGGTCGTCGATCGGCAGCTCAAACTTGTTGTACTGAGTGACCGAGTCGATGCGGAACTCGATGCCGTCGACGGTGATGAGCTCGCCAACCTCGCTGTCTGCGAGGTTACGAAAGACTCCGTCACGGCCGTTGTAGGCAATGTGCGCTGCAAGAACTGTGGAACCTTGGCCACCGCCGAGGCCTGCACCGAATTGATACCAGCCGACCTCTTCGGCGCCTGGGACCTCGAGCTCGCCGTTCGGCTCGAGCCCAACCGGCAGGATCACCGCGTTGTTTACGCCGAGGTCTGGGAGCGAGATGCTCTGCGGAGGCACGCCTATCGGGTCACCCAGCCCGTCCAGCACTCGTTCTGGCAGAGCACTCGGAAGACGGGTGGTTTGCGAGGCGAGTGGTGAGAGCTCGGTCGCTTCCTCTTCGGTTTCTGCATCGGCGACGCTTGGGGCCGCCGATACATCTTTGGCGGGGCCGTCTTCGGTCTCGCCATCGGCGAGCGGAAGCTCAGCGGGACCCGAATTGGCCACAACGGTTGTTGTTGTTGCGACAGACTCGGAACCCGAATCGGCCTGATCTCCGCATGCTGCGAGGACCAGGCCGATAGCGAGCAACGAGGCGCGCAGTGCACGACTCGTGGGGAACATGTGTTGTTATGCCTCTGCGCCGAGCTGACGACGGGTGCCTGCGAATGCAGCGAATCCAAGGAGTGCAAGGGCTGCAACAGCAACGGTTGGGAAGCTGTTCGACTCGACTGGGCTGTTACCGGTGTTCACGACGTTTGGTACTGCACCAAGGCCGGTGATTGCTTCGGTAAGAACCGAGAGGTTGTCTCCGTCGAGCGAACCAACTGCGTAGACGACGAGTGAGGTGCCTTCAGCGATCGGAAGATCAGCTGGGCCGATAACTACTGGCTCGGTTGCGCCGGTAGGTACGACCTCAGCGGTGATGGTTCCAGCGGGAAGGTCCGCAGATCCCTCAGCACCGTTTGGCACGTTGGTGAATGCTGCGCTGCCGTTGGCGAGGATGTCCACCTCAGGAGCAGCGGCGGTGTGGCGGACAACGAGACGGCCGCTACCTGCAGCGATGGTCGAGGTGTCGTTGGCGAAGACGCTTACGGTCGGGGTGCCATCGGCGTCGAGGTGCGCAATTGCGGTGAAGTTACCGGATGCGGGCACGTCGAAGTCGCCAACGTCAATTGCGACGGTGTCGGTGCCGGCGAGCAGTACTTGCAAGCCTTCGAGGGTCTGACCAGCGAAACCGGAGAGATCTTGGGTATCACCGAAGCTGAATCCTGGAATGACGACCGAGCCGCCAGCAGCGACGTCGACGTCGGTATCTGGGATGCCGTGGATGAGGTGTACGCGGACATCATCCTGCGCGCCTGCGGCGGTCGTTGGCAGCATCACGGCCGCCAGGATTGCAAGAACGATAAGCAGGTGCTTTTTCATTGGGGGTACTTCCATTTCGTAGGGGTTGCTGGTTCCTACGACGAGTCCCAGAGCTGCGGATGCACGATTTAGCAATAAATGGCGCACGGGCGCGAAGAAACCCTCAACAACGTTGATTTCACAGCGTTGTTGAGGGGTTCGACGTTTCGCAAAAATGTTGAATAATCCGCCCTAGACGACGATATTGGGCCGTTCTGCACCGATCGTGGTGTCGTCACCGTGCCCGGTATGGACCGTGGTCTCATCGTGCAACGGAAGCAACTTTGCCGTAATCGAATCGACCAAAAGTTCCCTGCTGCTAAAGGACCGACCGGTCGCTCCTGGTCCGCCGTTGAAGAGCGTGTCGCCACTGAAGACGGTTCGAAGATCGGGCACGTGGAAGCAGCAACCGCCCGGTGAATGACCAGGCGTGTGCAGCACCGAAAGCTCCGAACCAGCAATCGCGATGGATTGGCCGTCGCTCAGCGGAGCATCGATTCGGCGATCGGGGTGGATCACATCCCAGAGCATTGCATCGTCGGGGTGCATCCAGATCGGCGCATTGGCTTCTGTCGCCAACTCGACTGCCGCATTGATGTGGTCGTTGTGGCCGTGGGTGCAGATCACGGCCTTCACCGTGCGACCCCCAATACCCTCCAGAATCGGACGGTGGTCGTGTGCGGCATCGAAGACAATGACCTCGCGGTCGTCTCCAAGCAACCAGATGTTGTTTTCCACTTCGAAGTCTTCACCGTCGAGGCTGAAGATGCCGGCGGTGACGACGTGATCGATACGAAGGCTCACAGGACGACCACCGAGCGCAGAACTTCGCCGCGCTCCATCTTGTGGAAGGCCTCTTCTACACCGTCGATTCCGATGGTCTCTGACACAAACCCGTCGAGGTTCAAACGTCCTTGTAGATACAGGTCGATGAGCATTGGGAAGTCGCGGCTGGGCAAGCAGTCGCCGTACCACGATGACTTCAGTGAACCGCCACGGCCAAAGACCTCGATGAGTGGGAGTTCGATCTTCATCTCGGGGTTCGGAACACCGACGAGTACGACCGTTCCGGCCAAGTCACGGGCATAGAAGGCCTGCTCGTACGTGACGGGTAGACCGACCGCTTCGATCGCGACATCGACACCATTGCCGTCCGTGAGGGCGCGGATCGCCTCGATGGGGTCCTCGTTCGACGAGTTGATGGTGTGGGTCGCACCAAAGTTCTTCGCCCACTCGAGCTTGGTGTCGTCGAGGTCCACGGCGATGATCGTGCTCGCTCCTGCAATACGAGCGCCTTCGATCGCTGCGTCGCCGACACCACCGCAGCCAAACACCGCAACAGAGTCGCCTCGCTGGACGTTGCCGGTGTTGAGAGCCGCGCCGATTCCTGCCATGACGCCGCAGCCGATGAGACCGGCGACCTCGGGCTTCACGGCCGCATCGACCTTGGTTGCTTGTCCGGCGTGGACCAAAGTCTTCTCGGCGAATGCGCCGATACCGAGCGCTGGCGACAGCGGTTCACCATCGAGCGTCATCTTCTGGGTTGCGTTGTGCGTGTTGAAGCAGATGTGGGGGTTGCCACGCTTGCAGCTTCGGCACTCGCCACACACCGCACGCCAGTTCAAGATGACAAAGTCGCCGACGGCGATCTCGGTGACACCCTCACCAATTGCCTCGACAATTCCCGACGCCTCGTGCCCGAGAAGGAAGGGAAATTCGTCGTTGATGCCACCTTCGCGGTAGTGCAGATCGGTGTGGCACACACCGCACGCCTTGATCTCGATGAGCGCTTCGCCCGGGCCCGGATCGGGAACATCGATCTCCACAACTTCGACCGGCGCACCCTTCGAACGTGCGATTACTGCCTTGACCTTGTGGCCCATTTGTTCCCCCTAGAACGTACTGAACAGACACCGCACACTAGCTGATCTGCGTTCGAAGTACCGTCTCGAAAGACACCCAAGACCGCACGACGCGACCCCATCGATCAACCCCAGGGTCAGACCCCAAACCTGATCCAACACCCCACCGATCAACCCCAGGGTCTGACCCCAAACCTGATCGAGGGTTGCGTTGCGGGTGCTGGGAGCGGGCTCGGGCAGCTAGACGTCGAGGTAGCGCGAGACGGCGACGATCGAGCCAATCGTGGCGACAGCCGTGCCGATTGCGATGACGATCAGCGAGATGAACAGGAACTCGCCATCGCTGACCTGGAAGCCTTCGAGCAGGCGCAAATTGTCCGACTTTGAGAAGTCTTCGATCACGTAGGTCCGGGCGAGCGCCAAAAGCGGTAGCGCCAACAGCGCGCCAACGATGCCCTGGATCATCCCTTCGATCATGAACGGAATACGGATGAACCAGTTCGACGCACCCACGAGCTTCATGATCTCGATCTCATTTCTGCGAGACGAGATCGCGATGCTCAACGTCGTCAAGATCACAATGGCCGACGCAACGATCAGCAACGCCCCGGTTCCCAAGGTCACGAGACTGATTTTCTCGGCGTTGTTTTGAATCTCCCGAATCACTTCGGTCGCAAACACAACAGTTCTCACACCCGGCTTGGCCTCAAAGGTCGAACCGAGCGCTTCGACGGCACCAGCGTCAGGGTCGGCGGGTCGAATACGAAAGCTCGGTGGCATTGTCTCGACCGAAATAGTGTCGAGCAGCTGCGCATCATCGGCGAAGAACTCGGTGAACTCCTGGAACGTCTCTTCCTTGGTGACGAAGTTCCACTCGTCGACCTCCGGGCTGCCTTCGAGGAGCACCTCGATTGCATCGAGTTGGCTCTGTTCGGCATCGGCCTTCATGAAGACGACGAACTCGATACCGCCCTCCCAACGCTGGGTTGCGTTCTCCACCGCGCTCGCCACCAGCTGCGAAGCACCAAAGAGCGCGAGCGACACTGCCGCTACGAGCACCGAGGCGAGGGTCAACGCAAGGTTGCGCCAGATGTTTTGGCCTGTTTCTGCGAGCAGGAAGCGGGTCTTTGCGATCATCGGTACTGACCTCCGGACTGATCGCGAATGATCTTGCCGTCGCTCAGTTCGATCACCCGGCGGCGCATCGTGTCGACGATGCCTCGGTCGTGGGTGGCCATGACAACGGTAGTTCCGGTCCGGTTGATTCGGTCGAGCAGGCGCATGATGCCCACTGCGGTATCGGGGTCGAGGTTTCCCGTTGGCTCATCGGCCAACAAGATCAGTGGACGGTTGACGAAGGCACGAGCGATCGACACTCGCTGCTGCTCGCCACCGGAGAGCTCGTCGGGCAACCGGTGGGACTTCTCCGACAAGCCAACGAGGTCGAGAATTGCGGGAACCTGCTGTTCGATCACGTGCTTTGGCCGGCCGATCACTTCGAGTGCAAAGGCAACGTTTTCGGCGACGGTTCGTTTCGGCAGTAGGCGGTAGTCCTGGAAGATGCAGCCGATGTTGCGGCGCAGGAACGGAACTTTCCAGCTCGACAAACCAACGATGTCTTTTCCTGCCACATAGACCTTGCCAGTGGTCGGCTTTTCTTCTCGGTTGAGCAGACGAATAAACGTCGACTTGCCCGAACCGGATGCGCCTACCAAGAAGACAAATTCGCCCTTCTCGATCTCGGCGTTGGCGTCGATGAGCGCAGGCGAGTCAGCGCTGTATTCCTTGGACACGTTCTCTAGACGAATCACGACTGTTCACCTTCAGCGCGGTTCCACCGCAGGTAGGACTCCATAAAGGGGTCGAGGTTGCCGCCCAGGACGGAGTCGACATTACCCGTTTCATGCTCGGTTCGGAGGTCCTTGACCATCTGATATGGCTGAAGGACATACGAGCGGATCTGAGACCCAAAGCCAACGTTGCTTTGTTCCCCACTGATCGCAGCGATTTCGGCATCTCGCTTTTGGCGTTCGAGATCGAGCAATTTCGCCGCCATCATTTGCATCGCCTTGTCTTTGTTCTGGTGCTGGCTGCGTTCGTTCTGACACTGGGTGACGGTGCCGGTCGGGATGTGCGTAATTCGAATGGCCGAGTCCGTCACGTTGACGTGCTGGCCGCCAGCACCTGAGGATCGGAACGTGTCGATGCGAAGGTCCTTCTCGTCGATGTCGATCTCGCTCGTCATCTCCTCGAAGAACGGCGTCACCTGCATTGCCGAGAATGCGGTCTGACGCTTGCCTTCGTTGTTGAACGGCGAGATCCGAACGAGGCGGTGTACGCCATGTTCGCCCTGCAAGAGTCCGTAGGCGTGACGCCCCTTGATCATGAACTCCGCCGACGAGATGCCGGCTTCGGTGCCGTCTGAGGCATAGAGCAGCTCGTAGTCGAAGCCCCGGTTGTCGGCCCACCGCTGATACATGCGAAGCAGCATCTCCGCCCAGTCTTGGGCATCGGTGCCGCCCTCGCCGCTCTTGATCTGACAGACGGCGTCTCGCTCATCGAACTCGCCCGTGAACAGCGCCCGCAGCTCGAGAGCATCGAGCTTCTCCCCCATCGCAGCGACGGTTTCATCGACTTCGGCGAGGAGCGTCTCATCACCTTCTTCGGTCGCCATCTCAACGAGCGTCTCGGCATCTTCCAAGCTGGCGGCAAGACCGTCGAATAGTGCAATGTCGTCGTTCACCGATGACAGTTCGGTTTGGACGAGACGCGCAGCGTTCGCGTCATCCCAGAGGTCCGGACGCGACATTTCGGCCTCGAGCTGAGGCTGACGAGCGCGCTGCTCGTCGATCCGCAAATAGCCGGCGGCCTCGTTGAGGCGGGTCCGGAGCGCGGCGAATATGTCGGTGAAGTCCTGCATGTTGTGTCTGGCTCAGCGTCCGTGGCAGTGCTTGAACTTCTTGCCTGTTCCACACGGGCATGGTTCGTTGCGACCGACGTTCTCGAACTCGGTGTTGATCTTTGGTGCGGGCGCGGCCTCGACAACCTCATCGGGTTTCTCGGTGGTCGCCTCGGTGCCGGTCCCGCCTGCAGCGGCCTTGGTCGCCTTGGCCTCAACCACGGGTGCGGTCGGGGATTCTTCGGCTTCGGGCTCTTTCTCTTTGACCTCGACGTGCATGATGTAGCGCACGAACTCGGAGTCGATGTTGCTGATCATCTCACCGAACATCTCGAAGCCTTCACGCTGCCACTCGGTAGCCGGGTCTTTCTGGCCCATTGCTCGAAGGTGGATACCCTCTCGCAAGTAGTCCATGGCATACAGATGATCGCGCCAGCGCTGATCGATCAAGCGCAACATAATCTGTCGCTCGACCTGGCGCATGGTGTCCTCGCCGACCGTTTCCTCACGGTTCTCGAAGCGCTCCACGGCGTCGGTTGCAAGTGTTTGGTACAGAGCCGCCGAGGTTGGTTCTTCGGCAAACTGGTCCGCATCGAGCAGCGTTGGCCAGTAGCCCTGAACCTCGGATTCGAGAGTGTCGACGTCCCACTCTTCGGGATGTTCTGCTGATGCATGCGTTTCGACAAGTCCGTCGACAACCTCGCTGATCGCCTCGATCGACGTATCTCGGAGGTCTTCGCCTTCCAAGATGTTGCGGCGGCGCTCGTAAATAACCTTGCGCTGCTCGTTCATGACCTCGTCGTACTTGAGGACGTTCTTACGGACTTCGGCGTTCTTTGCCTCGACGGTGTTCTGTGCACGCTCGATGGCTTTGGTGACCATCTTGGCCTCGATTGGCACATCTTCGGGGAGCGCCCGATCCATCACATAGTTCATCGCTCCGGTGGCGAACATCCGCATGAGCTCGTCCTCAAGGGACAGGTAGAACCGGCTCTCGCCGGGATCTCCCTGACGACCTGAGCGACCACGGAGCTGGTTATCGATTCGTCGGGATTCGTGGCGTTCGGTACCGAGAACGTACAGTCCGCCGAGCTCGCGAATTCGATCGCCATCGATGGTGCATTGCTCGGTGTATTTTTCGAGCAAGTCGGCATAGCGAGCGTCGTACTCTTCGGTACCCGGCTCGAGCTGTTCGCCGCGGGCGTCACGATCGGCGAGACCTTCGGGGTCGCCGCCGAGCTTGATATCAACGCCACGACCCGCCATGTTCGTGGCCACCGTGACACCGTGAAGGCGGCCCGCTTGAGCAACGACGTGCCCCTCGGACGTGTGCTGCTTTGCGTTGAGTACCGTGTGTTTGATGCCCCGCTTGTCGAGCAGGCGGCTCAGTTTCTCAGACTTCTCGACCGAGACGGTACCGACGAGGACCGGCTGGCCTGACGCGCTTCGCTCTTCGATGTCGTCAGCGACAGCGTCGAACTTGCCATCCTCGGTCTTGTAAATGAGATCGGCTTGATCCTTACGGATGACCGGCAGGTTGGTCGGGATCTGGGCGACTTGCAGGCCGTAGGTGCCGGCGAGTTCGGCGGCTTCGGTCTGGGCTGTACCCGTCATACCAGCGAGCTTTTCGTACTGGCGGTAGTAGTTCTGCAGCGTGATCGTTGCGAGGGTCTGGTTCTCCTCTTTGATCTTCACGCCTTCCTTGGCTTCGACGGCCTGATGGAGACCGTCGGACCAGCGACGACCATCGAGGACACGGCCAGTGAACTCATCGACGATCTTCACTTCGCCGCCGTCGACCAAGTATTCCTTGTCCCGCTTATAGAGCTCTTTGGCCTTCAGAGATGCGAGGAGTTGGTGAACGAGGTTTGCGTTTGCCGAGGCGGGGTCATAGAGGTTGTCGATTCCGAGCGCCCCTTCAACTGCGTGGATGCCGGCCTCGGTGGGGGCAACGATGCGCTTCTCTTCATCGACGTCGTAGTCGACATCGCGCTGAAGCGAGCGGGCGATGCTTGCGAACTTGTAGTAGATCTGCGCAGCGTCGGCGACGCGACCCGAGATGATGAGTGGGGTTCGGGCTTCGTCGATGAGAATCGAGTCGATCTCGTCGACGATGCAGTAGTTGTATCCGCGCTGGACCCGCGCAGCTGCGGTCATCGCCATGTTGTCGCGCAGGTAGTCGAAACCGAACTCGTTGTTCGTTCCGTAGGTGACGTCAGCTGCGTACTGCTCGCGCTTGAATGTCGAGTTTCGATTTCCTGGGACGATCAGGCCAACGGTCAACCCGAGCCAGCGGTGCAGCTGGCCCATGTTCTCTGAGTCACGAGTGGCCAGATAGTCGTTGACGGTGACGAGGTGCATGCCGTCACCGGTGAGGCCGTTGAGGTAGACGGGAAGCGTCGAAACGAGCGTCTTGCCTTCACCGGTACGCATCTCGGCGACCCAGCCGAGGTGCAGGGCCAGGCCGCCCATGAGCTGAACGTCGTAGTGGCGCATGCCGAGGGTTCGCACCGACGCTTCGCGAACGACCGCGAAGGCTTCGACGAGCAGGTCGTCGAGTGTCGCCCCGTTCTCGAGGCGCGTCCGGAACTCGCCCGTCTTGGCTTGGAGCTCTCCGTCGGAGAGTCGCTGCATCTCTGGTTCGAGCGCCGTGATGTCAGGCACGATGGCCTCGAGGGCGCGGAGCTTTTTGCCTTCACCGCTTCGGAGAACCTTTTTGAACATGCTCATAGCGGTTCAATGCTACTGGCGCCACCCCTCGGCACTGCGTCACTAGCGATGTTCTCGCCAAAGGTTTAGTTATGCAGCGTCGATTTGCCCAATATCGCCATCGTCGCGGATGTACACGACAGCGGATTTGTTGGTCTCGGCATTGGTGAACAGGAAGAAGTCGTGACCGAGCAGTTCCATCTGCAAGACGGCTTCTTCGGCAGTCATTGGATCGATTGCGAACTGCTTCTTCTTGACGATCTTGGCGACGTTGTCGTCCTCGTCGGGAAGGTCTCCCGAGATGGGCAGAGGATCGTCGAGACGTATCGACTGTTCACCGTTGTTCTCGTGTCGATGCAACTTGGTCTTGAGCTTGTGGAATTGGTGCTCGAGCTTCTCGGTGGCGAGATCGATGGCGGTGTACGGATCGGGTGCCGTGACCTTGGTGCGGACGTGGTGTCCGTGGCCTTCGACGGTGACCTCGCAGATCTCTTTGTCGGTGATCCGCGGGTTTCGTTCCTCGCAGAAGTGCACATCAGCTCGTTCCAACCCGGGGACGTACTTGTCGAGGCGGCTGAGTTTCGATCGGGTTAGGTCTTGCAACCGATCGCTCACCACTGTCCGACGAGAGCTGATGTTTACCTGCATGGGCAACCTCCGGGTCATTCTAAATTGTGGGTACTGCTGTGACATTCGACACTATCGCATCTTCGCTTGAGACGGAAATGTCATTGGAACTATTCGGCTCTGATTGCGGCCCCTGTGGCTATCGGCCCATCAAAAATGGGAGCTGGGGTGGCCGCAAGGGCGACGAATGAGACACTCCTCGCCCCGGCAAGTCCGAGCGTTAGAGCACACGAGACGGCGGTGGCTCCAGTCGTCACGACGTCGTCGACGAGCAGGACTCGTTCCGGCACTCGGTCAGCGGCTCGAAACTCGACCCCCTGCCGTTCGGACCGCGGCCGCCCGGTTTGTGCGCCGTTATCGACGCGGCTGAGCGGGGTAGCCAACGGCACGCCGAGCGCCTTCGAGAGCCGTTTGGCCATGAGTTCGGGAATGTCGAAGCCGCGCTCGCGGCGTCGTTGGGGGTGCGAGGGCACTGCGACGATCGCATCGAAATCATCGGGAACCGACGCTGCCAGCGCGTCGACCAATGGCCCGAGCACCTGACGGTTGTTGCGGAATTTGAGGGCTTGCACGATCTTGGCACCAACACCGGAGTAGCTACAGAGCACCGACGATGACTCGACAGCGAGCAGGGGCGGAACCACCGCTGGGTCGAGCGCGTCAACACACGCCGAGCAAATACCGTTAGCCGTGGCACCGCACGAGGCACACGAACTGTGAAAGAGCCGCATAGACGACACCATAGGGACGCCCACTGACACGATCCCCAGCCGCAACAAAACGGTCATACTCTCGCGCGGTGCCCGGAACAATCCAAGCGTCACGAGTCACACCAAACCACGCTGCGTGATCGAAGCCGGTTCGAACGGAACGCGGCCGCCGCCGGTTCTAATACCGGTAGTGGTCTGGCTTGTATGGGCCCTCGACGGGCACGCCGATGTAGTCGGCTTGTTCCTGGCTCATCTCGGTGAGCCGGACGCCGAGGTGGTCGAGATGCAAGCGGGCGACCTTCTCGTCGAGCTGCTTGGGAAGCACGATGACCTCCGGAGGTGGTCCGGCGTACTGCTCTGCGTTCGCGTGGAGCTCCATCTGTGCGAGCACCTGGTTGGTGAAGCTGAACGACATCACGAAGCTCGGGTGGCCGGTTGCGTTGCCGAGGTTGAGTAGACGACCTTCGGAGAGGACGAGGACGGAGTGGCCGTCGGGGAAGACGTACTCGTCGACCTGCGGCTTGATGTTCGTGCGCTGCACATCGCTCATCTTTTCGAGCCCGGCCATGTCGATCTCGTTGTCGAAGTGGCCAACGTTTCCAACGATTGCCTGGTGCTTCATGCGGGCCATGTGCTCGGCCATGATGATGCCCTTGTTGCCTGTCGTGGTGATGAAGAGGTCAGCGGTTTCCATGACGTCTTCGAGTCGCATGACGTCGAAGCCTTCCATGGCTGCTTGGAGCGCACAGATTGGGTCGACCTCGGTCACGATGACCTTGCAGCCTTGGCCCTTGAGCGATGCCGCACAGCCCTTACCCACGTCGCCGTATCCGAGCACCACAGCGGTCTTACCGCCGAGCATGACGTCCGTTCCGCGGTTGATGCCATCGACGAGGCTGTGTCGGATGCCGTAGAGGTTGTCGAACTTGGACTTGGTGACCGCGTCGTTGACGTTGATGGCTGGGAACAGAAGTTCACCGGCTTCCTGCATGTGGTAGAGGCGGTGCACACCGGTCGTGGTCTCTTCGGATACACCGCGAATACCCGGGGCGATCTTTTGCCAGAACTCGTTGCCCTGCTCGGCCCAGATCATCCGGAGCTGTTCCATAAAGACGCCCTCTTCTTCGGAAGCATCCTCGGGGGTGTCTGGAATGGCGCCAGCCTTTTCGAATTCGAGGCCTTTGTGGACGAGCATGGTGGCGTCACCGCCGTCGTCGAGGATCAGGTTTGGGCCCTGGCCGTCTGGCCAATGGAACAGCTGCTCGGTGGCCCACCAGTACTCTTCGAGCGTTTCGCCCTTCCAGGCAAACACCGGTGTCCCCGACGGGTTCTCCGGGCTCCCGTTTGGCCCGCAGGCGATTGCAGCAGCTGCGTGGTCTTGGGTTGAGAAGATGTTGCAGGTCACCCAGCGAACGTCGGCGCCGAGGGCGACGAGCGTTTCGATCAGCACCGCGGTCTGGATGGTCATGTGAAGCGAGCCCGCAATACGAGCTCCCTTCAGTGGCTGTGCGTCGGCGAACTCTGCGCGCAACGACATGAGTCCGGGCATTTCGTGTTCGGCGAGGCGGATCTCGTTGCGTCCGAATTCTGCAAGGCTCAGGTCCGCGACTTTAAAGTCGGTGAAGGTTGTCATGTAGGGCTCCGATTCGTTTCGCAGCATCGTGAACGATGCCGGACGGCGTCTGCGGCGAGGCGCACGATGTGATGGTGGCTGGGGCCCGCTGGCCTCGGGAAACGTCTGTTCAGCCAGAGGTGAGTCTAGGCCGTGCCGGGAACCGGTATGGGTGACAGTAGCTACGCCTCGAACGAGGGCGAGATGCCGGAGCTCTCTGCGAGGGCGATCAGTCGCCCGTGTTCGTCGTCGCCGAGTGTCTCTGCCTTGTCGATCAACATGATTGGGATGTCATCGACAATTGAGTATCTCAGGCGGAGACGAGGGTTGTATAGACAGTTCTCCGCTGCGAAGTACAAGAGCGGTCCTTTGTCCGATGGACAAGCGAGGATGTCGAGTAGCTGTGGAGCGAGAGCCATGAGTGGAGCATACAAACCAATACGCGAACAGACGCCGACCAGCAGTGCGGACGGGCCGCTCAGATGAAGATGATGTCTGACACCACCCGTTCAGATGAAGATGATGTCTGACACCACTCGTTAGAAGTGGGAGCGAACCTCTTCGACGCGGGCGGCTACCTCGGCGTCTGTGTTTGCTTCGAGGTTGAGGCGCAGCAATGGCTCGGTGTTGGACGGGCGCAGGTTGAACCACCAATCGCCGAGATCCACCGTGAGTCCATCGAAGCGATCCTGTTGCGCATCGGGGTAGGCGGCGGCGACCTTGTCGATCACGACCGCGGTGTCATCAACGGTCGTGTTGATCTCGCCTGAAGCAACATAACGGCGCAGCGGCGCGACGATCTCATGCAGCGGCTTACCCGCCTTGGCCATTGCACCCAGCACGACCACGGTCGCGATGAGACCCGAATCCGCACGCCAGTTATCTCGGAAGTAGTAGTGGCCCGAGTGCTCGCCGCCGAAGGCTGCCCCGGTCTCCTTCATGACGGCTTTGATGAAACTGTGCCCGACCTTGGTGCGCACTGCCGTACCGCCGTTTTCGGCGATGACCTCCGGGACTACCTTCGAGCAGATCAGGTTGTGCAGCACCGTTGCGCCGGCTTCACGCTGCAGCACTTGTTCGGCCACGAGCGCTGTCGTGAGCGAGCCGGACACGCCCTCAGAATTCGCATCGACCAGGAATACGCGGTCGGCGTCGCCGTCGAAGGCAAGACCGAGGTCTGCA
Source organism: uncultured Acidimicrobiales bacterium (assembly GCA_938002955.1). GTDB lineage: Bacteria > Actinomycetota > Acidimicrobiia > Acidimicrobiales > SHLQ01 > SHLQ01. The sequence continues at coordinate 15,482 of CALLAA010000200.1, forward strand.
CCGACTTCGCGAACCCGCGTTTTCAGGTCGACGAGGTTCTCTTCGTTCAGCGGATCGGCTGGATGATTTGGGAAGGTCCCGTCGAGCTCTTCGTACATGATCTCAAGGTCGAACGGGAGATGAGCGAACACGGCGGGCACGACGAGTCCACCCATGCCGTTTGCGGTGTCCGCAACGATCTTGAGCGGGCCGAGCGTACTGACGTCGACGAACGACAGCACGTGTTGGGCAAAGTCATCGAGGATGTTGCGCTCGCTACGTGTCCCGGTCGATTCAGTCGCTGGTAACGGGGTCCGGGCATTGTCGCGAATCTCGAACAATCCGGTGTCTCCGCCGAGCGGCGCGGCGCCCTTGCGGCACATCTTGATGCCGTTGTACTCCGCCGGGTTGTGCGATGCCGTGAAGATCGCACCGGGCATGTCCATCGAGCCCGAGGCGTAATACATCATGTCGGTCGAGGCCAGACCGATATCGACGACGTCGACACCTTGTTCCAACGCGCCTTGGGCGAAAAGCCCGGCGAACTCAGGTCCGGTCGGACGCATGTCGTGACCGACGACGATCGACGTCGCGCCGTCGTTGTCGGCGACAAAACGAGCGAACGCCGCGCCGATGTTCCGCGACAGTTCGGCATCGAGCTGTTCGGGGGCAAGCCCGCGAACGTCGTAGGCCTTGAAGATTGCGTCGATATCACCCATGAACTCGGTTCCTCTGTTCGTGTCTCAGTTTGTGACTGCAGCTTCTGGCAAGAGAGCGACCCGTTCGGGGTCGGTGTACTCTCCGCGAGCTGACCAACGTCGAATTCGGCCAAGATCACCCAAGAGTTGAAGTGTGTCTCGAAAAAGATTCACGGTGGAAGCGTCGGTTTCGGCCACCGTCATCGGCACTTCACGCAGCGAAAGTCGCCACCGTTCAACGAGATGGAAGATCTCGATGTCGAACGAGAAGCCATTGAGCTTGGTTTTGGAAAATATCAATTCCGCTATGTCTGAACGAAAGCCTTTGCACCCGGCTTGGGTGTCTCGGTACTGACCGAGCAGTAGCACGTGGGTCGCGATATTCACGAGGCGACCGCCGACGTCGCGGAGCAGACCAGCACTGGTGTGCGTGACGAGCCGGGAGTCCCGGCGGGTCCCAACGACCACGTCCCACCCATCTTCGAGTTCGCCCATGACCCGGATGACCTCTGCGGGCCCATAGGCCAGGTCGGCATCGAGAAAGACCCGACTCCGGCCGCGTGAGGCGAGCATTCCCGCCCGAACCGCTCCACCCTTGCCGAGGTTCTCTGGCAAGAGGATTCCTCGGGCGAGGCCTGTCGCATTGGCGGCGTCCGCGGTGCCGTCACCGGAGCCGTCATCGACGACGACGAGTTCAAAGTCGCTCGGATCGATGAGCGTGGACAGATGATCGTGCAGTTGCTCGATCGTGTCGGCGATACGAGGCGCCTCTTTGTAGGCGGGCACCACCACCGAAAGCCGGAGCGGGTCAGCTGGCGTTGGACGGCGAGCTGGAGAGCCCTGCTCACTGCGAACGACCGAGAACAGAAACCAGCGGTTCGAGACCGCTCGAACAAGGGCAGCTGCGAGGATGGCGATCGACTTCGCTATCCAGTTGCGTTCGTCGGCGTTGAACAACACAAACAGGTCGACGAGACCTGCGAGTGCGATCGACGACACGAACGCAACAGGTCGATGAATCCAGCGGAGGTTTGGGTCGTTGCGGAGCGTGAACTTGCGATGCGCCGAGACACCAAAAATGGACGCCATAACGAGTGCGGCAATATCGGCCGCCCACCAACGGAACCCGCTATCGACGAGCGCGAGGTAGCCAAACAGATCGATGGCGGTTGCGACGAGAGCAACGGCAACGAAGAAACGAAGCCGGCGAGTCATACGACCGTGGGCGTTTCGGTATCTGGTTCGATCGTCCATCGGTCCGAGCGTGGTTCGTCGGACGTTGGATCCGGCTCACCGCCTCCGGTACCAAAGTCGACGTCGGGAGCGATCTGCACGGCGGTTGGAGAAAAGCGCACTCCCCGACCGACCAGGCCGAGCCCGGCGAGGCCAAGGAAGGTCAGCACGAGTGCCGACCAGTCGGTCGCGGTACGAGAGAAAACAACTTCCACATCCTCTTGTGTCGGCACGACGACCATAAAGTTTGGGGCTACGCGGAAAGGTCCTTCGGCGCCATTCGCCTTCCAGCTCGGGAAGTAGGACGTGCGAACCAGGATTGGCGTGCCGATTCGGTCCACGGTGAACGAGATTCGGTCGGTGTCGGCGAGGACGTTGGTAACGACGGTTTCCTGTGCCACGTCGGTGACCGGCAGGATGTCGCGCAGTGCGGGATCTTCGAACGGGATCGACCCAGCGAGGCGCGTATTTTCGGCTTCGTAGCGGGTGACGACCTCCTCGGCGTCGACACGACGCCACTCCGCCGGGCCAGACGATGCCGGGCGAGCTGGATCGAGTTGATCGAACCATTCGATGCCAACGTCGAGCCATTCGTCTTGATGGTCTCGGACTCCGTCGACGACGACGGGAGCAACCTCGAGCGGTTCGACGATGGATGCCTGGGTCTCGAACACGACCCACGGGGCGGCGGTGGTGATCTCGGTCAACGATTCGTGCTCTCGTGCTGCCTGGATCGATTGTGGCGAGAAGGCAAGGTAGTAGCGAACGCCGAGCTCGTGCATGCGATCGACGCCCCGGTCGATATCGAAGTCGCCGTAGGGAAGGTTGCGCATTGCACGCGACGGGCCGCCGACCGAGGAATCGGTTCCCGAGGTTCGACTCGGTGCGGACAGGTCGCTCTGCAACATGAAGTGGTACGGGACGGTCGGCGTTGCTTCGAAGTACAGCCCTTCCATCGACCCGATACAACCGTCGGTCCACATCGGCAGCAGCATCATCGCCATGGTGGTGCCATAACGGTTGAGCTCGGGAGCGAACTCCCACATGGCGCGGCCACAACCGACCTGTTCGCCAACGCCAGCCATCGTGCGCTGGACGTATTGGTACTCGGCCCAACCACCTTGACCAACATCGCCCGCAGCGCCGAGGTTCTCGGGCTTGGCTTCAAGGCCGGAAAAGTTCCACGTCGACCATCCAGTGACGAAGCTGTTGTCGTTCGAGGTGATCTCGAGTGCGCCGAGCGTCCACGATCGGCCGTCGGCGGTATCGGTGATGCCACCGATGGTGTTGAGCGCGAGCCCGAGCAAGATAAACACGGCGGTCATGGCCACGATGGGTGCTCCGAGGCGAGCGGTTGCCGGGGTCGAGCGGCCCAATAGCGCTGCTGTTCCCGTTTGCCGTGGCGTCACGGACATACCGTCGGGGGTGAGTTCGGCATCTGGAAGTTCGGCTTCGCGCTTCGTCATCGAGGTGAATATTGCGACCATGGCGAGTGCGAGCACGGCGATCGACACGAGCAGTACTGCGCTCCACCAAAGCCCATCGATGCTGTTGAACGACTCGGTGGATACGTCTCGCGCCGGAGTCGCGACCAAGACGCCGATGGCTGCGACGACAGCGACGACCTCGACGTTGCCAAGCATTCTTCCGAGCTGGCGGGGAAGCTCGGTCCCGAGCACGGCGACGAGCACGAAGATCGCGAGGATGCGGACCGAGTACGCGGCTGCGTCGGGGATGTACTCGGTCATCACCGATGTGAAATCGCCGAAGGAATCGATAATCGGAGCGATTTCGCCGCCAGGTTCGGGCCAGACGACCGCGCTGCGGATCTGGGTCGGCACCAGCATGATCGCTGACGACGCAGCGAGACCGAACCGGATGATCGCCGGGGTCTTGGAGAGCGTGACGATCGTGAGGTAGACGCCGACACCGGCGAGCAGCGCAACGCACAGGTAGTAGAACGGCAGTATTCGGGCGTTCCACAACCGGCCATCGGGGAACCACACGAACCCGGCTGCCATCAGCGCGCCGGTGAGCGCGAGCAGCCACCCGAGTTCGACCTTGTGCACGATGGACAAGACGAGGCCGACGGCGGCGAGTACGAGCAGCACCGGTAGCGGTGGATAGTCGCTGAGAACGTTCGCTGGGTTCAGGTTGCTTCGCGTTACCAGCGGCGAGTGAAGGATCTCGATTCGCTCCCACCCCATGTCGTTCAGATACGAGGTTCGCAAGAAGAATGGCAGCACCCAAAACGCGGACACGAGCACCGACAGGCCACCCGAGATCAGGATCCATGGCATTGCGCTAAAGCGGCGTTGGATCATCCGGGTTGCGACGGTGATAGACACCGCAGCGAGGAGGAAGAATGCCGGCAGTAAGTGGCAGAGGGCGGTGAGTGCAATGAAGACCGCAGCCTTGCCGCGTCCCTCGCCTGTTCGGGTTCCCCGAATCACGAAACCCAGCGCAACGAGGGACAAGCTCAGCGAGATCGACGCTGCGAACTCTCCGGCCAACGTCGACGCGATATTGCCGCCGTAGATGTTGAACGATCGGTCGAAGGCAAAGGCGAGGCTCGACAACGCCAATACGGCCGGTCCGGGAAAGCGGAGACCACCGAGGTGCCCGAGTGCCCAGGCCGCAACGGGAAACAGGACGACGCCGCTCACTGCAACGAGCTTGAACGCAATGTTGTATGGCAACGAGACGAGTAGTGGAGCGAGCACGACGAGCGCAATTGACAGTCGGCGCGACATGGCGAGCTGGCCAACGAACCGGGTGTACAAGGCTGCGGCAGCGAGCAGGACCACGACGGGGATAGCGATCGCTGGATGGAGGCCAACGTCCAAGATGACGATCGCGAGCGCGGGGATCACCATGTAGAAGTGGAACGCGGGAAAGCCCGAGTACCAGTCGGGGGTCCACCCTGTCAGGCGTAGGTTTGGCAACAGTTCGTCGCGCAGAAACGCCGGGCCCCAAACGTGGGCGCCCATGTCGCCGCCGGTCGGCGTCGAATTGGTGAAGATCAGGTTTGGCTGCAATTGCCAGAAGACGAACAGCGCGCTGGCGGTGACGACGAGCGCCGTAACGATCTTCTCGAGACGATCCGTCGCAGCGTGATCACGCCCGTGATCGACAGGATCGGCGGCGCCGTCTGTCTCCGGGCGTTGGGGGGTAGCCAACGTCATGGCTCTAGCATCCCATTAACCGGGACCTATGCGGTGGTCACCGGCCAGCAGAATCCGACAACTCGGTCAGAACACCCTCGAGGTTGATGGACTCGCCGGGCGCTTCCCAAATGCGAACGTCGCAATGCGAGCAGCTGTGCAGCGTGCGCTTTGCTTCGTCGATGTCGAGTGTGATCGACACCATGGCTCGTGTGCACTTCTGACAGTTGCGTTGTTGAACTTGAGACTGCTTCATGGTTTCACCCTCGGTGTGCGCCCTGTCCGCCATCGGTCAGAGGTCGTGCATCCCTGTCGTCGGCGACCGGAGGCAGCTAAGGGTTCGAGGCGAGTTCGACCAACAATTGATTCGTGTGCCTTACGACGTCACGGTTTCCGGTGGGTGAAAGGACCTACAGCGGCGCTGCACGCGTGTGATCAGCCGCCGGTAGAAGCAAAGAGCAACACCAACGTGAAGGTGTTGAACGCCATGTGCGCGACGATTGCGGGGAGGAGCCGGTCGCGCTTCCATGCGAGCACGCCAAAGCCGAGTCCGGCGACCGCGAGCGGTGCGAACTCGATCGCCGAAAGATGAACGGCCCCGAAGATGACGCTCGTGAGCCCAATCCCGAGCACGGGTCCCATCCGTTCGACGAGCGCACCCTGTAGTACTCCTCGGTAGAACAGCTCTTCGACGATCGGGGCACCAACAGCTACGGCAAGGAACAGTGCGATCACCGCGAGCGGCGAATCGATGCTGTCGACGAGCGCGAGGGCGCGTCCGGACGGAGCGAACTCGCCGAGGATCAGCTGCATGAGGATCCCGACAACGATCATGATCGGGACTTGGAGAAAGAGTCCGCTCGCGATGCCGACGAGAACATCCGACTTCGTGCCCGTGAGCGACCAGCCCGGGCGTGAATGTCCGAACGCACCCGCAGCGACCCAGGAGACGCCGAGCAGGATGATCCAGCCGGGAACGAGGAGCAGCATGTTCCAGATCAGTGGGACCGAGTCGTCGTTCGGGGCCTCACCGTTTGCGATCTGGCCGACGATTCGCCCGATGTGCCCGCCGGGGCGCTGGGGCGTGAACGGCGAGTAGCCGCCGATCGATAGCAGGGCGATATAGGCCGCGGTGCTGACAAAGACCGAGGAGATCCAGGCAAGGACGGCTTCGCCGGTCCCCCATCGCCCCGTGGTGACGGGCGCGTTCGAGTCGGCGGCGGACGGCCCGGCCGAGTCTTGGGTCACCGCTAGCTGGCGTGCAGGGCGTAGATGCCGCGTGGGCTGCGCTGATCGCGAAGCTCCCATCCGCTCGGTGGTGTCGAGCGGTCGGCGTGCGTTGCGCACAGGTCGTGAGTCATGGGGTGCGACTCGATATGGAGTTCTTCCATCCAAACGATCTGCGCCTCATAGTCGTACGACATGGTGGCCGCAGCCGAAACGGAACAGGTCGGGCGCGCGCAAGTGCGGTTCATGCAGTCGAGCATAGTAAACGGATCGCGCGCACCGCGCGATAGCTACTACTCCCCGAGACTTGAGGCCAGAAGCGAAGAATGAGCGGGAATGACGCCAGCCCGGAGGGACGGAGGGCGGAACACGGCCTCCGGCAGACCGCAGAGCACACCGAGCGAAGCGAATGGGCAGCTTTGGCGCCCTAGCGCCAAAGCTGTGGAAGAGAGGAGATCCGCCAAGGATCGACGAACGGCGGCGAGTGCCGGGAGCGAAGAATGAGCGGGAAATAGGGAATTTGCGAAAACATTCTGGGTTCTACCCCTAACACCACGCATACGATCTCCGATTTGACAACCAAGCAACTAGGGTATTTTTATGGCACCTTCTTCCCCGAAGCCTCCGTCCGCTCCTACTCCGGAACGTTCGAACACGGCTCGCATGGCAACCTGGGCGTTCTTCGCGCTCGTCGTCTTCACAATGTTGGCGATCTTCTCGACCGATCGAGAGGCAGGCGAGCCGGTTTCGTATACCGAGTATCTCAGCTTCGTCCAGGACGGCGCAGTGAAGTCGGTTCTGCGGAACAATGCAACGGGTGAGATCACCTTCGAGCTCAACGACGACTCGGGCACGGTCTTTTCGACCAGTGGTCCGGTCACGTCCTATGAAGCAGAGCTCGCACTTCTCGATGAGAAGGTCCCATCGCCAGACGATGGCACCGAAGGCGGCGTCAAGTTCGTCACGCCAACGGAGAACGCACTCGTTCAGCTGCTCTTCTTCCTTTTGCCCGTCGGCCTCCTGATCGGCTTCTTTGTTTGGATGCAGCGCCGGGCGCAGGGCCAGATGGGCGGCATCATGTCGGTTGGCCGCAGCAAGGCGAAGACCTATACCACCGAACGCCCTGGCACAACCTTCGACGACGTGGCCGGTTACGCGGCCGTCAAGCGCGAGATCACCGAGGTCGTCGACTTCCTAAAGAGCCCGGAGCGCTTCAGCGAAATCGGCGCTCGCACGCCCAAGGGCATGCTCCTGGTCGGCCCTCCCGGAACCGGTAAGACGTTGATCGCCCGTGCGGTCGCTGGCGAAGCTGGCGTTCCATTTATGTCGGTCACTGGTTCGGACTTCATGGAGATGTTCGTCGGTGTTGGTGCAAGTCGTGTGCGCGACCTGTTCGAATCCGCCCGCAAGATGGGCCGTGCGATCATCTTCATCGATGAGATCGATTCCATTGGCCGCAAGCGTGGCGCCGGTATGGGCGGCGGCCACGACGAGCGTGAGCAGACGCTCAACCAGATGCTCGCAGAGATGGATGGCTTTGAGGCGTCCGAAGGCATCATCATGATGGCTGCGACGAACCGCCCCGACATCCTCGACCCGGCGCTCCTGCGCCCAGGCCGCTTTGATCGCCAGGTGGTTGTGCCACTTCCTGAGCTCGAAGATCGCAAGGAGATCCTCGCCGTTCACCTGAAGGGCAAGCGAAGCGAAGCCGAACTCGACGTCAACGTGATCGCTCGAGGTACTCCTGGTATGAGCGGTGCCGATCTTGCCAACCTGGTCAATGAAGCAGCGTTGTTCGCTGTTCGTGCTGGCGACGCAAAGATTGCGATGCGCCACTTCGAAAAGGCTCGCGACCGCGTACTCCTCGGTATTGAACGTACGTCGATGGTCCAGACCGAGGAAGAGGTCGAACGTACGGCGTACCACGAAGCTGGCCATGCCCTCTGTGCTGCGGTGCAGGACAACCACGATCCGGTACACAAGGTCACGATCATCCCGACCGGTATGGCATTGGGTGTCACGATGACGCTGCCGACCAATGACCGTCACTCGATGGACAAGGACGAAGCCGAAGCCATGATGGTGATGGCGATGGGCGGTCGTGTTGCCGAAGCACTCGTGTTCAACGAGTCGTCTTCTGGTGCGGCCAATGACCTCCAGCAGGCCACGAACATTGCTCGGCGGATGGTGACCGAATGGGGCATGAGCGAGAAGATCGGCCCCATGTCGCTTTCGGACTCCGGCCCGGTCTTCCTCGGTGATGACATGATGCAGAACAAGGCCGGACATTCCGGAGATACTGCTCGCCTCATCGACGAAGAGATCCGTCGGATCTTGATCGAAGCCGAAGATCACTGTCGTCACTTGCTGACGACGTACCGCAACGGTCTCGACCTGATTGCTCGAGCGCTCCTCGAGCACGAGAGCATCAGCGGCGACGAGGTCTACCGACTTCTGAACCTCTCCGGAGCCAACCTGACCTTGCCGGGCAACACCTCGCTCACGGCCGACGCTGCCTCTGATGCGGACCCGGTCGATGACAACTCGGCTGCCGATGCTGATGCGTCGGTGAGCGACCTCGAAACCGCCGAGTAGCGACCACCCGCGTTCATGACGCAGATACTGATCGTGGCCGCGGTGGCCGCTGTCGCCCTCGGTGTTGGCTGGTATATGCAACAACAGGCGCCAGACGTTCCGACCGCCCCGCAAAGCCACAGCACCCCTGACCAGTTGGATCGCACGGACTTTGTGCGCCCCGATGCCCCATGGCTTGTCGCCGTGTTTACGTCCGCGACGTGCGAGACATGCGCCAAAGTGTGGACGTCGACCCAACTCGTGGAGAGCGACGAGGTCGCGATCGAGAACATCGAGGTCGGCGCAGCGAAGGCCATGCACGAGAGGTACAACATCACCGCAGTCCCCGCCGTTGTGATCGCTGACGCTTCTGGGGTGGCCCGAGCGTCGTTCCTCGGCCCTCCGACGTCGGCTGATCTGTGGGCCAAGCTCGCCGAGCTCCGGGACGCTGCCGAGGACGCCTAGGCCCAGACCGGGCGAGGCGGCCGGTCAACGAACGTCAAACATTTCACACCTGCCGACTGTCAAGATTGTCAGGAACGCGACGATCATGTCGTCTATGAAAAGAAATACGCGTCAGCGGGTCATCCTCGGCCTGCTGATTGCTCAGGCGGCCACGTTGCTCGTCCTGTTTCTCGTGTCCGGACGCGTCGCGGCCACCGCAGAATCCGATCACCAAGATGCGCTCCTCGCGACCAAGACCGCCGAGGCGATCGACCGCATGCGGGCACACCTCCAGCCGGCAGAATCGGTGGTGACGCTCATGTCGAATGCGCTCGCTGAAGGCGAACTCAGCGAGTCCACGGTGACGCGAACCTTCATTGCCTCGATGGAAGACACCGATCATCTCGACGGGGTGTTTGTCGGACGACCCGACGGGTCGTTTCTGTACGTATCTCGAGCCGACGAGGGATATCGGATTAAGACCATTTCCAAGGCCGGAGGCTTGTCGACGACCGAACTCACAACCGTCGACGACGATGGGACTCCGGAAGGAACCGAACTCGACCCGACCGACACATACGACCCTCGCACTCGCCCCTGGTATCAACAAGCGGCTGCGCTGGACGGTCCGGTTGGGTGGACCGACCCGTACGTGTTCTTCACGTCCCAGCAGCTCGGCCTCACGGCCACTGCACCAATCATTCACGATGGCGAGCTCGTCGGCGTCGTGGGTGCCGACATCGAGCTCGGTTCCCTGTCGACCTTCCTGACGTCGCTCGACATCGGCGTCGACGGCAGCGCGGTGATTGTCAATCAGGACGGTGTCGTCATTGCCCATCCCGATTCATCGCTCCTCCAACGACAGACCGACGATGGCTACCGCACGGTCACGATTTCAGAGTTCGACGACGAACGTGCACGCGCTGCGGTTGGCTCCTTCGTCATCGAGGGTGCGGCTGAGGGCCCCTTCGTCGCCGCGTTCACGAACGAACGAATCGGCGCGTCCCGAGCGTCGTTCCGCACGGTCGCTGTTGGCGATGGCGAGTGGACGGTCGCCGTGTTCGGACCTGAGGACAGCCTCGTCGGCGGCCTTGCGTCCGCCCGTGCGACCGAGCGAACACTGCTGGCAGTTGCGGGTGGGATCGCATTCTTGTTGGTTGCGTTCGTTGCGTCTCGTGCGACACGCCCGCTCGACGATCTGGATCGCCACGCCTGGTCCGACATGCTGACCGGCATTCCAAACCGGCGCTCGATCCTGCTCTCTGCGGAACGAGAGGTCGCACGGTCCGACGGTCCAGGTGCGCTGGCGATCATCGATGTCGACAACTTCAAACAGATCAACGACACCTACGGCCATCAGGTCGGAGACGAAGTTCTGGCCGAGATCGTGTCTCGAGCCGAGACGTCCCTACCGACCGGATCCGCAGTTGGCCGAATCGGCGGCGAGGAGTTCCTTGTCGTCCTTCCCGGCCAAGACACCGACACCGCGCTGCAAGCATGTGAGGACATGCGCACCCTGGTGCGTTCGGCGCCGATCGAGGCATCTGTCGGAAAGATCGATGCAACGATCAGCGTTGGCCTGGCGTCCACGCCAGGGCCGACCGGACGCGACCATCTCATGGCGATCGCCGACCGAGCGCTCCTCGACGCAAAGACATCGGGACGTGACCGCGTCGTGGTGTCCAACGAGCCGAACTGATCGGGTTTGTGCGGGATTAGCGAATCGAGTCGGAAGCGGGGAGCAGCGGGGCCCAGGAGCGAGAACTCAAGCCGGTGATCTCGCGGGTGGCGACGATCGGCCCCGATGCGTCGAGGACCAACGAGTAGCGACCGGTTGCGACCTCGACGAGCGGAATCCGAACAGTGCGTTCTGGGCCGACCTCGAAGCGGATGTCGCGGCTCGCCCCATCGATGGCGATTGTCGCCCGCCCTTGCACGAAACTGTCTGGCGTCGGGTTGAAAATGTGCAGCGCGGAACGCTGATCGTCCTCGACGATATCGACCGTCGTGTACAGCCGGGTGCCGGGCATTGCCTGTCCGGCCGATGCAGCGAAGCCGGTGGTTGGCGCATCGATGTCGAGTTCGACGATCTCCGCGATTGGATCGGGCTCCGCAACGGCTGGACGCTGCTCGACGCCAGCGATGATCGGCACGTTATCGAGCGAGCGCGCAATGAGCGAGAACGACGAGATCTCGGCGAGCCGGCCCGTGCTCTCGAGATCGACGATGTCGCTTTGGCCGGGCTGCAGAACCACTTCGAACGGTTCGACGAATCGCTCGCCAGCGGCTGGGTAGACCTCGATGTCGACGCGAACCTGAGTTTCGCCGGGATTGACGACCGTCAGCCTCGCTGGCCCTGCAGCGGGCGTTACACCGGCGAAGTACCACGCTTCGGCTGTGGTCGGGACGCCGGTGATCACGCTCAGACCGAGCGGCGCAGCGGACCCGTCGAACGTTTGAATGCCTTCGGCGACGACCTGTCCGGCACGCACCCGCACGAAGCTCGTGATGTTGTTTGACGCTGCCACGAAATCGCTCACCTCGATCACTCGGGAGGTACGAGCCGGCACATGGACACCAATGAGATCTTCGGGCCGTCGAGTACCGACCTCGGAGACGAAGTCGATGTCGACGGTCGCCTCACCGGGGAATGGGTTGAACACAACCAGTTGCAGGCGGGCTCCCGGCACGGTCGCCCCAGACGTCACGACCCACTCGGTCGATGCATCGGTAGCGCATGCGGTACGGGCAACACCAGCTGGACCCGACGAGATCTTGTCTACGAGCACTCCCCCCGAGTCGATCTCGACCGCGATCGACACGATCTCAGAGTCGGGCGCAAGATCGGCCAGACGAACGCTGGTTGCGGCCTGAGCAGGAAGGTCGATATCGAGCTCGCTCACCTCGGAACCGCCGCTCGGCTCCGAAGACCCCCGGAACACCGAGATCGATGCACGAGCAGGAGTGGGACGGGTGTTTGCGAGCACGACTTCGGAGTCGGCGGTGTCGTTGGAGCCAGCGGTCGCAGCTGCACACAGCCATGTCGAGGAGATTGCGTCGTCGGGCGCAACGGCAGTTCCGGGCAAGCCAATTGCTCGCTCCGCGACTTCTGGGGCCTCGCGGGATTGGTCGATCACGAGTCCGCCGACGAGAAGACCGATCACGACGAGCAATCCGGGCAGTCGAAATGCGTTCATCCGATTCGCTCCAGTCGAGCGTTCTCCGCACGGTCGGCACGGCGTCGTTCGCCGACCAGCCAGCGGCGGCCAGCGAAGAGCACCACCCACGCCAAGGCCTGCAAGATCACGATGATGCGATGAGAGTCGGCGGTTTGGTACGTGAGCTGCGCCTCGGTATTGACGGCGTCCGCGGTCTGAAAGCCCATCCCTACAGCTCCCGTGTCGATCCGAGCAGCAACTCGTCCGTCCACCTCGAGAACCCAACGCGGTGAAGGCTCCCACGATGCATACACGTTTCGCTCGACTCGGGTCTGCCCGGTAAATGTTGCGTGGCCCGAGCGGGTGGTCACGGCCGGGTCGGCATTCGTGAACTGGAGCGCCTCGAGCGATGCCGGGGCGAGCGCGGCGTGTACCGGTGCCCACACCGTGTTCCGGTAGACGCGAACGGCGGGGTTGACCACGCCATCGCTGACGAGATCGAGCTGTCCGTTGAGCGGCGCAGCACGAACATCGGACACGACCTCACGGCGCGAGGCTTCAGGCACCGGGGCCTGCTGGTCCATCACGACGATGTATCGGATTCCGAATGGGGCAAGCGAACGCCCAAGGCGCGACGTGCGTCCGTCGAGACCCGCTGCAACGGCCTCTGAGAGCGCCGTGGTGGCTCCCTCGTCTCGACCTCCCCAGAGCGCACGAATGTCCGGCACGCCGTCGAGAGACGTCGTCCAGGCCAACCCGTTTGCGGTGGGAATCGATGCCGCGCCGAGAACGTGTGCGTCACCGACCCAGAGCACCCGATAGCTACCATCGCCGGGATCCGACTCGAGGGACTCATAGGTCGTCGATAGGTCGACTCGGGCAACTTCCCAGCGCCCGGACCCGGCGGCACCGAGCAATGGCACCACGGCGATGACGAAGCCGACAACGGCTGCAGCAGCCGGCAGGAACCGTCGCATTTTCTTGGTTGCGGCGAGGTCGACGTCGATGACCAACGCAGCGATTCCGCCGAGCGCAGCGAAGCCGAGCGAGACGGGCACGAGCAATACCTCGGTGACCGGCAGACCAACTGGTGACCACCCGCGGACGTTGGCCCACGCAATCGCCCAACAGAGCAACATCGAACCCCAGATGCGCATGGCCCACGTGAATCGCTCGCCCGTTGCGGAGAGCACTGCGAAAAGCGCCGGTGCAAAGACGGCCCACCCAAGGATCGAGGATCCCACCGGACCAAGGTCGAGCGTGAGCAGTGCGGTCAACGGTGTGTCGGTGATACGCGAGGTCTGGGACCCCGCGAACTGGCTCCACGACGAGATATCGAGCAGGTACGGCAGGTTGAGCAACGATCCAACAAGCACGGCGATGGCCGTGGTCAACACCAACGTCACGATGCCGCGCATGTCACCCGAGAGCAACGATCCAGCGATGAAGCCCACGACGAGGACAAGGACCATCAGCCCAAGGAATGGCGCGACGGCGATCAGGAGCGCGACGAGACCGCTCAGGGCGACCGTGGACGCTCGCACCGACCGAAGTGGCCCGAGCGATGTGCGTTGACTCGTGGCGATCAGGTTCCCAAGGATCCACGGCAACAGCGCGTACAGCGCAAGCGCCTTGAGGGACCCTCCCGAGAGTGCGTTGTACGGCAGCGGAGAGGCCGCATACAGCGTCGCTGCAGCCACTGGGGCGTAGTCCGAAGAGGTGCGACCAAAGAGCTTCCAAGCGCCGACGACACCGATGATTACCGGCCCAACGATAAGCACCATGCGCAACAGCCGTGCAGAACCGAGTGTCGCAATGCCGAGCACGTCGAGCAACGGCAGGGCGAACGACGCCGAGCCCTCGCTGCCCATTCCCCACGTGCGCAGGCCGCTCCACCAGTCGGCGGTGAGCGTGCCGAGATCGTCCGGCACCGATCGGAACTCGCCGATCTCGGCAATATCACGTGTCAGCAGATGACGAGCGCCAAACGCCAAGATTGCGCCCAGGGCAATCCCGCCGGCGACGCGGATCACCGAAATGGTGGCTTCGCCCGCTTCGGTCGCGATCTCGCGCTGGGAGACCCGTCGGTCGACACTCTCGGCGATACGGATCGAGCCACGATTACGAATGAGCCGAAGCTCGTCGCCGCTAAAGGATTCGTGCTGGGTAATTGCACGGCGTCGCTTTACGAGTGAGCCGACGTTTGCAAGATTCCACAGCCACGCCGCCGGCACCGACAGCGCATCGAGTAAGTCGAGCCGAGCAACGGCAACCACGAACTCCACCAGATGGAGAACAGCGAAGGACAGTAGCAGTAGCGGCAGCGATGCGAGCGGGGCCGCTGCAAGCGCAGCGCGCATTTGATGTCGTCGCTCGCGAAAGGCAGTCGACGCTCCGTCGCGGTTGTCGAACGCGCCACGATGGCGAGCGCGTGCGGTCGCCGGGATCACGACTTGGCCACCGACCGAGCGAGTACGAAGCGCCAGGTCGAACGCTTCGCCGTGCCAGTCGATCGCCTCATCGAAGCCACCGATGGACACGAGGTATTCGCGGTCGACCAGCAAGCAAGCCGTCGATGCACCGAAGAGGTCGACAACACGGTCTTGTTGGCCTTGGTCGAGGTCACCGGGACGCACAACCGAGCTCGTTGCACCGAATCGATCGGCGTTGAAGCCCGCGGGCATGAGACGCTCGGGCTCGGTCCAATCGAGGAGCTTGGCGGCTACCAACGTTCGGGGCTCGTTGCGGCGCAGCCACTCACGCACGAGGGCCGAAATGGTGCCCGGTTCCATTGCCAGGTCGTCGTGGTGGATGAGCAGCAGTTTCTCGCTCGCCCGGTCGGCCACCATGTTTACTTTTTCGCCAAACCCGGTTTCGGCCGGGCTGCTAACGAACTCGACGTCGGGCAGACTCGCCCGGTGACGTTCCAATAGCGGGCCGTCGTCTTCCCCGTGGACGATCGTGACGCGCACCGCTGGATAGTCCTGGGCGGCCAACGCCGTAACGACGTCGTCAAACCACGGCCCGGGGTCCCGTGTCGGAATAACGACACGTACTGCCGGGGGTGCGGTCTTATCCGCTGGAGGGGAGTCGGAGGCCGATTGCACAGCCCCGCTACGCTACCGGTTCGTGGCCCTCTACGACCAGCACCCTCCCCTAGGTTTCTTGTGATGCGTGCACTAATCACCGGCGCGAGCGGATTCGTAGGCAGAACCCTCCATGAACACCTGCTCGCGTCCGGAGACGACGTTGTGGCTCTCACTCGCCAAAACGGGGGTCCCGATGTCACGAACCGGGAGGAGATTCACGCCGCGATCGCCGTTGCCGACGTCGAGGTCGTCTACCACCTCGCGGCGCAATCCCACGTTCCTACCTCATGGGAGGACCCGATCGGGACGCTGCGGGCCAACGTCGAGGGAACGCAGAACGTGTTGGACGCCGCGCACGCGACCGGCGACGCTCGGGTCTTGGTCGTCACGAGCGCCGAAATCTACGGCTCGGTATCCGAAGACGAACTACCGATCGACGAGGACGCCCCGATGCGCCCGTCCAATCCCTACGCAGCGAGCAAGGTGGCCGCAGACGCCCTCGCTATGCAAGCCCACATTGGACGCGGCCAGGACGTACTCCGCCTTCGATCGTTCAATCACATCGGCCCGGGACAAAGCCCAGACTTCGTCTGCGCTGGACTCGCCCACCGAATTGCCCTCGCAGAGCGCGACGGACACCGCGACATCGAGGTTGGTTCGCTCGACGTCCGCCGGGACTTCTCCGATGTTCGCGACATCGTGGCCGGTTACCGCCAGGCTGCACTGCATGGGCGCTCCGGCACCGCGTACAACCTGTGCAGCGGCATCGACCGTTCGATCCAGGAACTCGCCGACAGCCTCGCTGCGCTCTCCGAGCACGATGTCCGGTTCGTTGTCGACGAAGCACTCCGGCGCCCCGTCGACACACCAGTGGTACGAGGCGACAACGCCCGCATCATCAACGACACGGGCTGGAGCCCAACCATCCCGGTAGAAACGTCGCTCGCCGACATTCTCGCCGACGCACGGAAACGAGTGGCTGGTGCCTGACCTATCCCCGAACATCACCGTTATCTGCGGCGGCGTCGGCGCGGCGCGGTTCTTGCGTGGGCTGGTTCGGGTCGCAGACCCGGCGAGCATCTCGGCGATCATCAACGTCGCCGACGACATGGTGCTGCACGGTCTATCGATCAGCCCAGATATCGACACGATCACGTACACCCTCGCAGACGCCATCGACCCTGACCGTGGCTGGGGACTCCGAAACGAGACGTGGCGGGCAATGGAGGCGCTTGGGCGTTACGGCGACCGGAACTGGTTCAGCTTGGGCGATCAGGACCTCGCGACGCACATGCAACGAACCGCCCGACTCTCCGAAGGAGCGAGCCTCACCGAGGTGACCGCAGAAATCGCATCGGCATGGGATGTTGGCGTCACGCTCCTTCCGGTCACGAATAACACGGTGTCGACGCGAGTAACGCGAACTGATACCGGTGAGGAAATCAGTTTCCAGGAGTACTTCGTCGGCACGCAGCACAGCGTTGCGATCTCGAGCGTCCGGTTCGATGGCATCGAACAGGCACGAGTCACCGCGGAGGCTGCCGAGGCAATCCGGACTGCCGACATCGTGGTCATCGCACCATCCAATCCAATCGTCTCGATCGCACCGGTACTCGACATTCCGGGAGTGCGCGAGGCGCTCTCAGCCCGGACCGGGTCGTGCGTTGCGATCTCGCCGATCGTCGGCGGCGAGGCACTGAAGGGCCCAGCGGCGAACATGTTGCACGAACTGGGCCTGGAAGCGAGCGCAACCGGCGTTGCCCAACTGTGGTCAGACGTGATCGATGTTCTCCTGATCGACGACGTCGATGCCGCTCACGCGCTCGCCATTTCGGAGTGTGGCGTGACGCCATTCGTCACCGACACGATCATGGCCTCCCCCACCCGAAGTAGCGCGCTGGCACGTTCGGTGCTCTCAGCTGGCCATCTGCACTCCACTCGTTCGACGCAAGGACCGACACCATGACCAATCACCACACCGCCGACGGCGCCGATCCAGTCCAGCCGGACGTACCGCCGCAGGGGCTGTCGATCTTCCCGGTCACCGGCATCGGCGAGATCGCACCCGGCGACGACCTCGCTGGAATGCTCGGCGACGTCGCGCCAGTGCAGGAACATGACGTCCTCATCGTCACCCAGAAGGTCGTCTCCAAGGCCGAAGGGCAGGTCGTCAAGATCGACATGAACGACCCTCGTGGCCATAAGGCGATCGTCGAGGACGAATCGGTTCGGATCCTGCGACGTCGAGGGGAGTTGATCATCAGCGAGACCAAACACGGCTTTGTGTGCGCCAACGCCGGTGTCGATCTGTCGAACATTGCCGCTGGCCACGCGGCGTTACTCCCTGTCGATTCCGATAGGTCAGCCCGTCGAATTCGTGATGTTGTCCGGGCAAAACAGGGTGTCGAAATTGGGGTAATTATTTCTGACACTTTTGGCAGGCCCTGGCGACGCGGCGTCACCGACGTCGCAATCGGTAGTGCTGGCATAGGTCCAATCCTCGATTTGCGTGGCACGAACGATGCGCTCGGCCGCGAACTCCAGGTCACCGAGGTCGCGATCATTGATGAAATCGCCGCAGCTGCCGATCTGGTAATGGGAAAGTCCGCCGGATATCCAGCTGCCGTCGTTCGCGGCATCCCAAGCAGCTGGTTTCGAAGCGGAAGCGTGGCCGATGAAATCGTCCGCGATCCCCACGACGACCTATTCCGATAAGCACGACCTCTAGGAGTTCACGTGACGAAGACAACCGCAGCGATCGTGAGTGGCTACTTCAGCCCACTTCACGTCGGACATCTCGACATGATCGACGCAGCAGCTGAGCTGGCCGACGAGGTCATCGTGATCGTCAACAACAACGCGCAGCAAGAGATCAAGAAAGGCAAGGTCATCATCGATGAGGCCGACCGCCTTCGGGTCGTTCAAGCGTTGCGTAACGTCGACCACGCGTTGATCGCCGTAGACGATGACCGCACCGTCTGTGCGTCTCTCGCTGCCGTTGCTGACCAGTT
Organism: uncultured Acidimicrobiales bacterium; assembly: GCA_938002955.1. GTDB lineage: Bacteria > Actinomycetota > Acidimicrobiia > Acidimicrobiales > SHLQ01 > SHLQ01. The sequence continues at coordinate 34,059 of CALLAA010000200.1, forward strand.
CCCCGACTATGCGCTGATCTTCGCCAACGGCGGCGATCGCGTCCCTGGCTTTGTTCCCGAAGCCGAGATCTGCGAAGAACGCAACATCGAGCTGCGCTTCGGCGTGGGTGGCGACGAAAAGGCTGACTCATCGAGTCGTATCAACGTTGCCCTCGGCCTCGAGGACGAGATGAGCGCTCCGCCGAGCGCAACGACCTGAATGTGTAGCGCTGCCCTTGCGGCAGCAGCCAATAGACCGCTCAGATACTGACCGGCAAATTACTCGTCGGTATCGGCGTCGGTGTCGCCGCCCTCTTCCTGCAGCGCTTCGGCCTCGGCCTGGATGTCGGCGATGTTGATCTCTTCGCCGTCGGCGTTGAGGATCGGGTTGCCGTCGCTGTCGACGAGCACACCGTCGTCGTTGAATCCGCCAAGGTTGTTGTCCTCAAGCGTTTCGGGAAGGTCGGTCAGGCCGTCGGTCCGAAGAATGTTCGGCGACGCCTGAGCTGCGGTTGCAACCGACGCTGCTGGAGGTGGCGGAATATCAGCCCCTGCAGGCACGAGTGCGATCACGATGCCGTCCTGATCGGCCCGGAATCGGAAACTTCCGAGATCCTCGGTGACGACCTCTTCAGGAGTGTCCGAGCCCGCAACGAAGCGTGCCACATGCAGGATTGCTGGCTCGCCGTCGCAGGTGGCGCCATCTTCGGTGAGTGCGCTGCGATCGGTGAATGTCAGTGCATCATCGCCGTCGAACTGAGCTCGTGTCGCTTCGAGGAAACGCTCGAGTTGCGCGTTGTTGCCGGTAGCGGTCGAGCTCTGTGGGTGCAGATGGATGACGCCGTCGCCGTGGGTGTGAATACCCGAGTTCGGTGTCCGCGGGTCTTCGAGGTTTGGAAGGAACGCTTCTTGGGTGCAGTCGTAGATGCCGTATGGAAGGTGCCAGTGATCGGCGAACGATGGCGAAAGCGCCTCGACGTCACGTGCGTTCCAGGCAAACACCACGAGTGCGCTGCCGAGCACGATGATGCCGAGAAGGGCCATTGGGAAACCGAGCGAACGCTGTTCGCGGCCTACCGATGACGAAGGAGTTGCGCCAGCTTTCGCTGCCTTTGCAACCATCTTCGAGGAATCGGAGGATGAATTTTTCGACGAATCTGAACGTGCCACGGCGATAACGCTAGCGGCAATCACTTTGTTTGGAATCGCGCTACCGAAGTTTCATAAACACTTCTTCATATTGCGCCGCAGCGCGAGCGGGCGTCGTCCACTGCTCGACCCATGCTCGACCCGCCGTACCCATGGCTGTTTGCCGCGGCGCATCGGCAAGCAAGGACCGAAGTGCTTCGGTGAGGGGCGCTGGGTCATCGGGTGGAACGCTGTATCCGGCCTCGGCCTCAACGACCACCCGACCGACCTCGGTGCCCTCGTCGACGCTCGCGATAACCGGGCGTTCGACAGCAAGAATCTTGTAGAGCTTCGACGGCACGCTCGACCACGCGAGGCCTTTGCGAAGCGGTATCACGTGCACGTCAGCGGCGGCGAGGACTTCGGGCACACGCTCGACGGGCTGGTACGGAATGATGCGGAAGTTGTCGAGACCTTCGGCGCGACGGCGCACTTCGCCAATTGCCGAACCTCCGCCGTTCACAACAAAGACGACGTCGTCGAGTTCGGCGAGCTCGCGAGCAGCGTCGGCGAGCAACTCGATCGACTGGGAGAACCCGACATTGCCGCAGTACATGACCACTCGCTTGCCGACGAGGTCGAACTCTTGGCGATAGGAATTCTCTTTGGGTTGCGGCTCAAAGGTCGAGATGTCGACGAAGTTCGGGATGATCGTCGTGGTCGAGTCGGTCTTGCCTTCGACGTTGCGCTGCATCTCCTCGCTCAGGACGGTGACGACGTCGGCACGGTCGTACACAAACTTCTCGAGCTTCTGGGCTCCCGCGATGACCTTTGGATTCGAGATGGTCCCGGTCTCGATCGCCACGTCGGGGAACACGTCTTGGATGTTGAACACGAACGGCACACCGCGACGCTTCGCGGCCAGCCATCCGGCAACACCGAGCGACAGCGGCGGCGACATCGCAAAGACGATGTCGGGGTCGAACCGGTCGATGACCGCCGTGCCGAGGCCAATCGCCGTAAACCCGGCAAAGGCTGCAGCCCGCGCCGCGATGTTGGTCTTGTCGGTCGGGAATGGATGCACGCGGGTGATCTTGCCCCACGGTCGCTCTTCGGTTCGGGTGAGTTTGCCTTCCCAACCGGTCTCGACGGCGTGCTCGCGATACCACGGCAGGGCGGTGATCACGTGTAGCTCATGACCGAGCTCACCCAAGTTGTTCACGATGGCGCTCATGAATTCGCCCGTCGGGGCGCTATCGGGTTCGAAGTGGGGGCAAAGGACCTGGATCTTCACGGCTTCTGAGGCTAGGCGGTTAGCCGCTCGTATGCGCTTCGCTGCTGCGCGGCGGTCGTCTCCGGGCTGTAGCGGCTCGCGTTTTCGCGTCCGGCGGCGATCCGCCGGGCCCGTTCCTCACCACGAACACGGTGCACCATTGCATGGGCCCACGCCGATGGATCGTGAGGGTCGAGCAGCTCGCCCGCTCCCCCGACCACCTCGGGAAGCGCCGTCGTCGAGCTTGCGACCACGGGCAGTTCGGCGTGCTGGGCTTCGAGAATCGGCAGCCCGAACCCCTCGTACGACGACGGAAAGACGAGCGCTTCGGAACGCACGTACAGCGCGTCGAGGTCGACGCGAGAGACGTGACCCAACAAGTGGATCTGTGGCGACGCTGCGGCTGCCTTGCCACGAATGTCGTCGTGGTCACGTCCGATCGCTCCGACACAGACGAGCTGCAACTCCGGTTCGTGCCGGGATGCTTCAGCAAAGGCCTGAAACAACATGGCGTGGTTCTTGTGACGCATCGTCATCGCTGGATAAAACAGCACCGGGCCTCGTTGCAAGATCGCGGCCAACCGTGGGGACGGCTCGGTTTCAACGCTGAGGTCGGGAGCCAGGGCAAATGCGGAGACCGTCACAACGCGCTCCTCGGCAATGTCGAACCGGTCGAGCACCCGCTCACGCACCCAGTTACTCGGGGTTGCGACAACATCGGCCTGGGCCACGGCGCTCGGGATGGCCTTGGCCATGAACCGTCGCTTCACCGCAGAGAAGTTGGATGGATCATCGAGCGGCTGAAGATCGTGGATGGTGACGACCGATCGGCCCGAGCTCGAAAACGGCACGGTTCCGCCCGGGTGATGCACGACATCGAGTCCAGGCCCCATGACGGATCGAAGCCACGTTCGCTCCACGACAACCCGTTTCGCTGGCGGGAGATCGCCAGCTGCGGTGATGTACTCCTCGACACCACGAACAGCCGGGCGCACGGCCTCGAGTGCAGCGGGAGTTCCAAACAGGTGCAGCCGCAACTCGGGCGAATGATCGCTGAGCGAGCGAAGGACTCGCCGAATGTACGTCTCTGTGCCGCCGACCTCCCCGGGCCGCAGCCAAAGAAGATTGATACCGATGTTCTGCATTTAACGAACCGCCTCGTAAACGTCTGCTGTGCGCCGAGCGGTTTCCTGCCACAGAAAGTCCCCCGCCCGGATTCGGCCGACCGCACCAAGCTCGGAGCGTTGGGCCGCATCCGACATCAGATCACGCAACGCGGCTGCAAGGGCTGATACCGATCGGGTATCCACCGACAGACCTCCGCCCGCCGCGATCTCGGCCGGCGCGGTTCCGACGGTCGTGACGACCGGCGTTCCCTGTGCCATCGCCTCCAGAACCGGCAGCCCAAAGCCTTCGAAGTGGCTCGGATAGGCGAGCACCGAGGCGGCGGCCATCAACGGTTCGATATCTTCCGAGGGCACTTCGCCGAGCAGGGTCGCTCCGGACACCTCGATATCGCCCCACCCCGGAGGCCCGACAACGACAAGATCGACATCGGGAAGCTCCGCCATTGCGTCGGCGAGCGTATGCAGGTTCTTTCGAGGCTCGACGGTGCCGACGAACAAGACAAACGATTCCGGAAGCCCATAGAGCCGACGGACGCGGTCGACATCGTGATCGGTTGCTGCCTCAACATCGATCCCCCACGGGATCACCGTCACTCGATCGGCAGCGATTCCTTTGGCGACACAATCGTCGGCGGTTGCGCCCGACGGAACGATGACCGCAGCGTCCGAATCGCGAACCCGCTGGAGAAACCGGCTCAGGTATGCAACGCCGTTCGGGGTAAACCACTCGGGATGGCGCACGAACGCGAGGTCGTGGACCGTGGCGACGAGCGGCCGCTTTGTCGGCGGCAGCACGTAGGCCGGAGCGTGGACGACGTCAGCCTCGACCCACCGATCCACAGATGGGAAGCCGACGCGGCTCCACGTTTCGGCTAAGACCCGGCCGGGCAACGGCACCGTTGCGGTGCCGATTCCGGCCGGCAGCGACAATTGCGGAGCGTTTCGGTGACGTCCGTGGACACCGACAACGGAAACGTCGGTGTGCGCCGCGAGCGCGTCGATCAGACGGTTGGTTGCTCGCGCCGTCCCGCCCGGCACGGCATTCCAATTCTGTTCAACAAGAATCGCAGCCCGTGTCACGGGCCAGACGATAGTTGCGCGCGAACCTCGACGGGTGAAGGACTATTGGTTCTTCAGGAGTTGGTCGAAGTAGGCAATGGTGTGTTCGAGGCCTTCGCGTAGTTGGATCTGTGGTTCCCAACCGAGCAACTCTCGGGCCTTGGTGATGTCTGGCTTGCGTTGTGTCGGGTCATCGACAGGAAGATCGTGATAGGTGACCTTGCTACCGGTCCCAACCATCTCGGTCACCATCTCGGCGAGCTCCGACACGGTGAACTCGTTGGTGTTACCAATGTTCGTTGGTGTGGTCACGTCGCTGTCGAGCAACGCAAGGAACCCACGAATCTCATCGGCAACATAGGTAAAGCTACGGGTCTGAGAACCATCGCCATAAATGGTCAGGTCCTCGCCCTGGAGCGCCTGAACAATAAAGTTCGACACCACACGGCCATCGTTGGGCCGCATACGGGGCCCGTAGGTGTTGAAGATACGAACAATGCGCGTATCGAGCCCGTGATGGGTGTGATACGCCATGGTCATTGCCTCAGAGAACCGCTTGGCCTCGTCGTACACGCCACGAGGACCGACCGGGTTCACGTTGCCCCAGTACTCCTCGGTCTGGGGATGCACCAGCGGATCGCCGTACACCTCAGACGTTGACGCCATAAAGAACTTCGCGCCCTTGGCCTTGGCCAAACCGAGCGCGTTGTGCGTGCCCAACGACCCGACCTTGAGCGTCTGGATCGGCATTTCCAAATAGTCGATCGGCGACGCCGGCGACGCGAAATGCATCACCACATCAACCTCACCAGGAACCCAAATGTAATTCGACACATCCGCGTTCACGAACTCAAAACCATCACGGC
>CALLAA010000201.1 GCA_938002955.1 uncultured Acidimicrobiales bacterium
CCGTAACTATCTCCGAGCCGCAAAGGCAACCAACGCAGACGTCGAGTTCGTTGCAGTCAACGACCTCGGATCCATCGACATGATGGCTGCGCTCCTCCAGAACGACAGCGTGCATGGTCGTTTCCCCGAGAAGATCAGCGCCGGTAAGAAGGAACTTCGTGTTGGCTCTGACCGCATCACGGTTCTGTCCGAGCGCGATCCTGAACTGCTCCCATGGGCAGAGATGAACATCGACGTCGTCATCGAGTCGACCGGTGTCTTCAACTCCAAGGAGAAGGCGAGTGCTCACCTTCGTGCTGGCGCCAAGAAGGTACTCATCTCGGCTCCGGCGAGCTGCGATGCAACGTTCGTCGTTGGCGTCAACGACGACACCTACAACCCAGACCGTCACCACGTGATCTCGAACGCATCGTGTACCACGAACTGCTTCGTACCAATGGTCAAGGTGCTCGACGACAAGTTCGGCATCGTCGAAGGTTTGATGACCACGGCCCACGGTTACACCGGCGATCAGAACATCGTCGATGGCCCACACTCCAAGGACATGCGTCGTGCCCGCGCTGCTGCGGTCAACATCGTGCCAACCTCGACCGGCGCTGCGGCCGCAACCGGCCTCGTGCTCAAGAAGATGGCCGGCAAGCTTGACGGCATGGCACTTCGGGTGCCGATTCCAGACGGCTCGATCACCGACTTCACCGCCGTGCTCAAGAAGCCTGCGACCGTTGAGGAGATCAACGCTGCATTCAAGGAAGCGGCGAGCAAGGGTCAGCTCAAGAACGTGCTCGACTACACCGACGAGCCAATCGTTTCGTCCGACATCGTCGGACGTACGGCATCGTGTGTCTTCGATTCGGGTTTGACCATGAGCATGGGCACCCTTGTAAAGATCGCTGGCTGGTACGACAACGAGATGGGTTACTCGACCCGTCTTGTCGAGCTGACCGAAACCGTTGGTAAGAAGAAGTCCAAGAAGAAGCCAGCGAAGAAGAAGGCTGCAGCGAAGAAGACCGCTGCCAAGACGTCGGTCAAGAAGACCGTTGCGAAGAAGAACGTATCGACCGACCGTCGTTCGCCTCGCTCTCGCGGCAAGTCTCCGAGCAAGGCCTAACGTGCCTGGCAGCCCGGTGTGTCCGTAGGCTGATGCTGTGACGATTCCTCAACTCGAAGACCTTGGCGACGTAGCGGGCAAGAACGTTCTTGTTCGCACCGATTTCAACGTTCCGCTCGCAAACGGGGAGATTACTGACGATCTCCGTATTCGTTCCGCGCTACCGACCTTGCGTTGGTTGCAGGATCGTGGTGCGACGGTGACGGCGATGAGCCACCTTGGCCGCCCCAAGGGCGAGCCGAACCCGGAGTACTCGATTGCGCCTGTTCGTGACCGGCTCGACGCGCTGCTCCCGGGTATCAACTTGCTGGAAAACCTGCGGTTTAACGCGGGCGAGACGGCGAACGAGCCAGCGTTCGTGCAGACGCTCATCGAGGGGCAAGACCTGTACGTGAACGATGCGTTCGGTGCGTCTCATCGAGAGCACGCTTCGATCGTTGGTCCGCCGCAGCATTTGCCGTCGGCGGCTGGCCGGCTGTTGGCCAAAGAGGTCGAGATTCTGATGGGTGTGCGTAACGAGGCTCGCAAGCCATTCGTTGCGATCATGGGCGGCTCGAAGGTCAGCGACAAGGTCGCGGTGATCGATGCGCTCGCCGAGCGGGTTGATTCGCTGTTGATCGGTGGCGGTATGGCGTTCACGTTCTTTGCCGCGATGGGGCACCCGGTCGGTAACTCGTTGCTCGAGGAATCGATGGTCGACTACTGCCGCGAATTGTTGGCCAGCGACAAGCCGATCGTGTTGCCGTCGGACATCACCGCTATCGGCCCTGGTGGCGAGCTCTTCAACCCTGACGCTGGGGGAGAGGTTCGCCAGGTTGGGCAGAGCGTGCCCGACGGGTGGATGGGTGTCGACATTGGCCCCGGTACCGCCGCAGAGTTCAGCGACATCATTGCCGAGGCGCAAACGGTGTTGTGGAACGGACCGCTCGGTGTGTTTGAGGATCCTCGCTTCGAGGCGGGAACCAAACATGTTGCCCATGCCGTCGCCGAAGGTAGCGGGTTCAGCGTTGTTGGCGGTGGCGATAGTGCCGCTGCGGCAAAGCAGTTCGGTGTTGCCGAGGACATGGACCACGTGTCGACCGGTGGTGGCGCCTCGTTGGAGCTGCTCGAAAAGGGTGACCTGCCAGGCCTGGCTGCACTACGCAGCGAGTAGATTCATCAACAGCTCGTAAAGACCGCCTTCGGGCACCGCAAAACCAACACCGCTCTCGGCCGGCAGTGTCGAGAACCAAACGCCTTCGGGCATCGCAAAACCAACACCGCTCTCGGCCGGCAGTGTCGAGAACCAAACGCCTTCGGGCACCGCAAAACCAACACGGATCTCGACCGGAAGTGTCGAGAACAACAGGGGATAATTCTTGTGACATCTCGTAAGCCGCTCATCAGTGGCAACTGGAAGATGAACCTCAACCACTTTGAGGCCATCCAGCTGATTCAGAAGTTGTCCTACGCCCTGACGAAGGACGACATCGAGGCGGTCGACGTGTCGGTGCATCCGCCGTTCACCGATCTTCGGTCGGTGCAGACCGTGTTGCAGGCGGACAAGATTCCGATTGCGTTGGGTGCCCAGAACTGTCATTGGGAGGCCAAGGGTGCCTTCACTGGCGAGATTGCGCCGGCGATGTTGTCCAAGCTCAGCGTGCAGTATGTGATCACGGGTCATAGCGAGCGTCGTCAGTTGTTTGGCGAGACGAACGAGGACGTGAATCGCAAGGTCAAGGCCATCGTGAAGGCCGAGATGACGCCGATCATGGCGTGTGGTGAGACGCTCGAGCAGCGTGAGGCTGGCGAGGTCGAGGATCACATCGTGACGCAGCTTCGTGAGGGGCTTGCTGGTGTGAAGGCCGACGATGTGTCAAACATGGTCATTGCCTATGAGCCCATTTGGGCGATTGGCACGGGGGCGACGGCGACGCCGGAAGATGCACAGGAAGTGTGCGCGTTGGTACGTGCAACGGTGCTGGATTTGTACAACAAGCCAACGGCCGATGCGGTTCGTATTCAGTACGGTGGCTCGGTGAAGCCGGGCACGGCGCCGGAGATTCTGACCCAGCCCGATATCGACGGGGCCCTCATTGGTGGGGCTGCGTTGTCCGCTGAGGACTTCGCGCACTGCATTCAGTACCGACTTCGGTAGTCTGTATCTCTCGCAAGGAGTCGGAAATGTTCTGGTTTGTACTCGTATTACACGTATTGCTGAGCTTGGGGCTCATCGCCCTCATTCTGCTGCACAGCGGTAAGGGTGGCGGCCTGTCCGACATGTTCGGTGGCGGCCTTGGTGCAACGTCTGCTGGTTCGACCGTTGTTGAGCAGAACCTCAACCGAATCACCATTCTTGTGGCGACTGCGTTTACGTTTACGACGGTTGCGCTCGCGTTGCTGTTCGACTTCGGCTGAGCAAACTCGGGCCGGTTCGGCTTGGCTGTGCGTGGGGTCCCGTCACGTTTTGTAGATGGGGCTGAACTTTCTTAGACGCGGCGTTTTTGTGCCGATAGGCGAGGGTGACTCGTCTTTTCTCAGCGTCTGTTGTCGCGCTAGCTCTGCTTGCGTCTGCTTGTTCGTCGTCTCCTGCTGATTCCGGCGATGCGTCGTCGACGCCGACGTCGGTTGAGCCTGCTGCTCCGGTGGAGACCACCCCGGAGGGTTTGGCGTTCGCTGAGGCGGACCCGGAGACCTTGCGGGTGAGTGTGCCGTCGTTGGATTTTGTGGCGCCGCACGAGGTTGATGAGACCGACCCGGTCGAGGTGCTCGTGACCGATCTATTGACCGATGGGTTGACGGTTCGGGATTCGGCTTCGGGTATTGCTGAGCCTGGTGTTGCGTCGTCGTGGTCGGCGAGTGATGACGGTTTGGTGTGGACGTTTGTGTTGGGTGATTCGTCCTTTGGTGACGGTTCGCCGATCTTGGCTGCGGACGTGGTCGCAAGTTTGAACCGGGTTGCCGATCGGGGCGTGTCGTCGATTAGTGGCCCGAACCTGTGGCCGGTTGTTGGTTGGGAAGCCGACGATGATGGTCCTGTCGCTGGCATTGTTGCCCTCGATGACATGACGGTGCAGATCTCGCTCACGGAGCGGTTCGAGCCGCTGCCGCAAGTTCTGGCTGGTGTGGCCTTTGGTATTTGGCCCGCTGAGCCGAGCGAGGTTGGTGAGTTGCCGACGAGCTCGTCGATCGATTTCGTGCCGACCGCGCTGTGGGAAGACGGTATTCGTTTCGCTGGCGAAGAGACGCCTGGCGAGGTTGCTACGATCGAGTTGTTCGTCGATCCGACGCTCTCGATGCTCGAGGCTGGCGAGACCGATATGGCGGTTTCGGTTGACCCCGCCGACCCGCTTGGCGACCTTCGGGGGATCACCGTCGAGCGTTCGGCCGATGCGTTCTTTGCCATGAACTCGACCGTTGCCCCATTTGATGACGCCCTGATTCGCCAGGCGATCATCAAGGCTGTCGACCGCGAAGCATTGCGGGACCAGTATTTCCCGAACGCTGGGGTGATGCAGGGCTTCGTGCCTCAGCATGTGCTCGGTGGTGTTGCCGATGCGTGTGGCGATGCGTGTGTGTTTGACGTTGCGCAAGCCACGCTTCTGGTCGATGCGTCGCCGAGCCGGGACATCGAGTTCACCGTTGACTATTACGCGACCGAAGGCGACGACACCGAACAGCGTCTTGCCGAGTCGGTTGCGTCGTCGCTTCGAGCCGTCGGCCTGCTGGCGACCGCCCGCTCGCACGACCCGGCCGACTATGGCCTTCGTGCGGCTCGCGGTGAGCTTGGGCTGTTTCGCTTTGGGTCGGTGTCGACCACGCTCACCGCCGAGGCCGACATTGGCGCCATGTTCCACACCGCTGGACGGGACAATCTGACCGGCACGTCGATCACCCGTTTCGACGAGCTCATCACCGGAGCTCGCAACGAGCCGAACCCGGTCGTTCGTGCGTCGATCTATGAGAGCGCCGAACGTTTGCTGTTTGCCGAAGCGGTCGTGTTGCCGCTCGTCGAGTTCCGTCATTCGCTTGCGATTGGCGAACAGATGACAAGTGCTGGCCTTGAGCCGGACGGTTCGCTCGACCTTTCGGCCATGGAGCTCGCGTCGGAGTGCTAACGCTTCGGTTGTGTCGCTGCGTTCGTGCGTGGGCGCCACAGGGTCACTCGATCCAGTCGAAGAGGTCGTGACGAAGCAGGCCGTTGGCTGTCTCGCGTGCGTGCGGGTCGGTTTGCGCCGGCGGTGATTCGGGTGCTGCTTTGGCCGGATGTCGAGAGTGTTCCGGGCGAGGTGTCGCCGAACGCTGCTGACCAGGCCGGTCGATGCTTCGACCAGGGGAGCCTCGGCGGCCATTGGGCGGGATCTCGTCTGGTTTGGCTACCCGCAATCGCCACCGCCGCTGAACAACGTCCCAGAACAGCGTCTGGTGATTGTCGTGGATGCGGTGATGGCAGTCGACGCAGACCATGGCCAGGTTGTCGATATCGGTCTCGCCTTGTCTCGGCGCTTCCCACGGGATGAGGTGGTGCGCTTCGCATTGGGTGTGGTCTGCCTGGCACAGGACGCAGCCGCCGTCGCGGACGACGAGGGCGATCCATTGCTCGGTGGTGGCCGTGCGGACCGCTCGGCCCTTCCACAACACGGCGCCGCTCTCGGAGAGCAGCACGGCCGAGGGGTCGCTGATGCAGCGGTAGTAGGACACGACGGCGCTTGGCACGGTGCCTTCACCAATGAGCTCGGCTGTCCAGCGTTCGATCTCGG
>CALLAA010000202.1 GCA_938002955.1 uncultured Acidimicrobiales bacterium
ACTTCGACAGAGGACTTGTTGACCGAGAAGCACGACTTCGCAGCGGCCACAGGGGCAGCGGTCGTTGGGGCGACCGATGAGTCCGGAGTTGGAGTTACAGAACCATCGGAATCGTTGCTGTCGTCCTTCGCCGCATCGCCGACCGTATTGCCGTTGCTCGTGCCATCCGTCGCCGCTCCATCGGTACCCGACGTGCCGTCGTCGGTGCCCTCGCTGCCAGCAGTGCCGTCGATGCCCGTAGTGTCATCGCCAGTATCGGCCCCGTCGCCTCCGCTGCCGTCGCCGTCTTGACCGGCTCCATCGCCTGTCGCCGAGCCGTCGTCGCCATCGGACTCGCCATCGATTGCGGACCCTTCGGCATCGGACTCACCGTCGAGACCGTCGGCCCCGTCTGCGGTGATCGAGTCGCCAAGAACAGCAGCGGCCGGAGCGACGTCGGTCGTATCGAGCGCCACGGAGTCGCCCCGTTGCGACAGGGCCAACGCTCCGCCGGCGCCGAGCAATGCGACAAAGACCGCAGCTGCAGCGAGGAGGATCCACGCCGGACGCTTCTTCTCTTCATCTTCCTCGGTTGCCACCGTGAGGGTAGACAGTTCGGGGATCGTCAGCTCACGGCGCGGGATTGCGACCGTGACCGGGCCACTGGATACCGCGCCACCGGCTTCAGCCGAAGCCGTGCGCAGCAGACTGGCGAATTCGCCAGCCGACGCTGGACGAGACTCGGGGTCCTTGGACATCGATTGCGTCACGATCGCTGCAATCGGCTCGGGAATGCCGCTGTCGGTCAGCGGCGCTGGTTCTTCGTTCATGACGCGCATCATGACCGCAGCGTCGGTGTCGTTTTCGCCGGTGAGAAATGGCGCAGTACCCGTGAGGAGCGCGGCGAGGGTTGCGCCGAGGCCATACACATCGCTCGCCTCGGTCGCTTCAACAGCCTTGAACCGTTCAGGCGGCATGAACGACGGCGTGCCGAGCGCCTTGGACGACTTCGACACGTTCGAGTCCAACAACTTCGCAATACCGAAATCGGCAATACGAGGAACACCAGCGGTGTCGAGAAGGATATTGCCGGGCTTCAAGTCTCGGTGCAGCACGCTGTTGGCGTGCGCGAAGTCGAGCGTGTCGGAGATCTCGGCAATCAGTTGGCTCGCGGTTTCCCACTCGAGCGCTCCCTCGTTGTCGATCCGGTCTTGCAGGGAACCCTCCATGAGCGGCATGAGGAAGTACGGCTCGTTGCGGTCGGTGACGCCCGCGTCGATGACGGGAACAATGCCGTCATGAGTCGACAGCCGAGAAAGCGTCTCGTGCTCACGTTCGAAGCGCTCCCGCTCCTTGTCGGAGTCAGCGCTGGCGCGCAGCAGCTTGACGGCTACTTCTTGACCGGTCTCCAGAATCCTGGCCGCGAAGACATTTGCTGATCCACCAGCGCCCACATAGACAGCTGGAGATAGGCCTTCCACTCCAAGGTCGACAGTTTTCGTCATCGTCTCACCCTCCCGCACTTCTAGCGTCCCACTCTTTCGCACCTACCGCCACCCCCAATTCTCGATTCGGGTGGCCTTTTTTCGTTGTTTTCAACCTACGCGGGACAACGATGCCTGCCATCGGTGAAGTCCCCTATTCGCGAGCTGACGCCAAGCGACAAAGACAGGGCTACAACGTAAAGTCGGGTAGCTGGGAGAGCGCGGAGCCAAGTGCCTCTCCCCAACCGTCTGAAATCGACGCGAAGTATTCGTTGTTCGCCTCGATACGAAAAGACGGTCGCGGCGCGAACACGCCAGCCTCATGGATCTGCACATCGAGTGGAAGACCGACGGACAAGTTGGATTTGATCGTGGAGTCGAACGAAACAAGCAGAAGCTTGATGGCTTCTTCGAAACTCATTCCGGGGTCGTACGCCCGAATCAGGATTGGTCGACCGTATTTGGTCTCCCCAATCTGTAGGAACGGCGTGTCGGCCGTCGCCTCGATGAAGTTGCCTTCCGGGTAGATCAGGAACAGTCGGGGCTCCATCGTCCCGATCTGACCACCAACGATCAACGTCGCATTAAAGGCGCTATCGGCTCGCTGGCCGGTGTCCGCGTTTCGCTGGATCACATCTCGAAGCACCTCGCCAATGAGTTGCGCCACCCGAAACATGGTTGGTTCGCCCGCCAACGTTGATAGCCGATCTTCGGGAGCCTTCGAGCGTTCGTCGAGCTCGGACACCACCGACTGCGTAGTGGCAAGGTTCCCAGCCGTCAGCAGCGTAATGACACGGTCGCCGGAGAATGTCCACGTGTGGCACTTGGAGAATACCGAGACGTTGTCGACCCCTGAGTTAGTTCTCGTGTCCGACATGAAGACCATGCCTTTGTCGAGTTTCATCGCTACGCAGTACGTCATGGCAGATCCTTGGTACTTCTTGTTATTGCTGGACCTGGACGTCCACGTGAAGGTTCTCGTTCCCTGACCCGAATCGTATGCCTGAAATCGGCGATGCCGCCCGATAATCAAGTCCAGTAGCGACGCGAACATACCGTTCATCGGGGCAGATGCGGTTCGAGATGTCGAACCCGACCCAGCCCAGTGCGTCGATCCATACTTCGGCCCATGCGTGCGTTGCCTGCTCCTCGGTTTCGTCGTCGAGCAGCAAATACCCCGACACATACCGGGCCGGGAGACCGATGAGACGAGCCGTTGCGATGAAGATGTGGGCGTGGTCCTGACAGACTCCTCGGCCTCGGGTGACAGCTTCCTCTGCTGTTACGTCAACCGTTGTTGAACCGGGCAAATAGTCGACGGCGTCACGCACACGGGCAGCGAGTTCGTGAGCCAGCGAGAGGCTCGGAAACCCGCTCGGGAGGTCTTCGACCAGGTCGGAGGTATTGGGTCCGGGAGTTGTGAGGGGCGTATTGCGCAGGAACAGCCATAACGGTGATGTGCCAGGTTGGGAGGAAAACACGCCATCGCTGTTGGACGTTTCGACCTCGCCACTCGCGGTTACTTCGACATGTGGGCTGTCACTGTCGAGCCGCACCAGTTCGACGGCGTTGCCGAAGTGATCGTCGAACTGGACTTGCCGGCTTGCACCAGTGATCGACGTCTGCCAGTTCGCGACCGTTTGCGTGCCGACCGTCTTTGGAGTTAGGCGAAGCTGAAGCAACCCGTACGGCACGGATTCCTCGTACTCATAGATCGTCGTGTGAGAAATAGTCAGTCGCATGATTCGCTCACTCGTGGAACCGATAGTCGAGTTCGATCTGCGCGCCCAACGCTGCGGTTTGCGCAATACAGCTATCGAGAAACTCGTGAAGGCCGCCCGCCATGATTGCATCGATCGTGCAGTTGGAGACCTTCATCAGCAGATCGTGGGCCCGGTCATGGCAGTCATGGCGCTGTGTGTAGGTCCCTGCGAGCAGTCGCAGGTTGTCATCGATCTTCGAGAAGGAATACGCAAGCGACCGAGGCATTTGGCGGTCGAGAATAAGAAACTCGGCAATACCGCGTGGATGTATCGGCCCTGGGTGCACCCACCGGTATGCCCGTTCACCAGAGACGGATCGAAGAATGGTCTCCCACTGAGCGTTGTCCAACCACGAACCAACATGGGTGGGCGACGGCAAGAGCACCCAATATTTAACGTCGAGAATTCTGGCCGTGCTGTCGGCCCGCTCTACAAACGTGCCGAGGCGAGCAAAGTTGTACAGATCGTTTCGCATCATCGTCCCGTGGAGCGCTCCACGGACGATGGCGCTCTCATGACGAATCAGCTCGAGGGTGGACGGAAGGTCCCGGTCCATCACGGGCCGTTCGAGAGCATCGTTCAAGGCCATCCAGGCACTATTCGTCGCCTCCCACACCTCGCGTGTGAGTGCGGTTCTCACTTGCCGTGCACTCGACCGGGCGCTGTCGATAACCGAACGAACACTCGACGGGTTCGATAGGTCACGGAGCAAAAAGTCGACTGCTGAAGACGCGTCGATTGTGCTGTGGGTTTCGTGGAATGAATCGAGTTGACCAGCGGTCTTGACGACCGATTCCCATTCAGATGTTGCGTCGGCCGATCTCGTGAGAGCGATACGAAGACCGGCCTCGACCAGCCGGGCTGTGTTCTCGGACCGTTCGAGATACCGAAACATCCAGTACAGGCCTGACCCTGTGCGCCCCAGCATCAGTCGTCCAACACCCAGGTGTCCTTGGTCCCGCCACCCTGAGATGAGTTCACGACGAGCGAGTCCTTCTCGAGCGCAACCCTGGTGAGACCACCTGGCACCATGTGCACTTGACCAGGTGACATGAGCACGAAGGGTCGAAGATCGACGTGGCGCGGCGCCAAACCGGCCCGAGTCAGAATCGGGACCGTGCTGAGCGCAAGCGTTGGTTGAGCAATATAGGTCTGTGGATGCGCGATCAATTTCGCTCGAAAGTCGGCGAGTTCGGACGTGCTTGCTGCTGGACCAATCAGCATCCCGTATCCCCCCGAGCCATGCACTTCCTTCACGACGAGCTCGTCGAGATGTTCGAGCACGTACCGAAGCGAGTCTGGTTCGGAGCATCTCCAGGTGGGCACATTCGAGAGGAGCGGTTTATCACCTGTATAGAACTCGATGATCTCGGGCATGTACGAGTAGATCGCCTTGTCATCGGCAATACCGGTTCCGGGCGCGTTCGCGAGCGTGATACCGCCCGACCGATACACGTCCATCACCCCCGGCACTCCAAGGAGCGAGTCGGGGGAGAACGTGAGCGGATCGAGGTACTCATCGTCTACTCGCCGATACAGCACATCGACCGCACGGTATCCCTCGGTGGTTCGCATCGCGATCCGGCCGTCGACAACCTTGAGATCGTGACCCTCGACGAGTTCGGCTCCCATCTGATCGGCCAAGAAAGAATGCTCGTAGTACGCCGAGTTGTGAATGCCAGGGGTAAGCACTGCTACGACAGGTTCGTTACCCGAGCGCAGCGGTGCACACTCGGTCAAGGACCTTCGTAGCTCGAGTGGATAGTTGCCGACAGGTCGAACCCGAATTCCGCCGAAAAGTTCGGGGAACATCCGGAGCATCGTCTCTCGATTCTCGAGCATGTATGAAACACCCGAAGGGGTCCGTGCATTGTCCTCGAGGACACAGAATTCATCTTCGCCGATTCGAACAATGTCGACGCCAACAATGTGGGTGTACACACCGCCCGGTGGGGTGAATCCAATCATCTCGGGAAGGAACGCGACGTTGTCCGAGATGAGTTCGACTGGCAAAACTCCCGCTCGGACAATCTCCTGACGGTGATAGATGTCGTACAAGAACGCGTTAATTGCCCGGACGCGTTGTTCGATCCCGCGTTCAAGCCGAGCCCACTCGCGATGGCCAATGATGCGCGGGACGAGGTCGAATGGGATCAGTCGCTCGTCGGCGGCGCCATCGCCGTACACATTGAACGTGATACCGGTACGGCGAAAGAGCGCCTCTGCTTCGTCGGACTTCTTGATGAGCTGACGCGGATCTTCGTTCTCGAACCACTTCCCGTAGTCGGCGAACGTTTCGCGAACGGATCCATCAGGGCTGTACATCTCATCAAAGTGCCCGGGGCGTGTGTCCATCTCTTTGGACCATACCCCAACTCCTGTCGAGAGGCCCGATGCTGGCGGTTGTCGAGGCCAATGATTTACATAGCGGCAACACCTTCGATGAATTTCCCCAGAACTCGGGAACCCGACGACCAGCTCAGGCGTACTACCTACAGAACCGATACGAAAACACGTGACCAGACGAGGTTGATTCAATGTTCTCCACACGACGAAAGATCCTTGCCAGCGGGTTTGCTCTTGCGATGCTCGCAACGGCATGCGGCGATGATGTCGCAACCCCCGACGTGGTACTTCCGGTCCCCACGGGCGATGAGACAATCACCGTCAACAGCGGCGACATCCAGCTCACGAGCGGTTTGGCCACCTTCGGCAGCTGCGATGCGCTCCTCACCCACCTCCAAACCGAGGGCGCCGAACGAGTCGGCGCATGGGGCTTCAACAACGGCGATTACTGGGGCGGCCCGGTGATGTTCGACGAGGATGTCATGATGGTCGAGGACGCAATGGAAGAAGCGGCCGCCGATGCTGCTGATGCCACGACGGCGACGACATCGCAGAGCCAGACCTTCAGCGCCGACGGAGAAGCTGGCCTTGTCGAGGGCGAGGACTTCTCGGGCACGAACAACCAAGAAGCCGGGGTCGACGAACCCGACTACGTCAAGACCGATGGTCAACGCATCCTCACGATGACCAATGGCCAGTTCACCTACGTCGACGCCAATGACGGGGCACCCGAAGTACGCGGGTCGATTGCCCTGGGCCACAACACCCGAGAAATGCTCGTCGTTGGCGACCGCGTCTACCTCTTCGGCACCTCCTACGGCGAGGAGTTCTACCCCGAGGTCATCACGGAAGACGACGCCGAAGCCGACTTCGCAGGCGACGTCGACACCAGCCGACCAACCGGCTTCCAGGGTCCATCGGTCGACATCATCGAGCTCGACATCTCCAATGCCGACAGCCCGTCGATCACCTCGACCCTCTCGATCGAAGGGCACTACCTCAGCGCCCGCCTCGTCGACGGCACGATCAGCGTCGCCCTCCAAAGCGACCAGCACGACCTTGGCTTCGTCTTCCCACAGGGCAGCAACGGCGAAGAAGCCGCAGCGAGGTTCAACAAAGAGGTCGTGATGGAAACCACCATCGGCGACTGGCTCCCGAACTACAGCTTCGATGGCTCCGAGGGCCAGCTCTCTGACTGCGCCGACGTCCACGCTCCAGCCGAGTTTGCCGGTTTCGGCTCGCTGTCGGTGATCTCGATCGATGGAACGAGCGGACTCGATACTCCCGCTGCGGCATCGGTCCTCGCCTCAGGTCAGAACATCTACGCCTCCACCAACACCATGTGGATCTCCACCAACCAGTGGTATGACTGGGCGAATTTCACCGAAGACCAGCGCGAGACAGCCGAGCAAAACTTCACAAGCCAGCTGCACGGCTTCACGATCAGTGGAGAAACCCCGGAGTACCTCGCATCTGGTTCGGTCCGGGGCCACCTGCTGAACCAGTTCGCCATGAGCGAACACGACGGTGTGCTTCGAGTCGCCACGACCGACGGCACGATCTGGGGAAATCAAGGCTCTTCGGAGAGCTTCGTCACCACATTTGCCATCGAAGACAACGAGCTCGTTCAGCTCGGTCAGGTCGGCGAGATGGGTAAGGGCGAGCAGATCTTCGCCGTCCGCTTCGTTGCTGAGACCGCCTACGTCGTGACCTTCCGCCAGACGGACCCCTTCTACACGGTCGACCTTTCCGACCCAGCCAATCCCGAAGTGCTCGGTGAACTCAAGATCACCGGCTACTCCGGACAGCTTCACCCGCTCGGCCCCGACCACGTCCTCGGCATTGGCCAGGAGGCCACCGAACAGGGTTGGGAGACCGGCGCCAAGGTCACCCTGTTCGACGTATCGGATCTGGCCAACCCCATCGACGTGGGCAACTGGACGGTGGACAACTCGTGGTCGGACGCCCAATGGGATCACAAGGCATTCCTGTGGTGGCCACAAGAACAGCTTGCGGTCCTACCCGTACAGAACTGGAGCGAACAGTTCTGGGGAGCGGTGGCGTTCCGGATCGATCTCGACGCTGGCACCATCACCGAAGCAGGCCGAATCAGCCATGAGCCAGACACCGAAGAAACCGTAGGCGCCACCGACTGCGAAGTCTTCGCCCGCGATGCGTTCGAACAGTTCCGAGGCGAAGAGAACGACCTCGGATACATGTCCGAAGAGATCAACTTCATGATCCAAGAAGATGGCCTACAGTTCCAGGACTGCGGACCAAACCAGTCCGGAGCGACAGGTCTGTTCTGCGAGGACTGGGACTGGATCCAAATGACCGATACTCAGCGCGACGCCCTCGGTCTCGATGGCACCTTGCAGCTCTGCTACCCCGAAGGCCCAGGCCAAGACCCGATCGTTCGCACCATCGTCATTGGCGACACACTGTGGTCGCTCAGTTGGTCACGCCTGCAAGCGAATGACCTCGGCGACCTCGCCGCTGGCGAGTTCGTCTCGATCGGCCGCTGAACCAACGGCGTGCAATGGCGCCCGCTCGCGACCGTGCTCGACTTCGAGGCGAACAACCGTCGCCGGAGTCGTCAGGTCATCGAGCAGCGGGCCCGGCGCAGCGTGCGCTGGCCGGTGGCCATCTCGAAGGTCAATAACCGGGCGTCGAGAGAGCTCCGCAGGCTCCCGTTCGCCATTGAGTAGTTGGCGCAGCGCAATGATGCGCTGCTCCAAGTCTTCCATGCTTTCCACCGCTTACTCCGCTGCTACGCCCACACGACCTGTTCAGGCCCCACCAAGAGTGCATCACAATTGTTAGGTCGTCCGCAAGCTCAATCCAGTACAACTACCGAAATTGGTCACGAGTCGAGCTGAAATATGAACGCTTCGATCGCTTCGAGGACCGAGACGACGGTTTCCGCCTTGCGGAAGCCATGTCCCTCCCCCGCAAAGAGGTGATATGTGACAGGCACGCCCCTCGACTCGAGCGCAGCGACGATTGCGTCGGCCTGGCTCGGTGGGACGACCTTGTCCTCCGATCCTTGCAAGATCAGCATCGGAACAGAGATCTTGTCGACGTGAGTCAGTGGCGACCGTTCGATGTAGATCGCTTCGTCATCGGGCCATGCACCGACGAGCCCATCGAGGTACCGGGCTTCGAACTTGTGCGTATCGGTTGCGAGGCTCGACAACTCGGTAACCCCGTAGCGACTGACGCCACCGCTGAAGACGTCGTAGTGCGCAACGGCGTTCAACACCGTCAGACCGCCGGCGCTGCCGCCTTCGATAATCAGCTTGGCCGGATCGACTCGACCTGCCTCAGCGAGGTACTTGGCTGCAGCGACGCAGTCGACGACATCGGCGACACCCCACTGGCCCTTCAGCTCGTCGCGGAACAAACGGCCGTACAACGTGCTGCCGCGATAGTCGACGTCGGCAACGGCGACGCCGCGGCTGGTCCAGTAACGAATCGTCATATTGAGCTGACGGCGAGCAGCGGCCGTTGGACCGCCGTGCACCAGCACCAGCAAGGGCGGTGGACCATCGACGACCTGCCCGTCGGCAAGCGCTGGTTCGTAGAAGAGCGCATGCGCAGTTGTACCGGGTGGTTGTGTCGCATCGACCGCGGACACGTCGAACGTGATGAGCTCTGGGTCCGGAAACAGCGATTCATCCAAGCCGAGGTCGCGCGGCTCGGACAACCGCGTAGCAGTGGCGCCATCGTGTACCCAGACCGCACTCTCTTCGCTGTAGGACGATGCGACGTACACCACTCGCCCATCATCGAGCGCTCGAAGTGCGTTGACCGATGTGTGCCGGTCCTCGACGAAGCCGTTTGGGAATCCGATCGTGTCGCCACGAGGAGTTCCAGCGACGACGATCACGCCGTCGGCGGTCTCGACCCATCGACCGAGTCCAAACACCCAACCCGGTGTGGCGATCTCAAACTCGCCTTGCACCACTGGGGTCTGGGCGCCGGTCACGGTGTCGACCTGTACCAGGTTCCACCAGTTCGACCGGTCGCTCACGGCAAGGAGGCGTCCGTCGGACGTCCAGTCGGGAAGAACGACCGACTCGGCTTCCCCCGGGATCACCCGGTTCGACGGTTCGGGCTCGCCGTCCATCCAGGACGGATCGATGAGCACGAGCTCGGTGATATCCCATGGCATGTGCGGGTTATCCCAGGCCACACAGACGATCTCGCCGGCGAGCCCAAAGCGAGGGGACGATACAAAGTCCCGGCCAGCGAGCAAGACGAGTTCGGTGCCCTGCCCGTCGACGCTAATGGCGACAATCTCGTTCTCGACCGGTAGCGGGCCGTCTCCGTCGTGGCGTTCGCGAACACACACGAACCACTGGCCATCGGGACTTGGGCGGCCATCGGCGTAGCGGTGGCCATGCGATGTCAGCTGGGTTTCTTTGCCACTCTTCGTGTCGAGCATGAAGAGTTCGCCGCCGCGGGCATCGTCGCTGTAGAACAGCACCCCGTTGGACACCCACCATGCGCCGCCGCCGTATTCGTGCACCCGTGTGCGCACGTT
>CALLAA010000203.1 GCA_938002955.1 uncultured Acidimicrobiales bacterium
CTTCCGCTCGCCGGTCGCGACGATCTCGTCGCTGCCCATATCGTGGTGAAGCGGGCCAACCTGTGGACCAAGCTCGGCGAGTTGCGCGAAATGGGTGCAACCGGAATCGTCGCGCTCAACACCGACGCAATCGTCAACTAGGGCAAGCGCCGCCAACGAGACAGAACTGAACTACTCGGCGCGGTAACGGATACGAATGTCGTCGCCGAGTAGCACGACGTCGACAAACCGACCTCGCTGAATATCGGCCATCGTCGGCGCGCCATCGCCCGAGAACGCATTCCGACCATCTCCCCCACCGAGTAACGCGGGCGCCATGTACAGCCAGTATTCGTCGACCAGTCCGCTGCGATGAAAGGACCCAGCGACCGCAGCGCCGCCCTCGACCATGACCTGTAGCTTGCCTCGCGAGCCCAGCTCGTCGAGTAGGGACTCGATGCCCTGATCCCACGACTCAAACGGTGCGGTCTTGGCTTCGGCCTCGAGATCCGCAGCCGTCGTCCCAAGCACAATGCGCCACGGATCGAGGGGCGGAAGGGTGTCGTCGGTGGCTGGCGGGGTGAAGTCTCGAACGGTCAGCGATGGATCGTCGGCTTTCACGGTCCCGCTGCCGACGATGATCGCATCGGACTCGGCTCGAAGGCGATGCACATCTTTGCGGGCCTCGGCGCCGGTGATCCACTGACTCGTGCCGTCGGGCGCTGCGATGAACCCGTCGAGGGTCATGGCGAGCTTGAGAATCACTCGGGGCCTACCCGTCGACCGATGAGTGATGTAGGGAGCGAGTTGCTCGGCCACGGCATCGGCCTCCACCCCGGCGATCACGTCGATACCAGCGTCGCGTAACGCCGCAATTCCTCGACCTCGAACGTGGCGGTCAGGGTCTTCGATCCCAACGACTACTCGATCGACACCGGCGTCGACAATTGCGTTCGTGCACGGCCCGGTTCGGCCGGTGTGGCTACACGGCTCGAGCGTTGTGAACAACGTTGCTCCCCGGGCAGCCTCGCCAGCGGCTGCGAGCGCTTCTCGCTCAGCATGCATACCCCCGGGCCGTTGGGTGGCACCGTCGTAGACAACGCCATACCCATCGACCAAAACTGCTCCCACCCATGGGTTCGGCGCCGAGCGGAGTCGCGCTGTCGACGCGTTGGCGATCGCCCGCCGCATCATCGAGTCGCGGTACGACGACGTATCGATCGGGCCGGTGAGATGATCCGCTGCCATTAGCCGTGCGCCGGATCCGATGGCGTCTCGGCATGAGGGTGCTGGTCTTTGTTGTCGACCATCAACCGAACCGCGTGCGGGATGACGTCAGCGATTGCATCGAACGTCTCCACACAGCCCTTCGTGGAACCCGGAGTGTTGATCACCAGAGCGGTCCCCACCGTGCCGCAAATGCCACGACTCAAGCGCCCTAACGGGTTGACCAGACGCATTGCTTCGGCAAGCCCGGGTGCTTCGCGTTCGATCGCTGCCCTCGTGCCCTCGGGGGTGAGGTCGCGTGGACCAAACCCCGTGCCGCCAGTCGTGATGATGACACCGTTGAATCCGGCGGCGAGCTCGATCAGCTTGTCTCGGACCGCGTCGCTGCCGTCCTCGGTGAGCGCTCGCTCGACGACCTCGTAACCGACCGACGAAAGATGGGCCTGGAGGGTGGCCCCGGAACGGTCTTCGCGGGTCCCGTACCTCACACCATCGGAAACGGTCAGGATCTTGGCCTGTGTCGGCGTATGTTCGTGCTCGCTCATCTCGGCCCAACGTAGCGCGGCAGCGCTACGATGCCAGCCGTGGATGACGACCAAGTACTTCGTGAATGCCGAGACAGCATCGACAACATCGATGCGGCCCTGATCCACCTACTGGCCGAACGTTTCAAGATCACCAAGCGGGTTGGCGAGCACAAAGCAAAGGTCGGCTTTGCACCTGCAGACCCAGATCGCGAAGCCGTACAAATCGCCAGACTGCGGTCCCTGGCTGACAACGCCGGACTCGACCCGACGTTCAGCGAGAAGTTCCTGCGGTTCATCGTGGACGAAGTCATTCGCCACCACAATCAACACAAGGCGTAACGCCAGCTTCAGATTCGGGCGAATTCGCCGAAGAGTTATGGGTGCGCACACCCCACCGCTTGGCCTCGATTGTGGTGGCTTCTTCACTGCTCGCTGCAGCGTGCACCTCAAGTTCGGGGCCTGACGCGCTTGCGTTCGAGAGCGCAACGTCGACCGTACCGGCGGCCAGCGCTCAACCCCTGACCGCACGCAACGCCATCGAGGTTCCATCAGTTCCGTTGAGAGCAGCTGCACTAACGGTCGACGGCGACCGTTTCGCCCTCGAGACGCCCGCTGGGACCCACGACTTCCTGAACGGCATCAACCTTGGAGCGACGGTCCCGGGGCATCAGCCGGGCGAACTTGCACCTACCGCCGACGACATTGGACGTTGGCTTGCCGAAATCTCCGAGTTCGGATTCGACGTGATCCGGGTCTACACCATTCAGCAGCCGCATTTCTACGACGAGCTGCTCGCCTTCAACGAGGCCAACCCAGAATCCCCGCTCTACGTCATGCACGGGGTCTGGATACCCGAGGCCGACTTCTTCGCAACCGAAGACCTCTTCGCTGACGCTGTGCGCAACGCAATGCGAGACGAGATCGGCGATGCAGTTGCCGCTGTCCATGGCGATGTCGAACTTCCGGAGCGACGAGGACATGCCTCGGGACTATTCACGAGCGATGTCAGCGACTGGCTTGCTGGATGGATCCTCGGCGTCGAGATGGACCCTCTGACGACCCACACCTCGAACCTGTCGAACGCCGGTCGATCGGCATACAGTGGCACGTTTTTCTCGTCGTCGGCGGACGCGAATCCGACCGAGGTGTGGTTCGCAGAGATGCTCGATGTACTCGCGACCGAGATGGATAACCGACACCTGCACGTTCCGGTCGCATTCACGAACTGGCCGACGACCGACCCACTCGTCCACCCCGACGAGCCCGTCGAGAGCGAGGACCTGGTCCAGCTCGATGCGAACCAAGTCCAGCCCACGAGCTTGTGGGAAGGCGGCTATTTCGCGAGCTATCACGCCTATCCGTACTATCCCGACTTCCAACGTTACGAAGCGGGAATCGTCGACTACGTCGCCGCAAATGGCGAGGTCGATAGCTACGCCGGTTACCTACACAAGCTTCGTTCACACCACGAGACCATGCCGGTGCTCATCTCAGAGTTTGGTGTTCCGAGCGGCTCGGCGCATGCCCACGCCGGTCCCCAAGACCGCAATCAGGGCGATTTCAGCGAGCAGGAGCAAGGTGAGGTTAACGCCGACCTCCTGCGTGTGATCCATGACGAAGGCCTCGCCGGAGCGATGCTCTTTGAGTGGACCGACGAGTGGTTCAAGTTCACCTGGAACACCTCCGAGCTCGAACTGCCCGCTGAGCGTCGAGGCATGTGGACGAGCCCGTGGACGAACGAAGCGCATTTTGGCTTGGTAGCCGTCGAACCGGGTCTCGCTCCCCCGGTCCTGATCGATGGTGACCCAGCGGAGTGGGCTGCGAACGAGTCTCAGTACATTGCGGAGGCACCAGAGGGTGTCTATTCCGTGCAGGCCGTCAAAGACGAGGCCTACCTGTATCTGAACCTGACGTTGGAGGAGTCCTTCGGCGACGATGACACCTTGATCATCGGGGTCGATGTGTTGGCCGAAGATGGTGGCGGGCTTCCCGGAACTGACGGCGCTGCACCGAACGCCGACTACGCGATCGTCCTCGAAGGCCCAACGACCGGAACGGCACTCGTCGCCTCCTACAACAACCCGACTCGAATACTCGCTGGCACACGAGGCTGGATCGACGACTGGAGCGCGGGCGAACTCGCCCCCGGCCAATCGCTGTGGCATACCCAACAGCTCATCACGAACCGACCCCTCGTCGTCCCAACAACCGGGCAACAGATGCCGATTGAGCTGATCGAGCCAGGCCGGCTGCTCGCTGGCACTTCGGACCCAGCGAACCCGGACTTCGATGCCCGCACTACCTTCGCCGTCAACGGAACCACGATCGAGATCCGGCTTCCGTACACGATGATCGGCCTCGCCGACCCGTCATCTCTACAGGCCTACCGTATTGGTGACGACGGGTCGGCATCGACCAGGCCGATCGAGCGCATTGGACTGGACGTGGTTATCAACAACCTCACCATTCCAACCAACGGCTATGCGTGGGACCCGTGGCAATCGGTCACATGGCACGAGCGCCTCAAGGTGGGCGCCGAGCGCTATGCCGAGGCCATGGCGGCCACCGAGCAGTAGGTCGACATCGGGTTAGGTCGTCGTGAGACCCTTGCGCTCCTGGACGCCCCAGTTATGGTCGCCTCGAATGAACAGCCAGACACCCCACATGCGCCACACCAACGTTGCGGGGCGCATAACGAACATCTCGTAGATAACGAAACCGACCATGCGGATTCGGGACATGAAGCCGCTGTGCGTTTGATACACCATGTCGCTCAGCGCCAGAATGCCAGCTGTTCGAGCAACGCCAAAGGCATAGGCGGCAGCGAGGATCCCGAGCTGGGTGTGCCCGATGTTCCCGGTGGCGACACCGACGGCGACGAGGATTAAACCCAACGCTTCGACGAATGGAGCGATCGCTTCGACCAGCAGGAAGTACGGGATTGCGACCATGCCCGCCGAGCCGTACTTCGGGTTGAACCACATGCGGCGGTGACGGACGAGCACATCGAGCAATCCGCGGAACCATCGGTTTCGTTGCCGAGCCAGCGTTCGCCAGGACGCGGGTGCCTCGGTCCAGGCAATCGGGTTCGGCGCAAACACGACCCGAGCGAATCGCCCATCTTCATAGGCATGTCGGCGCAGGCGTACGACGAGCTCCATGTCCTCGCCGATCGACGCCCGGTTATAGCCATCGATGTCGAGCATGGCTTGGCGATCGAACAATCCAAAGGCGCCGCTAATGACGAGCGCACCACCGAGCGGATTCCAACCGAGTCGCCCGACGAGAAATGCGCGGACGTACTCGACGACCTGAGCGCCGAGCATGAAACTCTTTGGAGCCGAGTCGAGCTGCTTTTCGTCGTCGGGCACCCGGCCGTCGACAAGACGAATGGTTCCACCCACGGCGACGGTGTCCTGTTGAGCCAAGAACGGCTCGACCAGCTGCTGCAACGCATCGGCGCTCACGATGGTGTCGGCGTCGATCGCACACACAAGTTCTCCCGACGCAATATTTAGGCCGACGTTCAACGCGTCGGCCTTGCCACCGTTGTCCTTATCGACGACCACGAGATTGGGCTCGAGTCTTGATCGTTGAATCGAACGGACGTGGGAGGTTTCGAGGCGCCGCTGGTAAATGGGCAGAATGTGGGTCAGCTGGAACGTTTCTTCGAGCTGCTCCATCGTGCCATCGGAGGAACCATCGTTGATCACGATTACTTCGAGGTCCGGATACCGCAGCGCCAAGGTACGGGCGACCGACGTAGAGATCCACACCTCCTCGTTGTAAGCGGGCATCAGCACGCTGATCTTGGGCACGAGCGGCGATGCGATCACGCGTCGCCACATCTGATGCTGGTTTCGGAGCCGGTTGCGGCGCATCTCGACGACGGCGAACAGGTACAGGACTACCTCGAACAGAATCGATCCAAAGACGACCACGGCAAGAGCGATCGGCAAAATCGAGAAGAAGCCCCCCATCATGCTGCACCGACCCAGTCGGTTAACGAGTCGAGTTCGATGGCTGCCGGTCGAAGCTCAGCGGCGTCGACCCGACCGTCCATAACCAACCCGTCGAGCACTTGCTGGGCCATATCGCGGGCGAAGGCATCATCGCCTTCGAGCGTGTTTCGCAGAACGAGCAGACCAATTGCGCCCAGTTGGGCGAGGCAGATTCCGGCAGCACGCCGGACCTCATAGGAACGGTCGCGAAGTGCTGCACCGATTCGACCAGCGAGCCATTCGGCTTGCACTCGAGCAACGGCCTCGACTGCTGCGACCCGAACGAGTGGTTCCTCATCGCTCAACAACGCCACGAAGAACGCGAACTCATATTCGGCGACACCGAACGGCGTTGCCTGTGCGACGAGTTGGCGTACCTGAGGGTCCTCGGATTCTGCGTGGACCTTGACCGCTTCGAGGAGCCGAGGGTCGCCCAGGTTCGAGGCAACCTCGAGACCGCGGACAATCAGTTCGGGAGCCAAGTTCGGAAGGGCCTCTCGCACAGGCTCGACCAAGCGTCCATCACCGCGCAGGAGCGCCTGCTGTGCGACGAAGCGCACCGACATGCTGCGATCCTCGAGCGCTTCGAAAAGTTCCGGCGCGAAGCGCGTGATCTGATCGACACCAAACGACTCGATCGTGGCGGCCCGAACCGATGAGCTCGAGTCGCAGAGCAGCTTCTCCATGAGTTCCTCGCCATTTGGCACGATGTGCGCAAGGCGGCTGGCAATCACTCGCCGAGGCCAGAACCGGCTTCGAGCGAGGCGCTTTACCTTGCGGCGGGCGGCGGTATTCCCGATGACATCGAGGAGGCGACGCGACAGTTGGTCGTCGAAGTGCAACGGGATATGCATGGCGATCGAAAACAGGACGCGATTCGAAATCGCCTGCAGCTCGTTGAGCAGCGGACCAAGGCTCGCGTGGTCTGCGTAGAGCGCCTTCGAGAGAATCTTCATGGCTCGGCTCTCGTGGCGCTTACGGCGATTCTCGAGGACATCGATGAGCGTTCCCACGCACACATACAGCACCAGCGAGGACGCGATGATCAGCAGTGACCATCTGATCATGGGGCCGCCAAGATGTTGGCGAGGCGGTTGCTGAGAACAACGGCGCTGAACGGCTTGGGAATCACGTCGGCGGCACCGAGCTCGAAGGCCTCTCGTAGCTCACCATCACGGATCCGCGAGCACGTAACGACGACCTTCATCTTGCCGAGGACCTGTTGACGTGCGAGGGAACGCAGCACCATAAGCCCGTCGGCTCCCATGGCGTCCAGTTCGAGTAGCAGCAACCGTGGGGTCGGAAGCGGATCGATGCCGGTGAGGGCATTGATTGCATCGGACCCGGTCATGACATGGCGACTGGTTAGGCCCATTCGATCGAGAAGTTGGCCGAGCACCGTGGAGAGCGTGAGGTCGGACTCAACGAGCATGACGTCGACTCGACCTGAACCGGCGTCCATCCAGTCACTCGAAACGACCGGTGGACCATTGGTCTCCATGCTCTTCTTCATCAGTCGCTGCGCTCCATCGAGCAGGTTCCCGAGGCCGAGTCCCTCGCTTGGAAATTCGACCACGGCAGCGCGACCAGGGGTGTGTGCGAGCTGCAGCCGCTGCACTGCTTTTTGAATGCGTGTGGTGGCAGCGGCGCGAGGAGCACCCTTGAGTAGGACGATGAGCTGCCCGTCAGCGGTTTCACCGATCAGGTCGTCGGTACGAAACTCGGTGGCGAGCCCCTCGTATAGCGCGGCCTTGCCGTCCTCGGTCAGTTCCGACTTGTCGATAAGCGCCAGCGACGCCACGCTGCTCGAACGGCCGAGCGCCGAGAGGGTGCGATCGAACAGCACTGCGGCGAGCGACCAGGGTTGAACGGTTGCGGTGAGAACCGGCGCGAATTCGGCCGTGTTGCGACGGTGGGTGAGCATGCCACGCAGGTGCAAGGCCCAACTGTCTGGATCATCGAAATCATCGATCAGGAGGTCGGCTCCGAGCCGCCGGCATCGGGCCCGTTCGTTCGGGTCGACGGTAGCGACAGCGATAAGAACGTGCCGGGTTGCGGGCGTTGCTCGGACCAGCGAAACCACCGATGACGGGCCGCGAACATCGGGTCCGATGATCAATACCTGCGATGCGGTCGCCATGGTCCGCAATGCGTTGTCGATGTCTTCGACGATGAGCGCCTCGAAGCTGAATGGCCGGAGGTGCTTGTACAGGTCGTTGGCCCCGAGGAGCACGACACGGTGCAGCCAGTCGGGTTCGGGTTGTGAGATCGAGAAGATCTCGTCGGCGAGCTGCTTTGCCGGCGCCGAGTGGCAAAGAACCAGGTCGGCGTCGGTGGACACGGCTGCGAGATTTTCGCGCTGTACACCGAGATCGTGAATCACGACCCTACGGGTGATTTCGGAACGACGCCCGACAGCGTTGAGCAGTCCCGATGCATCGCGAATGTTGGCCGGCGAATACACCACGATGGCTGCGGCATTTTCCGGAGCGCTCATGAATGTCGGCGAGTGCGTCGTCAACGCGCCGCGCTGTTGAAGATGCCACATGACGGCATCGATGTTTGCGTCGATTGGGCTGACGAGATGGATGTGAAGCGATCCCTGTGGGGCGTCGTTCCAGTCATCTCCCGCAACGCGCAGGACCCGACGCAGCTCCTCAACTCGAGTGGCGAGGCCCGAGGCGGCACGACTGGAGAGCTTCGGGTCGCTGAACGCTTCTCCGAGCTCTCGCGCAAGACGTCCCGCGACGACGAGGTCCAGCGCGAATAGCCATTGGGCCAGTAGCTCGATCTCTCGAGTACAGGAGTCTCTTTCGGCTGGTTGCAGGGGACGTCCCAGTAAAGCCACGACTCCCCGCTCAACAATCGCCATTCGCTCTTCGATACGGTCGCTAATGCGCCGCCAAACAGCGTTTGGCTGATTCAGTCCTGACCTCGACCGATCATCCGATTGGATCGTTGCCACAGTGGGTTTCTCGGCCTAGATCGGGCCAACGTTAAGGATCGGCTGGCAATGGGGTCATCTGGCCCAGACGCATCGAAAAGTCACCGAACTAGCAATTATGTTGGGATCACGTCCGAAATTCACCGGAGAACCATCTTGCCAACCTAACGATCGTTCGGTAGTCTGCATTCGGTAGCCGCCAAGGACGTGTATGGCAGTCGTTGAGAAGTCACCCATGCAAACAGAACACGGTCGAGACCGGATCCTGCGCGTCGCCGCCAACCTGTTCTTGACCAAGGGGTACGCCGAAACATCGCTGCGCACCATTGCCGATGCAGCCGAAATGCGGCCCGCATCGATCTATCACCACTTCGATTCGAAGGATGCGCTCCTTAGCGAGATCCTCGACATCGGCATGCACGCGGTGACAACCGCCTTCACGGCGGCCCGAGAGGAACTCGGCAGCGAGGCAACCGGACGGCAACAGCTACAAGCACACGTTGCCGGACACCTGCGAGCCCTGTTTGCGAACCAAGCCTTCACCGCAGCACATGTGACCGTCTTTCCATTCGCCCCAGCAGACGTCCGAGCGGCCTCGGTCCCTCAACGCGACGAGTACGAGGCGCTATGGACCGACATGCTGTCCCACATCGCCCCTGGCCTTGGGAGCGACGCCCTCCGCCTCACCCGCCTTGCGCTCTTCGGTGCAATGAACTCAGCCGTGCAGTGGTTCGACCACACCGAAGGTTCGGTCGATGACCTCGCCGCCACCATCGTCGACACGTTGTGGCATGGCCTAGCGCCCCGTACCGGAGGTACCTCGTAATGCGCCCAATCACCAACACCATCGACCCCGCGAGCGCGCTGTTCGCCACGAACGCTGCTGCCTATCGGTCCGACCTCGACCGGTTGCGAGAGGCCATGCAGTTCGCGATCGACGGTGGCAACCACCCCTCTCGTGCCGGCCGTCAGCGATCCATAGATCGCCACCACGGACGCGGCAAGGTCATGACCCGCGATCGGATCGACATGGTCATCGACGAAGGCAGCCCGTTTCTCGAACTGTCGACGCTGGCTGGTTATGGCCAGGCTGACGACGAGTTTCCTGGGGCGGGCATCGTCACCGGTATCGGCATCGTCCATGGCGTGCCGTGGATGTTCATCGCCAATGACGCCACGGTGAAGGGCGGTTCGCTCTTTCCCGCTGGCATTAAGAAGCATGTGCGCGCACAAGACATCGCCCGCGAAAATGACCTTGGCTGTATCTACTTAGTGGATTCGGGCGGAGCGTTCCTGCCGATGCAAGATGAGGTCTTCCCCGATCAAGACCACTTCGGTGGCACCTTCTACCGACAAGCACAAATGTCGGCTGCCGGACTTCCGCAGCTCTCGGTCGTACTCGGCGGCTGCACGGCAGGCGGTGCATACGTACCAGCGCTCAGCGACGAAGTCATTATGGTCGAGGGCATCGGCCGCATCTTCCTCGGCGGTCCCCCGATCGTGAAGGCCGCGCTCGGCGAGGTTGTCGATCCCGACGACCTCGGCGGAGCAGCGCTCCACACGAGAGAGTCCGGGGTCAGCGACTACATGGTTCAGACCGAAGCCGAGGCATACGGCCTGCTGCGCGAGATCTGTGCCAACACAAACCGTCGCTCCATCGCCGACCGCCAAGACTGGTACGACTGGATCGAGCCCGAAGCGCCAGCGCATCCCGCCGAAGAGATTCTCGGAATCATCAACGACGACACTCGCATCCCCTACGACGCCCGCCAGATTATTGCGCGACTCGTCGATGGGAGTCGCTTCTCTGAGTTCAAACCAGAGTGGGGCAATTCGATCGTCGTTGGGTTTACCAGGATCTGGGGCCACCTGGTCGGCGTCATTGCGAACAATGGCATCATCTTTAGCGAAGACGCACTGAAGGCCACCCACTTCATCGAGCTGTGCAACCAGCGAAGCGTTCCACTGCTGTTCTTGCAGAACACGACCGGCTACATGGTCGGGCGCGATTCTGAGATCGGCGGCATCGCAAAGAACGGAGCCAAGATGGTGACCGCTGTCGCCAACGCTCGCGTCCCGAAGTTCACCGTGCTCATCGGCGGCTCATACGGTGCCGGCAACTACGGCATGTGCGGTCGAGGCTTCGATCCCCGCTTCCTCTTCGCGTGGCCGAACAGCAGAATCGCGACGATGGCTGCCGACACCGCCGAGACCGTGCTCACCGACATTCGCCTCGGTGGGATGAGAGGCGCCGAGACAACGAACGAAGAGATCGCTGAAATTCGATCATCGATTCGGGCGCAGTACGAGGAACAGTCAGATCCGTATTACGCCACGTCCCGACTGTGGGATGACGGCCTCATCAGCCCACTCGACACGAGAGACGCACTTGGCCTCTGCCTCTCGCTCGCCGCACGACAAGACGCTCCGGTCGCCGGCGACCGCATCGTGTACAGGATGTGACCAAATGACGACCAACTCCGCAACCCCTTCGAACACCACGAGCATCCCGTGTCCAGACCCGGACATGGTCGTTCTCGTCGCTAATCGTGGCGAGATCGCACGACGTGTCATTCGCACCTGCGCGGCATGGGGCGTCAAGAGCGTCGCCGTATACGCAGACCCAGACGAACACGCACCTCACGTCACCGAAGCCACAGCGTCCGAGCACATCGGCCCGGCCGCTCTTGCAGACTCCTACCTGTCGATCCCAGCAATTCTCGACGCCGCCAAGCGGTCTGGGGCAACGCACATCCACCCGGGCTACGGGTTCCTTTCGGAACGGACCGACTTCGCCGAAGCCGTGGTTGCCGCCGGGTTGACCTGGGCCGGGCCAACACCTGCGTCGGTTGCCAGCATGGGTTCCAAGATCGAAGCCCGCAAGGTCGCCGAACGCGCCGGCGTGCCCGTCATTCCTGGCTTCAATGACAGCCAAGATCCCGATGCGCTCGCCGCAGCAGCGGACCGCATTGGCTATCCGATTCTCGTAAAGGCATCGGCCGGCGGTGGTGGCAAGGGCATTCGCATAGCGCACTCCCCCGACGAGTTCGACACCGCCTTGACCGACGCTCGCACCGAAGCAATGCGCTCGTTCGGCAACGACGACGTGATCGTCGAGCGCTACATCACGCGCCCGCGCCACATCGAGGTCCAGGTCGTCGGAGACAAACATGGCGCGGCCATCGACCTCGGCACTCGGGAGTGCTCGGTACAACGGCGCTACCAGAAAGTTGTCGAGGAAGCACCAGCGTCGAACCTCGATCCAGAGACCGAGGCGTCGATGCGCGCCGCAGCAGTCGCGCTTACAACGCGCATTGGGTACGACTCAGTTGGCACGGTCGAATTCATCGTCGACGCCGCAAGCCACGAATTCTTCTTTCTCGAAATGAACACGCGGATACAGGTGGAGCACACGGTCACCGAGCAGGTCACGGGCGTGGATCTCATCGCCGTACAGCTCTCCGTCGCGACGGGCGAGCCGCTGACATTGTCCCCCGATCACTTCGACACAGCACTTGCCACAAGCCCTGCCCATTCGATCGAGGCCCGAATCACCGCCGAGGACCCGTGGGGCGGACACATGCCCCAAACCGGCCTCGTGACGACCTTGCAGGTTCCCGACGGCGACGATGTTCGTTGGGATGCAGCCATCGTCGAGGGCTCCGAGATCAGCCCGTTCTACGACTCGGTGATCGGCAAGCTCATCGTGACCGCCGGGTCACGGCCGGACGCGATCGCGGCACTCGAAACTGCGCTGCAGTCGCTGTCGATCGATGGGTTGACCACAAACGTCGACTTCCACCGATGGCTGCTCCTTCAGCCCGAGATGCGCCTAGGCGACATGACGACGCGGTTCCTCGACGAAACACCACTCCCTCGATCAACACCATTCGTCGATATGGCGCACTCACCGTGGCAAACACTGTCGGCTCGGCGCCTTACCCCACATCGCTCCGAGCTCGCCTTCGACAGCCCAAGCCGTGACGACCGTTGGCACGGATCAGCAAGAACTGGCGACGCTGGATCCCACATCGAATCGCCGTTCCCCGGCCTCATCACCGAGATCCTCGTCGACGTCGGCGACAGCGTTGCGGCGGGCCAGACGCTGCTCACGATCGAGGCGATGAAGATGCTGCACCCGCTCACCGCAGCGGGCCCGACGACCATTGCGTCCATCGACGTCTCCGCTGGACAGCAGGTTGAAACCGGCGACACCCTCATCACCTTTACGCAAACCCCATCAGATATCGACACGACAGGATCCGCACAATGACGCTCCGCAATGCATACATGACCGACGAACTCGAAGCGATCTACGACCAGACGGTCGACTTCGTCCGCAAAGAGGTCGTCCCTCACGGCGAGGCATGGGAAGAAGCGGGCAAGGTCCCCCGCGACGTGCTTGAGCAGATGGGTGGTCTCGGCATGTTCTCGTTGCGAGTACCCGAAGAGCACGGCGGCCTCGGCATGGGATACGTCGCAAGCGCAGTCTTCTCCGAGGCGTTGGGGTCGTCGACATTTGCTGGCTTCGACGTGACCGCACTTGTGCACACCGACATGGCCTCTCCTCACCTGATCAACTCTGGCAATCAGGAGCAGTTCGACCGGTATCTTCCTGGCATCATGGCCGGCACGCACATCATGGCGATTGGCGTGAGCGAGCCAGACGCTGGCTCCGACGTTGCCGGCATGCGTACATCGGCGGTGAAAGATGGCGACGGGTGGCGTATCAACGGCACCAAGATGTTCATCACCAACGGCGTGTACGGTGACACGGTTATCGTCGCTGCTCGAACCGACACTGACAACAAGTACGGCATCTCGATGTTTCTCGTCGACCACGGGACCGAGGGCTTCTCTGTCGGCACCAAGCTGGACAAGCACGGCTGGCGATGCAGCGACACCGCTGAGCTCATCCTCGAAGACTGCTTTGTGCCCGACGAGAACTTGCTCGGGACGGTGCACCGCGGTTTTTACGAGACGATGAAGAACTTCCAGAACGAGCGCATGGTTCTGATTGGAATGGGTGTGGGAGCTGCCCAGGCGGCGATCGACATGACGAACGAGTACTGCCAAGAGCGAGGTGCATTCGGAGGCAAGCTGTACGACCTCGGTGCCATCCGCCAGCGCATGGCGATGAACCAGGCAAAGGTCGACGCTGCTCGGGCATCGATGTACCACGCTGCATGGCTTGGTGATCAGGGCGAGGACAACGTCAAGGCCATGTCTGGAGCGAAGGCCTGGGGTTGCGAGATCGTTCAGGAAGTTATGTACGACTGCGTCCAGTTCCACGGCGGCATGGGCTACATGCGTGAGTCGGCAATCGAGCGCATGTCTCGCGACGCACGCATTCTGCCGATCGGTGGTGGCGCCACAGAGGTCATGCTCGAAGAGGTCGCAAAGCGCAGTTACGCCGGGTCGTAGGCGATCTTGACGCAGGCGTCTCCCCTGCCGATACAAAGAGGGTCATGGCCACATCAGCGACCCAGAAGGCATCGGCCGAGGAGATCGACGGTGAGGAGCGTTTGCCCGTAGGGGCGATTCTCCTCTTTGGTGCGCTCGTCTTTGCCGTTCTGCGCCAGGGTGCGTATCACCAGTGGCAGCATCAGGTCTTCGCTGTGCTCGTCGGTCTGGCTGCGGCTGCACTCCTCGGCTCTCGCCAAACGCTCAACGCCCTACGTAGCGCGGCGCTGATCATTGCACCGATCGCTGCATCGACGACGATCAGCATGGCGCTCTCCACCGATCGGTCCGACGCAGGGAGCACCGTGCTCGAAGTGGCGATGGTCGGGGTAGGAGTCGCGGTTGGACTTGCGATCCCGCGCAGCACCGTCGATGTCGCAATCAACGCCGTCCTCGTCATCGCACTTATCGTTGCGGCTACGGCCATCTGGGGAGTCGCCACGCAGACCACGCCGTGGGGCCGGGTCACCGAAGGTGTCTGGAGGGGGTCGAGCTCTCTGACATACGCAAACGCAGCCGCCAGCGTCTGTGGACCCTTGGCGCTGCTGACCTTTGCACGCTCAGCGCTGACCGACAGCAGGTCGCATGCCGTTGCGACGGTCGGACTCACGATTGGATTCGCCTCGACACAGAGCCGGGGCGGCGCCTTGGCGCTTGCCGCCGCTGGCCTCGGTGTCGTTGCCTACCTCGGTATTCGGCGCTCCTGCGTGTCGGGACTACCTATCGTCGCCGGCGTAGCACTAGGCGCACCGCTCTTGCTCCTTCGAGCCCCCACCGATGCGGCGCCGCAAACCGCCCTCGTCATCGGGGCCATCGCCGTCGGGTTGGCCGTGACCGCCTCGGCCTGGCCCTACCGGGACCGGGTCCCGAAACCGACCGTGGTACTCGCAGCCATCGTGGCTGGAACCGTGGTGCTCGGGCTCGTGACCGGTGCAGCGGACCCGCTTACCGAACGCCTCACCCTACGATCAGGCACGACGTCGCAAGGAGCCGACGCTGACGTTCTGTTCGGCGACCGTGCAAAGGAATGGTCCACCGCCTGGGGTGAGTTCACCGAACGACCAATCGTTGGACATGGCCCCGGCGTCGTCGACCTTCGTTGGCAGGAGGACGGCCGAAGCTTTCGTGCACTATTCGTCCACAACGAATACCTCGAGTTCGCCGTGACACATGGGCTGCTCGGCATCACAGCCCTCGTTGCATCAGCGACCCTCGCGATACGAAACATACGTCCCACGGCAGACACCTGGCCGCTGCTCTTCGCCGTAATTGGCTTCTTGTTGCACTCGACCGTCGACTTCCTGTGGCATCTCCCGGCGCTCCCCGTGCTGTTCGCCGTGATCGTTGGTATCGCCCTGAGTCGAACAGACCTGATCGGCTCGGCTACCTAAAGCGCCGCTCTCTGCCTGCCGATTTGGGAACTGACAGTCATGTCACCCCTCAAACGGCGGAGAACATGTTCATACAACGTCAACGACGAAACACCCCGGTCATTCTGATCGCGATCATCGGCATCCTGACCAGCATCTTGGCTCCAGCCGGACTCGCTGCGGCCGGGTTCTCGAGCCCGGTGAGCGAAGACTCTTCTGTCGGTGGTGACAGCTCCGTAGGCAGCGATAGCTCGGTGGGTGGCGACAGTTCCGTGGGCGAGGACAGTTCCGTCGGAGAGACCGTCGACGACATCCCGGCCCGAATATCGAGCGTCGTCACGTTCGTCAAGGACAACGGCGCGACGTCGCACAATGGTGGCAAGCTCCTGGTCGATGGCGCACCGTTGCCCAGTGACTGGATGCATCCCGTTGCAGCCGGGCAGCGACTGGTAACCGCCGCTGCCGCAGACGGCTACGAGGTCACGAGCCTGTCCTGCAACGATGTCGACACCGGCTCGTCGATCCCGGTCGTGAACGGATACATCGACACCGGCCAGGGACAACACGTCATGTGTGAGGCCGTGTACGACGACCTTCCCTCCGAGATCAAACTTGACGTCGTCATCGAAAACTCGGTCGGTTCGAACCTCACGCTCTCCGACATCGCCGTGACACTCGACGGACAGACCAGCCCAATCGGGGCTTGGACGATCGTCGACGGGGGTGGCCACACCATCCAGTTCACCGACACGGCGACACATCTGGAATCGATCGCCTGCGAATCCAACGGCGAGGTCGAGGCCGTTCACGTCTACCTCTCCCAAGGCTATTTCGATGTGGAGAATGGCACCCAAACCACATGCACGGTCGTCTACAACGACTCCCCCAGCGAGATACGAGTTGAGACCATCCTCGTCAACGAGCTCGGCACGTTCGAATACGCCCCCGGCGGCCGTGTGGACAGCCTCCCGATATTCGACGGTCAGCCATTCTTGGTGAACGCAGGCCCGCACCGAATTAGCCCAACGCTTGTGTACCAACACGAGCTTGTCGGAATCACCTGTACGAACGACATCACCGGTATCGACATACCCGTCGTAGACGGAATCGTCGACATTGGCGTTGATGAGCTCGTTACCTGTGTAATCACGGTGACCAACCCGCCACACCTGCAGGTCAACAACGTCATCTACTCCTCGACGACAGCTATCGACGACGAGGACCTCGATATTCGCGTCGACGGCCAGCAACTCGATGACGGCTCGGTGTTCTACGGCCCCGTGGAACCGGGATGGCACCGAATTTCGTTTACTCCATCAGCGGGTGACTTCCATTCGGTCTCCTGCACCCGTGGCGGCCATGACGAGTGGTCGCCACGCATCTGGAACAATCGCACTCGCATCTTCGTGACGAGCGGCGACGACATCACGTGCGATGTCATCACCACCTCGCAGCCAGGAACAATCGAGCTGCAGACCGAGATCATCAACGACCACGGCGGCATCGCCGTACCGGCCGATCCGGCACTGCGGGTTGATGGCCGCGAAGTCACGATGGGAGCGCCATCGCCCGTCGGCTCGGGCACACACCGGGTATGGGCGGGCAGGTTGTTCGACTATTCGAGGACATCATTCACCTGCGAGGACGTCGATACGGGCGAATCGGTCGAGCGGCTCAACCAGCGGATCGAGGTCGCTGACGGACAGAACGTCCGTTGCACCGTCGTGTACAACGATCGTCCCGTGAAGGTCAGCTTCTCTACCGATATCACCAACGATGATGGCGGCACGGCCCTGCAGACGACCCCAAGAATCGACTTTGGATCCAAGCGCACCCGACACGGACAATTCCGACGCTTGTCTGCTGGCAGCTACGAGCTTGGAGCAAAGGCCCTTCCTGGGTACGAGCTGATCGAGATCATCTGCGACCGGAACGGCACCAGCGTCGAAACGTATGCACCGGGCGACGTGCTCGTGGCATCCATTGGAGACCGGGTGAGCTGTACGTATTCCTTCGATGACGTTGCGTCGTAACGAATGTCAGGCCCTCAGCCGATAGCTGAAGGCAGCCATGCCATCTCCAGCGAATGTGTCAGGCAGCAATCGACCACCTCGCCCCCATGGTTCCCACGGACCGCTTAGCTGCTGTGGTTCAAGCTGTGGGAGCTCGGTGGCGATTCGCTCATCCACATCGGTGGACTCAGATTTGGTGAGTGTGCAGACGGAGAACACGATCTGACCGCCCGGCTTCACGAGGCCGACAGCAGACTTCACCAAATCAAACTGCAGTCCGGAAAGCTCATCGACGTTTGACTGTGTGATGCGCCAGCGTGCATCTGCTCGTCGACGAAGCGACCCGAGACCCGAACACGGTGCGTCGATCAAGACAGCGTCGGCAGAACTTGCGCGGTAGGGCGGATTCGTTGCGTCAGCGACAACCGCGTGCACTGCGGTTCCGGTGTCTTGAGCAGCTTGGCGAATAAGTCCGGCCCGATGTTCGTGGAGATCCGAACCGATCACCACTCGTTCTTTGGTCGCCACCTCGCCAGCAATGTACGTCGCCTTGCCCCCGGGAGCTGCGCACAGATCGAAGATCAACCCTGACGCCTCGACAAGTTGGGACACCTCCTGGGAGGCGAGGTCCTGGCGGTAGCCGTCATCACGCGTGTGGGTCGTCGCAGCGGTGTTCATTGCCCGGAGCACCCCGACCGACCGGTCGCCGAGATCGGCCTCGAGTCGCTTCAGAATCCAATCGGGGTAGCTGAGCTCGATACCCGGAGTCGGCCACTGGGTTTCGCTCTCGCCAGCCTTTGCCACCTTGCGGA
The DNA here is from genome assembly GCA_938002955.1 of uncultured Acidimicrobiales bacterium. Lineage (GTDB taxonomy): Bacteria > Actinomycetota > Acidimicrobiia > Acidimicrobiales > SHLQ01 > SHLQ01. Next base: position 18,336 of record CALLAA010000203.1, read on the forward strand.
GCACCGCGTTCACGAACCCACGGCCGCGCTTGGGCGTCGCGGCAACGGTCGAATCGACGGCAGCGTGCGCTGGGACCCGCATGAATTCAATCTGGTATGCCCCAACCCGCAACGCGGCTCGTACTCGAGAATCAACATCGTCACGATCGATGAATCGGTCAACCAGGTAATCGAGGGCACGCTTCATTCGAGTAGCCCCGTAGACCAGCTCGGTCACGAACCCACGATCTCGGGTATCGAGTCCCGACTCTTCGAGCAGCGTTGGGAGCAGCAGGTTTGCGTACGCCCCGTCCTTCTCGACGCGTTCGAGCGCCTCGATCGCGATGCGTCGAGCAGTGGCGCCGACCTCGCCCGATGGGGTGTCAGCCATGCATCTCCTCGGTGGTGAAAGTCTTACCGTTCGGTTGTGCGCCGTTCGCCCAGGCCGCAGCATCCATACGGGGTTTGCCTGCGGGCTGCACGGTGATGAGGCGAAGACCGCCGCTACTTGCGCCAACGACGAGGTCCTGGATCTGTCCCGGTGGCGGCCCGTTGGCGACCAGCTCGGCATCGTGAATTTTGAATCGCTCGCCGTCGAACGTCGTCCACGCATTTCCCACACGAATGATGCGGTGCAGTTCCTCGGCTGGCCGTTTCCAGTCGAGTTCGAGGTCTTCGGTGCGCAACTTTCGTGCATACACCGTGTCTCCGACTTGTGGGGCCGCGTCCACAAAGCCTCCTCGTAGCGTCTCGACGAGTAGTTCCGCACCCCGGATGCTCATGTCGGACCACAGCGACAGCAGCGTGTCCGACGTTGTAATCGGGATCTCCACCTCGGCCCAGACATCGCCCTCGTCGAGACCTTCGACGACACTCATGATCGCAATAGCCGTCGTTGGGTCACCGGCCAAGATCGCTCGTTCTACGGGGGCAGCGCCACGCCACCTCGGCAAGGCCGAGAAGTGGATGTTGACCATCGGAATCTGTTCGAGCACATGAGGCCGGATGATCTGTCCAAACGCGACGACGACCGCAAGATCGACTGGATTCTCGGCGTGAACCGCGAGCAGATCGTCGACGTCGGTGGCAACCGGCAGCCCTAGTTCGAGCGCCGACGCCTTCACCGGGGTTGGTGAAGTTCCCTTGCCTCGGCCACGACGCTTGTCCGCTCCCGAAACAACAAGCGGAATCTCAACGCCTGCTTCGTGCATAGCGACGAGGCTTGGTACAGCAATTTGTGGGGTGCCCAAAAACGCGACCCTGCGGATTGCGCCGGGATTACTCGGCGGGAGTGGCAGGCTCATAGTGCCCTACGGCAGGGTCAAGCCGGAGGAGCCGGATGCACCCGGAAGCGTGAGGCCGAGTTCAGCGCTCATCGCTGCTGCCGAACCATCACCTATCTCGGCACGCTGGCGGAGAATTTTCTTCGCTTCGCGCTTCTGCTCATCGTCGAGGTGCTCGAGGAGCAACACGCCGTTGAGGTGATCGAGTTCGTGCTGAAACAGACGAGCTTCGAGCTCGTCGGCCTCGATATTGACTTCGTTGCCATCGAGGTCGATACCTCGGATGTGGACGAGCTTTGGACGGGTAATTGCCCAGGAAAGGCCGGGGACCGAAAGGCACCCTTCCATGTATTCCCACTCTTCGTCGCTCTCAACGATCTCGGGGTTGATGAGCGCCTGCGGGTTCTCGCCCTCTTCGAGGTCGTACACGAAGAGACGCTTGCGAACGCCGACCTGCGGCGCAGCGAGCCCGAGCCCGGGCTCGTCGTACATGGTCTCGAGCATGTCCTCGACCAATCGGACGAGCGCGCCGTCGATATCGGTGACATCTTTCGCGACCTGCTTAAGAACAGGGTCGCCGTAATGACGGATTCGGTACGGTGCGCTCACGCCTTCAGGATACCGGGTTCACTTGTCCCTGACAGGCAGCGATACGGCCTTCGTTCGATAGCGTTGCGCTGTGGATCCACAACCCCAATACTTCGACGCCGAACCATCGGTCGCATCCAAGCAGCGATCGATCGAGCTCGTGCTGCCCGACGTGTTCCTGGCGCTGACGACCGATACCGGTGTCTTCTCCGGAAGCAAGGTGGACGGCGGATCCCGATATCTCCTGCAGGAGCATCCGCCGATCGCCGATGACGTGACGTCCATCCTCGACCTCGGCTGCGGGTATGGACCGATCGGCCTCGTCGCAGCGAAGCGTGCCCCGAACGCCCACGTGTGGGGTATCGACATCAACGAACGTGCGATAGCGCTCGCGAACGTCAACGCCGAGGCGAACGACATCGTGAATGCGACCTTCTGTACCGCCGCTGACCTCCCCGCGGACCTGCGCTTCGACCTCATCATCTCGAACCCGCCGATTCGCATTGGCAAGACAGCGCTACACGAACTGCTGACGACATGGCTCGACCGCCTCACCCCACAAGGAAGAGCGTGGATGGTCGTCCAAAAACACCTGGGAAGCGACTCACTGGCCAGTTGGATGTCCGATGTGGGCTGGGCGACCGAACGTCTCGGATCACGCAAGGGCTTTCGGATTCTCGAAGTCCTCGCTCGTGAACCGCAGGAGTCACCGTCATGAAGAACCTCGACCCCACGGGCCTCAAGCGCTTGCACCGAGACTGGCGTCGCAAGACGACACAGAAAATCTCGATGATTCTCGACAGCGTGCAAACGCCGTACAACGTCGGAACGATCATCCGCACTTCCGCCGCCTTGGGAGTGGAGCACCTTTGGCTCGTCGGCGCGACCGAGTCACCCAACCACAACAAGACCAACAAGACCGCGCTCGGAACCCAGCGATATGTCACGTGGACGAACGTCGAGGAGCCGGCCGAAGCCGTCGCCGAGGCCAAGGCCGCCGGCTACACGATCGTTGGCATCGAGCTCGCCGACAACGCCCTTCCCCTGCACGAGCTCGACCTGTCGGGCCAGATCTGTCTGGTCGTCGGCCACGAAGACCGGGGCCTGAGCAAGGACATCTTGCCGCTATGCGATGCCGTGGGGTACATCCCCCAGGTTGGCAAGGTCGGTTCGCTAAATGTCGGCGTCGCCGCATCGATTGCCGTGGCAGAAACCCGCAGGCAAGGCTGGAGCTAGACGGGCTCGACCTGCACCAGCGTGTCTCCGTAGCTAGAGCCGGCGCCGAACTCGGTATCCGCGGCGTTTGTCAGATCGTTGGCTGAGCCAATGACATCGCCATAGGCCGAATCCACATATCCCCATGGAACGCTGACCACGCCTGGACGAAGGCGGTCCGTGATAGCGACGGGTAACACGAGCGAAGCACGTTCGTTGAACACCCGAGCGGTGTCGCCTGCGCTCAAACCACGCGCCTCAGCATCGGCCTGATCGAGTTCCACATGCGGTTGTGTCTCACGGTCGGCGTGAGCGGCGAGGTCGCTGTACGACGTGTTCAGGAAGCGGGTCGCCTTCTTTGGGGTCTGCAAGAACAGCGGAAAGGTGTCCATCTGCGGACTTCCCGGGCCTTCCGCCACCGGAATCCACTCGGGCAGGTGGCTGACGCCGAGAGCACCGAAGGATTCGGCCACGAGTTCGGCCTTGCCCGACGGGGTGCGGAAACCTCCCTCTGCATACGGAAGGTGGTTCTCCGGGAAGCTGCTGACCCGAACGAAACCGTCTCGGCGCAGCGCATCGAGATCGACGTGATCGGCGACGGCGAGGCGCACCTGTTCCATGTCGGTCAGGTGCAGTTCGGGTTGGGAGAACCCAAAGGCAGTAGCCAGACGGCGGAACAGCTCCGTGTTCGAGACCGCATCGCCGAGCGGAGCGGTCGCTGGCTCGTTCCAGCCAAGCCAGAGGTGTCCCCATGCAGGCATGGCATCGATCATCTCGGTCTCCATCGCTGCGGGCAGCACAACGTCGGCATAGCGAGCGGTGTCGGTCATGAACTGCTCGCTGACGACGGTGAAGAGATCCTCTCGTTCCAGTCCCCGTCGCACCGCTGCGGACTCGGGCATGCTCAGGATCGGATTGCCGTTCCAGATGAATACTGCGTGGATTGGATCGTCCTGCTCCGTCAGCGTCCGCCCAAGTGCGGGCTGACGGAAGGAGCGGCGCTGGCCGGCATCGGGCGCAACGACCGATGCCAGGCCGCTCACCGCGCCGGTGTCGACATCGTCGACCTCTGCCCAGGCGCCGACGCTACGTGCGAACCCGCCGCCAAGAACCTTGTGCGATCCGGTGAGGACGGGAATCATTGCACTCAGGCGGTACATGGTGGGCCCGCTGAAGTGATGCTCAACCCCGATCAGCCCCCGGATCATGGTCGCTGGGATCTGCCCGATTGAGCGAGCGAGCTCGCTGATCACGTTGGCATCGACACCACAGAGCGGAGCAGCCCACTCGGGAGTCTTGTCGGCGACGTGGGCAGCGAGCTCGTCGAACCCGAGCGCATGGGCAGCGATGTACTCGTGGTCGAGCAGGTCGTCGGCGATCAGGACGTTGATGATCGCCAGAAGCATCGCAACGTCGGTACCCGGCAGCGGCTGGATGTGCTGGTCGGCCTTGTCCGCCGTGATCGTCTTGATTGGATCGATAACGATGACCTTGGCACCACGCTTCTGGGCGTCGTTGATCGTTGGCCATAGGTGTCGGTTGGTGAGGCGAGTGTTCGTACCCCACAGGATGATTTGATCGGAGTGCTCCGCCTGCAATGGATCGGTCCCAAGACCATGTCCGTACACGGTCGCCATGCCGATTCCCGACGCTGCACCGCACACGCTTCCGTACTGTGTGCTCGACCCGAGTAACGCAAACAACGCATGGCTCGTACCTGCGTTCTGGATCAGACCCTGGGTACCCGCTGACCACCACGGCAGAATCGCTTCCCCACCATGGCTGTCGCGGACCCGCGTGAACTCTGCCACGATCTGCTCAAGCGCTTCATCCCACGTGGCCTCGCGAAACTCGCCGCTACCCTTCGGCCCGGTTCGAATCAGCGGTTTCAGGAGCCGATCCTCGTGGTTCACACGGCCAACGAACTTGTTGACCTTCGGGCACAGCTCGCCCTTGGAGTATGGGTGCGCAGGGTTTCCCTTGACCGACGTCAGCACGCCGTCGACCGATGTGGCGATCCAACCGCAACTATCGGGGCAATCGTGGTGGCACGTTCCAAGGACCTCAAGCGTCGTCATGGATCAAACTCTAGGACTCACCGACCGGGTAGAGCAGGCACATTTCGGACATCCATGTCGAAACACCATCTCCGCGCAGCTACAGATCGAGGGGGTCGATCTCGATTCGGACGCGTTCCGCTGGGCGGTCTGTTGCGTTGATTGCTCCCAACAGGGTTTCGTGGTCCGCTGCAGCCACTCTCCACCGGTCACCCAGGCGGTTTATCTGCAACCCTGTTCCGTGAGGGCCAAGGTTCGAGATATACGCTTCGGCGCCAGCGCCGGAAACGAGCGCCCAGGCACCGTACGGAGGCTGACGGAACACCTTTCGGATATCGCGTTGCGCTGTCGCTACGCGTCCGGGGTCGCCGTTGACGGCGGCCTGCACGACGACATCGTCCGGCCGGTGCGTCTGAATGACTACCCGCCCGCCGGATGCCTTGGGCCCCACCCGTCGCGCCGCGAGGGCGAGTAGACCAAAGGCATCCTCTGCCGCTCGGTATCTGGGGACAGCAAGCTCCTGATCGAAGTCCAAAAAGATGACGGCCCTGGCCGCTTCCATTCGGTGCAGCAGCGCCTCGGTCCCGATAAAGAGCTGGTTTCCACTTAGTTCACGAGGAGGCGTCTCGGCCGATACCTCCACGACCGGGCGTTTCGCCAATGCGGCGAGATCCTCTGCCATTCGTGAGATTCCAAGCCGGAGCTGCTTCATATGCGTGCCGTTACATTCGTTGCACACCATTGGCCGAACCGTGTTGTCCCGAGCGCACACCAGCCGGCCGTCGTCGTCCTCGCGAAGCGCTCCCCCGCACTCCGTACACGCCGCAAGTGAGGAACAGGTTGCACACGCAAGCATGCGAGCGCGGCCTTTGCGGTTCAGAATGCACGCCACGGGTCCTTCGCCGCGAATGACGTCGACGATTCGCTCGGTCAGCAAGCCAGGGGTGTCTTGGACACGCAGGTCGACGACGTCGACGAGCGGCCACGAGTTCCGCTCGGCCGATCGCTCCGGCACAAGTGTGCGGTCGGCGGCATGCAGACCCTCCAACGACGGTGACGGTGATGCCAAAACGCAAGACGCTCCGGAACGTCGAGCTCGTTCGATCACAACATCGCGAGCGTTCCACGCCGGTGTCCGCTCTTCCTTGTAGGTCGAGTCGTGCTCGTCGAGAACGAGCACCGCATCGAGGTCGGTCATTGGCGCGAGCGCTGCCGTTCGGGTGCCGATGGTCGTCGCGCCCGAGGCCGAACGTTCCCACTGATCGTCGTATTCGGCGACGGCAACGCCGGCATCTCGAAGCCGACGTGCCAGCAACCGGCGATGAGCGATCGTCGGGACCAGGATCAACGCACGTCCGCACGCTGCGGCAGCTATGGCGAGGTCGACTCCGAGGTCTCCCGGTGCCGTGCGGACCAGAGTTACGCCATCGACGAACGTCCCCGCTAACCCAGCGGGCATCGACACCGTCGCAGTTGGCGGCGCGTGTCGAACGAGCGGCACCATTCGGGGCGGCGACGCAGCTCGCAGAAAGTGCGGAACCCGTCCCGCCCATCGGACCGCGGCCCACGAAGCAATATCGAGCACGTCTTGGGGCGGGCCGAAGCTCGACCACTTCGCGAGCGGCCGGACCTCGACGGTGTCATCGAATGGTACATCGACGGCGGTTACCCATCCGGCCGTTCGCCGTCCGCCAAAGTCGACGCGCACCAGCGAACCAACACGCACATTTGCCGCCCGGCCATCCTTCTCCCACGCGACGGGCACTTCGTAGGTAAAGCTCTGGCGGACCGACGTGATATCGGGTTGCACCTGAACCAGCCGGCCGGCAGGACGCGCAACGACCCGCTGCGGTGCAGCGGGTCGCTCAAATCCTGGCAGTGGTTCGGTCACCAGACGAATCTAACGACCGACATCGCGACGGAGTCGCTAATCCCGTAAGGATCAGAGGCCGAGGGCGCTCTTCAAATCGGCGGCGCGGTCGGTGTTCTCCCACGTAAAGCCGTCGCCGCTGCGACCAAAGTGGCCGTACGCCGCGGTTGGCTTGAAGATCGGGCGACGCAGATCGAGGTCACGAAGGATCGCTGCGGGACGCAGGTCAAAGACCTGATCGACCGCCTCGGCGATCTTTTGCGGATCGACGGTTTCGGTGCCGAACGTCTCTACCAGAACCGACATTGGACGGGCCATGCCGATCGCGTACGCGACCTGCACCTCGCATCGGCTGGCAGCACCAGAGGCGACAACGTTCTTGGCGACCCAGCGGGTTGCGTATGCGGCGGAACGGTCGACCTTCGATGGATCCTTACCGGAGAAGGCACCGCCACCATGGCGGCCCATGCCGCCATAGGTGTCAACGATGATCTTGCGACCCGTGAGGCCCGCATCGCCAACAGGGCCGCCGATAACGAAGCGACCGGTCGGGTTCACGTGGACTTCGTAGTCGTCGTCGGCGAACTGCTCGGGGATAACCGGTTTGATGACGTTCTCGATGAGGTCCGGGCGGATCATCGAATCGCGGTCGATTCCATCGTTGTGCTGGGTAGAGACGAGCACGGTGCGTAGGCGAACGGGCTTGTTGTCTTCGTAATCGAAGGTGACCTGGGTCTTGCCGTCTGGACGAAGATACGGAACCGTGCCGCTCTTGCGGACTGCCGCCAGCTGTTCGGCCATGCGGTGAGCAACGTGGATCGGCATTGGCATGAGCACGTCGGTCTCGTCGGATGCGTAGCCGAACATCATGCCCTGATCGCCAGCGCCCTGCTTGTCCAGGTCGTCTTCTTCGGAAGCGCCGGAGCGAACCTCTTCGGAATCGTCGACACCCTGAGCAATATCGGGAGACTGCTCGTCGATAGACACCATGACGCCGCAGGTGTTGCCATCGAATCCAAAGGACTCGCGGTCATAGCCAATGCCGTTGATCGTGTCGCGAACGACCGACGGAATATCGACGTAGGCCTTCGTGGTGATCTCGCCCGCCACCATTGCGAGTCCGGTCGTAACGAGCGTTTCGCATGCGACACGGCTCATCGGGTCTTGTTCGAGAATCGCGTCGAGGATGGAGTCAGAGATCTGATCTGCCATCTTGTCCGGATGACCCTCGGTCACCGATTCCGACGTGAAGCTGTAGTTGTTTGGCACGGCCTTCTCCTGAGTTCTGCCGCGAGTGTAGAGCGGCACCAGTTCGGTAGTGAGGAATTACGGGAAGGTTCCTCGGACCCCAACGACAGCATCGAAAATCGCATCTGCGACCACCCGCTTTGACCCGAGAGGAACATCGATTTCTTCTCCACTGCCAAGCACCAACGTCACCTTGTTGGTGTCGTGGGCAAACCCGGCATCGGGAGCGGAGACATCGTTGGCCACAATCAGATCGAGATTCTTACGCTCAAGCTTTCCACGAGCATTTTCCAGCAGATTCTCGGTTTCGGCGGCAAAGCCGACCAGAACCTGCCCATTCGGCTTCTGCTGACCGAGGTCGACGAGAAAGTCGTGGGTCTTCTCGAGCAGAATCTCGGGCACCTCGCCGGCACCCTTCTTGATCTTCTCGCCAGCCGGTGAAGCGGGACGGAAGTCGGCAACCGCCGCGGCCATCACGATGATGTCGGCATCGGCGACCGCCATGACTGCGTCTTGCATTTGGGATGCACTTTCGACCGACACCACGGTGCAGCCGATCGGCGACTCACGATCGACCGTAGAGATGAGCGTGACGTCGGCGCCGCGCATCCACGCAGCCTCGGCGAGCGCATAGCCCTGCTTGCCCGTCGAGCGGTTCGAGATCACACGCACAGGGTCGATGGCTTCTCGCGTCCCTCCAGCGGTAATTACCACGTGCGTCCCCGACAGGTCTCCCGAGGCAAGGACACGCTCGGCATGAGCGACCACGCTGCGAGGGGCAGCGAGGCGACCAAAGCCAATGTCGCCACCGGCGAGCCGACCAGGTTCAGGATCGACGACGTGGACACCACGGTCGCGCAGGACCGTCAGATTGTCCTGCACCGCTGGATGTTCCCACATCTCGGTATGCATGGCCGGAGCGATCATCACCGGCGCACGGGTCGCGATAAGCGTCGCCGTCAACAGGTCGTCGGAACGACCCATTCGGTAGTCGGCGAGCAATCTGGCCGTCGCCGGCGCAACGATGATGAGATCGGCGGTCTGGCCGAGCAACGTATGCGGAATTGGGCTGGTTTCGTCCCACAGCGTCGACTGAACCTTCTCCGATGCAAGAGCATCGAATGTCGTTCGTCCAACGAAATGCTCGGCACCTTCAGTCAGGATCGGAACAACATGCGCTCCGGCGTCGACGAGGCGACGGCAAATCTCGATGGCCTTGTATGCGGCGATACCGCCGGTGACCCCAAGGACTACCCGGGCACCATCGAGGTTGGTCACAGCTGTTTGCTCAGTCGTTTGACTTAGCGAGCTCGGCTTCGAGCGCTTCAGCGTCGGCCTTGGCCTGTGCCTCGGCGAGTGCCTCTGCCTCGAAGTCACGTTCGATCGGAACGATCTTCTCCGCTGCAATCTCTTCGAATGCGATCGAGAGCGGCTTGCGTGCCGTCGAGGTGACCTGCGGTGGAATGCTGGATCCGAGACCTTCACCAAGCTGGCCAAAGTATGCGTTGATCTGGCGAGCGCGACGGGCACCGAGGGTGACGAGACGGAACTTCGAACCCGATGCCTCAAGCAAGGTTTCAACCTGTGGTTCGATCATCGACGTATCTTCACTCATGTGCGGAGAACTCCTCGTACAAACTGGCTCGTTGCCAACCAGTAATGGTACCAGCCCAAAGAGCGTGTACCGATGATGACTCGTGTCGAGTTACGAGCCGGCTTGCAGACGCCGATAGTCAGCGATTAGTCCCGCAATCTCGTCGGTACAGCGTTGCACATCGTCGTTCACGACATACAGGTAGGGCATTGCTTCGGCCAGCTCGCGTTCGATCTGCCCCGCACGCAAGCGCTCGTCGACTTTCTCGAGGGAGTCGCCCCTACCGATCATTCGCTCGCGCTGCACCTCGATCGACGGCGTGTCGATGAAGACGAACAGCGCATCGACGGGCCCTTCGTGGATAGATCGAGCACCGTTCACGTCGATCTCGAGGACGAGGTCGGCGTCGGTCGCCGCAGGGACCGGTGAGCCATAGTAATTCCCAAAGTGGTGATCCCATTCGAGGAACCCACCAGCGTCGATCGCCGTGGTGAACTCGTCCTCGGTCACGAAGTTGTAGGCATCGTCGGCCTCGCCGGGGCGCTGATCTCGTGTCGTCCAGGACTGTGACAATGCAAGACCCTGGTCTCGTGACACGAGCTCGGCGACGACCGTCCCCTTGCCCACCCCACCGGGGCCGGAGATGACGATGACGAGCCCGGCCATTACAGCGCGTGCCGTTCGATCGCTGCGGGAAGCGCGGCAACGTCAGCCGCAGACACGTCACCAATGAGACCGCCTTCGGAGATACCGAGCTCCTCGAACGCACGGCGAGTCTGCACTTTCCCGGCTTCGGGAAGGCCCTCGATCGCTGGAAGAACCTTCATCGACGCAAGAACCGGATCGTCGGATGCGCGCTGAAAAACCGCTGCGAGCGGCACCGCTCCCGATTTGATCTCGGCCAAGAACGCAGCGCGGTGTTCGCGCACTGCCTCAGCATCGGCAAAAAGCGCCACATATCCGGGATCATCAAATGTCGTCACCTGACGATCCTACTCGGACTAGCTCAGGCAGGAATTAACGATGGCCTCTGCAGCTGCAGAGCGGTCATCGGCCAGCGTGACCGCACGCCCAATGACGAGCAGATCGGATCCGTTGTCGAGCGCAGCCTTTGGTGTTGCCACACGAACCTGGTCGTGGTGGTCGACACCCTCTGGGCGGATTCCGGGGGTGACGCCGAGAAGCCGTGGTGCGTATTGCTTTGCGTCCTTGACATCGTTTGGGCTGCACACCAGGCCGGCCATTCCAGCTTCGACAGCGGACATCACGCGCTTTGGCATGATGTGTTCGGGAGCGTCCTTGTCCGAAGTAAGCACGGTGATCGCGAGGGGCTTGGGCTCGGGGAGTCCGGCATCGGATGCTCCAGCACGGAGACCTTCAGCGCCGGCTCGAAGCACGTCGAGACCACCCTGGGCGTGGTAGGTCGCATAGGTGACGCCGAGTGCACCGAGCACACGCGAGGCTTTCTCGACGGTCGTTGGGATGTCGTACATCTTGAGATCGAGGAACACGTCGTATCCCATGCCAATGAGCGTGCCGATCGCGTCGGTACCCGCTGCGGTGTAGAGCTCAAGACCAACCTTGGCTACGCCAAACCATGGCGATAGCTCCTTGGCGATACGCACAGCGCTGACCAAATCGTCCACGTCGAGTGCGACACACAGCTTGTTGCGAAGCTCGTCATCTACATCGTTCATTAGGGTCTCCTCTTTTTTCATCGCTAGAAAATTTAGCGATCGTGTGCGGTGCCGATCAGGTCTCTCACCCGACTGACTCCTGCCTTCTTGCACCACGTCTGCAAATCGTTCGACACCCGAGCGGTAGCGCGCGGATCAGCGAAGGTTGCTGTTCCAACTTGTACCGCTCTGGCACCGGCTCGAAGGTACTGCACGGCATCCTCTGCATTGGCGATACCCCCCACTCCAACAATGGGAAGGTCCGGATAGGCAGCGGCCACGTCAAACACCGCTCGCAGGGCGACCGGTCGCATTGCTGGACCAGAAACACCGCCACCGCCACCGCCGAGCACGGGCTTGCCCGTCGACGGGTCGAGTACCAGGCCGAGCAGAGTGTTCGTCAGCGTGACAGCGTCTGCGCCAGCGTCTCCCGCAGCACCAGCGATCTCGGCAATATCGGCGACATTCGGGCTGAGCTTGGCCCAGCGGGGCACCTCGAGAGATGCCGTCGCCGCAATGACAGCTGCCGCGCTTTCGCAGGAATGGGCGAACATCTTGCGACGGTCTTCGATGTTGGGGCACGACACGTTGATCTCGACCGCAGTGAGATCGTCTTGGACGCAAACGAGCGCCTCGGCTGCTTGGCGGTACTCCTCGATGGTGCGACCCCAAATACTCGCCACGATCCGAGCGCCGCTCGCCCGCAGCTCCGGGAGTTCGCCATCGATCCACCCCTGAACACCCGGACCTTGCAGGCCAACGCTGTTCATCATGCCGCCCGGAAGTTCGACGACCCGCGGCCCTGGATTTCCCTGCCATTCCATGATCGATAGCGACTTCACCACGAGTGCGCCGAGCGAATCGAGAGGCACATATCGGGCCAATTCGGCCCCGTGTCCGGCGGTTCCGGACGCGGTCATCACCGGCGACGGCAACTCGGTCGGGCCGACGGTGGTCGCCATGTCGACCGAGGCGAGGCGCATGGCCACTATTCGGCTGCCCCTGAGTGGTACTCCTGCAACGAGCGAACACGCATCGGCGATGCGAGCCACTCTTGCATGCCCCGAGCTGCGGCGATAGCCGCTGAGCCGGTGGTGAGCAGCGGAACGCTGTTCGCTCCAGCGGCCGCACGAATGTACGCACCATCAGCGCGTGGACCACGTCCACGCGGACTGTTGATCACGAGCTGAATCTCGTCGGCTTCGATGAGGTCGACAGCGGTCCGAGAGTCGACGTCTACCCCAGCATCTTCGGTGACCTTCGAAATTCGACGAGCGACGGGCACTCCGGCGTCTTCGAGTGCCTGCGCGGTTCCGTCTGTGGCGACGAGATCGAAGCCAAGTTCGGTAAAGCGTCGAGCCGCATCGATGCCGAGCGGCTTATCGCGATCAGCGAGCGAGAAAAAGATCGTGCCACTTTCAGGAAGCGTGCCGCCGGCGGCCATCTGGCTCTTCGTGAACGCAAGGCCGGTCGTGGCGTCGATTCCCATGACCTCACCCGTCGACCGCATCTCTGGGCCGAGCAGCGGATCGGCGTCGGGGAAGCGATTGAAGGGCAGCACAGCTTCCTTGACAGAAACATGGCCAGTGATGGGCTCGCGAACGAGACCCTCGGTGCGCAGCTCACCGATGGCTGCGCCGAGCATGACACGAGCAGCGATCTTGGCGAGTGGCACTCCGGTTGCCTTGGCAACAAAGGGAACGGTGCGAGACGCACGAGGGTTGGCCTCGATGACGTAGACGTCATCGCCCTTCACAGCGAACTGCACGTTGATGAGCCCGACAACCTCGAGTTCGGTCGCGATCGTGGCGGCATACTTTTCAAGCGTGGCAATCGTTTCGGGGGTCAGGTACGGAGGCGGGATCACGCAGGCGCTGTCGCCGGAGTGCACACCGGCTTCTTCGACATGCTCCATGACGGCACCGATGATGACCTCACCGGAGCTGTCACGAATGGCGTCGACGTCAACCTCGGTCGCGTCTTCGAGGAACCGGTCGATAAGCACCGGACGTTCGGCGGACAAGCCACCTTCTCGCCCGAGCGATCCAAAGGACTCGAGCTCCTTCATTGCAGCTCGGAGGCCATTGTCGTCGTAGACGATCTCCATGCCCCGTCCGCCCAACACGTAGGAAGGCCGGACGAGCGCTGGGTAGCCAATGCCACCAATGATTTCAAGTGCGTCCTCTGCGGTTGTGGCGGTTCCACCCGGAGGCTGCGGAATCGAGAGCCGATCACACAGCGCGTTCCACTCTTCACGATCCTCGGCGAGGTCGATCGACGTTGGCGAGGTTCCAGCGATCAACTCCGCCGGCAGCTCATTCGCCAACTTGAGCGGGGTTTGCCCACCCAACGACACGATGATCCCCATTGGGTTCTCGGCTTCGATGATGTTCGTGACGTCTTCGTACGTCAGTGGCTCGAAGTACAACCGGTCACTGGTGTCATAGTCCGTCGACACGGTCTCTGGATTGCAGTTGACCATGATGGTCTCGAAACCTGCATCGGCAAGTGCGAAGCTCGCATGCACACAGCAGTAGTCGAACTCGATGCCCTGACCAATGCGGTTCGGACCCGAACCCAAGATCATGACCTTTGGACGATCCGACGGGGCGACCTCGGTGGTGTCTTCCCAGGTCGAGTAGTGGTACGGCGTCTTTGCTTCGAACTCGGCACCGCAGGTATCGACCGTTTTGTACGTGGGTTCGATCCCGGCAGCCTTTCGGGCTGCACGTACCTCGGGTTCGGGCACCGACCACAGGTAGGCGAGCTGCGCGTCGGAGAAGCCCAATTGCTTGGCACGCTTCCATCCGCGACGGGTGAGGCCGCCCATGCCGGTCTCCTGTAGAAACGCTCGCTCCTCGGTGATCCGCATCATCTGGTCGAGGAACCACGGGTCGACCTTGGTGGCCTCGTGAACCTGTTCGACCGTCAGGCCCCGGCGCAACAGTGCTTCGAGCTTGAAGATCCGATCCGGGGTTGGGATATCAGCTTCGACGAGGAGCTGATCGAGGTCTATCTCGTCGTACGCGACCTCGCCAGGATCGCCGTTGAGGCCGAGCCGACCGAGCTCGAGGCTGCGAAGCCCCTTCTGCAACGACTCGGGGAACGTGCGACCGATGGCCATGGCCTCGCCCACGGACTGCATCTGCGTACCGAGCACACCGGACGTACCAGGAAACTTCTCGAACGCCCAACGAGGCACCTTGGTCACGACATAGTCGATCGACGGCTCGAAGCTCGCCGGGGTCTCTTTGGTGATGTCGTTCTCGATCTCGTCGAGGGTGTAGCCGACAGCGAGGCGTGCCGCGATCTTGGCAATCGGGAAGCCCGTGGCCTTCGACGCAAGTGCAGAAGAACGAGATACCCGTGGGTTCATCTCGATGACGACCTGGCGACCGGTGGCCGGATCGACGGCGAACTGCACGTTCGAGCCGCCAGTCTCCACGCCAACGCGGCGCATCACCGCAAACGCTGAGTCTCGCATCTCCTGAATTTCGACGTCGCTCAGGGTCTGGATTGGAGCAACCGTGATCGAGTCGCCGGTGTGCACACCCATTGGGTCGATGTTCTCGATCGAGCAGACGACGACCTGGTTGTCGGCGTGGTCACGCATGACCTCGAGTTCGTATTCCTTCCAGCCCTTGATCGACTCCTCGATGAGGATCTCGCCGATCGGACTGGCGTCGATGCCGACCGACGCAACATGTTCGAACTCTTCTGGAGTCTCGGCAATGCCGGTCCCCTTTCCACCGAGGATGTACGCCGGGCGGATAATTACTGGAAGTCCGAGTTCACCGGCGATCTCGCGGGCACGCTCCATGTCGTGGGCAATACCGGACTTCGGGACGTCCAGACCGATTTCGATCATGGCTTGCTTGAACTTGTCCCGGTTCTCCGCTGTATCGATGGCGACAGGATCGGCACCGATTACCTCGACGTCGTACTTGTCGACGATCCCGGCTTCTACGAGTTCCATCGCCAGATTTAGCGCCGTCTGTCCGCCGAGCGTCGGCAGCAGAACATCGGGTCGTTCCTTCGCAATGATTGCCTCAAGGACCGAAACGTCGAGCGGCTCGACGTAGGTCGCATCAGCGAAATCCGGATCGGTCATGATCGTCGCCGGGTTCGAGTTCGCGAGGATGACTCGGTACCCCTCCTCGCGCAGAACACGGCACGCCTGGGTGCCGGAATAGTCGAACTCACAGGCCTGACCAATGACGATCGGGCCTGACCCAATGACGAGAATCGAGTTGATATCGGTGCGTTTTGGCATGATTAGTTGCTCCCGTTTCCGGTGCTATTCGCAGCCATGAGCTGCTCGAAGTCGTCGAAGAGATACCGGCTGTCGTGTGGACCTGGACCGGCTTCGGGGTGGTACTGGACGCTGAAGGCTGGAACCTCTGAGCACGACAACCCCTGAACGGTGTTGTCGTTGAGGTTGATATGGGTCAGGTCGGCCTTGACCTCGCTCGAGGTCAGTGACTCCTCGGTGACCGCATAGTTGTGGTTCTGCGAGGTGATCTCCACCTTGCCGTCCCGCAACCGCTTGACCGGCTGGTTTCCCCCGTGGTGGCCAAAGGCCAACTTGTAGGTCTCGGCGCCGAGCGTCGAGGCCAATAGTTGGTGTCCGAGGCAGATACCGAAGACTGGAACGTTGCCGAGCAGCTCACCGATCGTGTCTCGGATGTAGCCGAGCGGTTCGGGGTCGCCCGGGCCGTTGGAAAGGAAGACACCGTCGGGGTTGTGGGCCATGATCTCGGCCGATGACGTCGATGCCGGTACCACCTCGATGGTTCCAAGGCGCTTGAGCTGATTGAGTATCGAGGTCTTGATTCCGAAGTCCATCGCGACGATCTTGCGAGGCCCGTCGGATGCCACCGTGTACGGCTCGTCGCAGGTCACGGTCGACACCAGGTCGAGCCCGTCGGTTCCTGGCTCGGCCTTCGCTGCGGCGAGCAAGGTGTCTTCATCGGCGGTGCCAAATGCTCCGGGCATCGCCCCGAGGTCGCGAATGTGACGCGTCAGACGCCGGGTATCGATGCCCGCGATGCCGGCGAGGTTGTTCGCCTTCAGAAAGTCGCTGAACTCGCCTTCGCTTCGGTAGTTGCTCGCCCGGCGGGCGGGATCTCGGATAATCACGCCGCGACAAAAGGCAGCCCGTGATTCGTGGTCCACCGAGTTCACGCCGTAGTTCCCGATATGGGGATACGTGAACGTGATGATCTGACCGGCATAGCTGGGGTCGGTGATGACCTCCTGATACCCCGACATCACCGTGTTGAAGACGACCTCGCCGGTACTGACACCCTTGGGTGCCTCGGCTCCGATCGCTTCACCTTCGAATATCGTTCCGTCACGCAATACGAGCGCGGCTTCTCGAATCTGATTCATCGTGTTGCTACTCCGTCATCCACTGTTAGTTCTCCGTCGAGAACGGTGAAGCGAACCTTCCCCTTCACCGTCCGTCCTTCATATGGCGTGTTGTGACTTCTGCTCGCCATCGCCGTACCGCGAATGGTCCACTCGGACTCTGCGTCGACGACCACGAGATTGGCTCGTTGCCCAGCCTCGACCGGGTTGCCGTGCCGATCCCCAATGCCCGCAATGGCAGCGGGATTCGAGCTCATAAGTTCGCTCACCCGCTCGATCGGCAGATCGAGCTCGGTGAGTGCGAGCGCAAGCGCACTTTCCAGTCCGAGCATGCCGGGCGGGGCTTGATCGAACGGGAACTCCTTGGTGTGGGGCTCGTGCGGTGCGTGGTCGGTGGCGATGCAATCGATGGTGCCGTCGGCCAGGCCCGCGCGGATTGCGTCCACATCGGCTGCGGTGCGAAGCGGAGGGTGCACTTTAAAGACTGGGTCGTAGCTCGAGCAGGCTTCGTCGGTAAGCGTGAAGTGATGGGTGGTGACCTCGGCGGTGACCTTCACGCCGTCGGCCTTGGCCTGGCGAATGATCTCGACGCCTTCGCCGGTGGAAACGTGCTGGAAGTGGATGTGGGCTCCCGTGCGTCGGGCGAGCGCGATGTCACGAAGCATCATCAGCGTCTCGGATTCCGATGGCTGACCACCGATTCCGAGGCGTGTCGACCACTCCCCTTCGTGCATATGGCCACCAGCGCTGAGCGCCTCGATCTCGCAATGCTGTGCAAGCACGACCGGCGCTCCGCCGGTGATTGCCTCGAGCCCCGTTGCGTACTCCATGATCGAACGCATAAGGGCAGGGTCCTGCACGCCGCGTCCGTCATCGGTGAAGATCCGAACGCCCATGCGCGCCAGCTCGCCCATAGGGGTGAGCAGCTGCCCTTCGCGTCCAACGGTCATTGCCGCTGCGGGAACAACTTCGCACAGCGCCCCTTCCGCAATTGCCAACACGTCGCGTACCAGCGATGGCGAATCGATCGTCGGCGTGGTGTTCGGCATCGCGACGACGGCCGTGTAACCACCGAGGGCAGCCCCACGGGCTCCGGTTTCGATCGTCTCGGCCTCTTCGGTACCTGGCTCGCGCAGATGTGCGTGCAGGTCGACGAGTCCGGGCATGACGTAGCAACCAGCGGCATCGATGTGGCGAGCGTTGCCGGGTACGGGCAGGTCGAGTCCGGTACCGACGATCGAGGACCCGGTGACGAGAACGTCGGCACGTTCGACGCCGTTCGGCCCAAGAATCTGGCCGCCGTGAATGAATACGCTCATGACGCGCTCCGATCTGCGGCTGCCGAACCGAGCACGAGGTACAGCACGGCCATCCGGACGATGACGCCGTTGGTGACCTGGTTGAGAACCCGCACCCGCTCGTCATCGATGACCTCTGGCGAGATCTCAATACCCCGGTTCATTGGACCCGGATGCATGATGAGCGCTGATGATGGCAGCCGCTTGGCCCGGTCGAGCGTGAGTCCAAATGCCCGGTGGTATTCGCCGAGTGACGGCACGAGGGCTTGGTCCATACGTTCGTGTTGCATGCGCAGCAGATAGAGCACGTCGGTATTGGCAAGGACGGCATCGAGGTCGTGGGAGACGTGTGCGCCGAGCGCCTCGACGTGTGGGGGCAACAGGGTTGGCGGAGCGACGAGGGTGACTTCTGCGCCGAGGGTGCGAAACGCTTCGATATTGCTACGGGCTACCCGGCTATGGCTGATATCGCCGACGATGGCGATGCGGAGTCCGTCGAAGGTCCTGCCTTCCTCGCGAATCGTGTACACGTCGAGGAGCGACTGAGTTGGATGTGCGTGCCAACCGTCGCCGCCGTTGATGACCGATGCGTTCGCCCAGCGCGAGATCTGTTCGGGAGCGCCAGATGACTTGTGCCGCACGATGATCGCGTCGACGCCCATGGCCTCGATGGTCTCGACGGTGTCTCGCAGCGACTCGCCTTTGTTGACCGACGAGGACGAGGCACTGAAGTTCATGACGTCGGCCGAGAGGCGCTTTGCTGCGGTCTCGAACGAGGTGCGGGTTCGGGTCGAGTCTTCAAAGAACATCGACGCAATGGTCTTGCCTCGAAGCGCCGGGACCTTTGGGATCGGCCGCTGGCAGACTTCGGCGAAGCTGTCGGCGGCATGCATGATCTCCTGAATGCCGTCCGCGCCAAGGTCGCCAATGGTGAGGAGGTCTTTCACGAATCTCCCTCCCGGGTTCCGTTTTCGAGTGCTTCTCTGGTGCCGAGCTCGACGCCACCGAGCGAAACGCGAACGCTTTCGTCTCGTGAGGTCGGAAGGTTCTTGCCGATGTAGTCGGGCCGGATCGGGAGTTCCCGGTGGCCGCGATCGACGAGCACGGCGAGCTGGATCGTCTTGGGACGGCCAAAGTCGGTGACCGCATCGAGCGCAGCGCGGACCGTTCTGCCGGTGAAGAGAACGTCGTCGCACAGGATCACGTGTTTGTCGGTCACCGAGAACGGAATTCGGGTGACCTCGGGTAGCACGTGGGTGGTTGAAATGTCGTCTCGGTGGAAGCTGGCATCGACGGTTCCGACTTCGACGTCGCGTTCTTCGATTGCGGCGAGGGCGTCGCCGAGTGCGTGGGCGATTGGTACGCCGCCTCGTTCGAGGCCGATGAGCACAATGTCGTCGAGCCCGCTGTTGCGTTCGATGATCTCGTGGGCCATGCGCTTGAGCGCTCGAGCCACGTCATCTTCGCTGAGGACGGTGGTTTGTGGGACAAATCGTGTGAGCCCGCCTCGTCCGAATGCGACTGCACGGGGGCGCCGAAGCTCTGCGTCTACCACTGTTCCTCCAGCTCGTACGGGCCTCACGGGACTCGTTTCACGAACAAATTTCACCGTAGTGGTTTCGAACCCGACTCGCGCTGCCGCGGCCAGAGATTTTTGAAAAACCTCTTGCTAGCGTCATCGCATGAGGACCTTCACCCAAGTCGACGTGTTCACCGCTACCCCGCTGCTCGGCAACCCCGTAGCGGTCGTGCTCGATGCCGACGGCATGAGCGATGCGGAGATGGCCCAATTCGCGAACTGGACGAACCTCTCCGAAACCACGTTCGTTCTTCCCCCAACGGACCCTGCTGCCGACTATCGCGTCCGCATCTTCACCCCCGACGTTGAGCTTCCGTTCGCTGGCCACCCAACGATCGGCACATGCCATGCGTGGCTCGAGGCGGGCGGCGTTCCAAAGACCGAGGGCACCATCATGCAGGAGTGCGGTGTCGGGCTCGTCACGCTGCGACATGCCGAGGGGCGCCTTGCATTCGCAGCACCGCCGTTGATCAAGGGCGGTCCGGTCGATGAGGAACTGCTGGCCCCGGTGTGCGCTGTCCTCGATATCGACCGGTCCGAGATCGTTGACGCCCAGTGGGCCGACAACGGGCCGGGTTGGATTGCGGTGATGTTGGAGAGCGCTGAAGCGGTCTTGGCGCTGAAGCCGGACTTTGGGGCCGTGGATAGTTACGACATTGG
>CALLAA010000204.1 GCA_938002955.1 uncultured Acidimicrobiales bacterium
TCGCCGAGCACGGTGTATCCAGTTGCTCGGGCCACCGACGCGATGATCGACGAGATCGTTCGCTCCGGCAATAGCGAAGCGGCCCAGGTCGCTGCGGCTGTGGACGAACTCATCCCAGCAGTTCGCGCCTTTGAGACTCCAGAACTGTTCGCCGGATACGAAAAGGCACTCGAGCTCATCGACGCTTCGAATGCTCGCCAGTCGCTTGTTGGCTTCACTCCCGATGGCGTGATCACCGTGCAGAGCCTTCTGATTGCACGCCAGTCGGTCAACAGCCAAGAAGCTGCCTGGTTCGACTACTTCGACGTGGCACAGACCGCTCCGGCCGAGGTTGAACCTATCGACGGCGAAGTCGTAGACGAAGACACCGTTGTTGTCGAGGCGCCGTCGATCGCGACCGCGGATGCCGTAGCTATCGGTTCAGCGTTCGGCGAATCGGACAGCCTGAGCAATCTCGCGGCCACCGCGACGGTCAGCGACAGCACCCAGTTCTTCGAGGCTCCAACATCGTCGGCCGCATCGGTCGAACTCGCTCGCCTCGAAGCCCGCGCCGTCGATGGACTCGTCGATACCGCAAACATCAACGTCGAGTCCGCTGATGTCTTCGATGCGCTCGGCGACAACCGAGCTGAATGGAACCAAGCCATTGCTTCGAGTGGGGCCTTCCTTATCGAAGATACCAGCAGCCAGGTGCAGGTCATCGACGACCGGCGCTCGCTGTTCACCTTGCTCGCCGTGCTCGGTGGTTTGTTGCTCTTCACGCTCATCTTTGTGATCGGCCGCTCGATCATCGGCCCGATGAACCGTCTGATGGACCATGCGGACCTCATGACCAAGGAACGCTTGCCGTTTGCGGTGGCCAAGCTTCGTACGCTCGGCGCATCCGATGAACTACCTGAGCTTCGCCCAATTCCGAAGGAGTCCAACGACGAGATTGGTTCGCTCGTGGACGCGTTCAACGAGGTCCAGGACACGGCGGTGAAGGTCGCCACCGACCAGGCTCGTTCTCGACGAAACGTTGCCGAGATGTTCGTGAGTCTTGGACGTCGAAACCAGCAGCTCAACCACCGCATGCTGAACCTGATCTCCGAACTGGAACAGGACGAGCAGAACCCAGAAGTACTGAGCGGCTTGTACCAGCTCGACCATTTGGCTACCCGAATGCGTCGTAACGCGGAGAGCCTGTTGGTACTCGCCGGCAACCGTTCACCACGTCAGTGGAGCCGTCCGGTCGCAATGGAAGACGTTGTTCGATCGGCACTGGCCGAGGTCGAACTCTTCGAGCGGGTTGAGGTCGGCGAACTTCCCGACAACTTCATGCATGGCAATGTCGTCACTGACGTCACTCACCTTCTCGCCGAACTGCTCGATAACGCCACGCAGTTCTCTGAGCCGAGCACAACGGTTTCGATTTCGGCGCACGAGACGCTCGAAGGTGTCGAGATCGAAGTGTTTGACGAAGGCTTTGGCGTGAACGAACACGACCTCGCCGAACTCAACGAGCGCATCAGTAATCCACCAGCCCTCGACGAGGCGCCAAGCCGCCTTCTCGGGTTGTTCGTGGTTGGCCGCTTGGCCCAGCAGCACGGCATCGATGTTCATCTTCAAAGCCAGCCTGGGGTTGGCACGGTAGCGACCGTGTCCTTGCCGTCGGCGATGTTCCCCGACGAGCTCGTCGATCGTTCGACCGCTATCCAGCCGCCGTCGGGTCTTGTTGCACCACCTGCTATCGACACCGCCGAAATCGAGGAACTGCGCGAGGACTTCGCAGTGCTTGCATCGGTCGACACCGACAACGATGCTGACCTCGTCGAAGCCGATCTCGAAGGCACGGCTGCGTGGGATCCAGCAGCGGTTCATGACGAACACCTCGCCGATGCGTCCGTCCCGACCATGGACGAGATGCTCGAGGCGATGCCGTCCTTCCCGGGTGTCACGATCGATCAGCCAGCTGCTGCGGCACCCGTCTCGCAAACCGAAGGTACCGGCGACGTCTGGCCATTGGCCCAGCTCGAGCCAGCTGCCGACGAGCCAGTCGATGTTGCATCGACGTTTAGCGCCCTCGAAGCAATCGAAGACGTGCAACCCGTCGCCGAGGTCGAGACGCCCGGAATCGACGTTGGTGTGACCGCACCTGCGGTTGAGGTCGCCCCGATCGAAACCCCGGAAGCGCCTGAAGTCGCAGCGCTCGATCCGTTCTCGCTCGCACCACCGCTCGACGAACTCCCAGCCGAGGCACCAATCGCTGAAGCACCAATCGCTGAGGCCCCCATCGCTGAGGTGCCGATGGCTCCTCCTGTTGTTGAGGCCCCGGTTGCGCAAGCGCCAGCGGCACCTGTCCTCCCAGCCCCACCAATCGTGGAGTCGACGCCGACTCCACCGGTTGCTGCAGCGCCCTCTCCCGAGCCCGCTCGGACCGACACGTTCGGCGGCTTGCCGACACGCTCGCCACAAGCAGCGCTCGAGGCCGTGGACGCTACACCGGCGCTCATCCCACTCGAGTCGGCCGCTCCGGTCGAGTCTGCGACCAAACCAGCGCCGCCGTCTGCGTTCGCTGCATTCGCCTTCGGCGTCAACCGCGGTCTCAGCGACATCAAGGATGAACCGAAGCCACAGTTCTCGAACGAAGGAGACAACGCATGAGCGATCAGAACCCAGGGGAAGCCTTTGCATGGCTTCTCAACAACTTCGTTGATTCGACCGCTGGCGTCACCCACGCCTTGGCCGTGTCCGCCGACGGAATCAAGCTTGCAACATCGTCGCACCTGCCCACCGCAAACGCCGATCAGTTCGCCGCCATCACCGCGGGACTCTCCAGCTTGATCCACGGTGCAGCCAACTGCTTTGGCGAAACGTCCGTCGAGCGCGTCATGATCGAGATGGGAAATAGCTTCCTGCTGATCTCCAACGTGAGCCATGGCGCCGTCCTCGGCGTGATCTCGAACAAGGACGCAGACCTCGGCTACGTCGCATATGAGATGACGGTGTTTGCCGAACGCGCTGGCAGCGTGCTCTCACCGGCACTGATCGCTCAACTTCAGAATTCGATCGTCGCCGCGTAGCGACGGGTAAGCAATGGCACGAGGCGACTGGGATGACGGAGTCATCTACGAAGATGACGAGCCGCACACGCGGCCGTTCATCGTCGCGGCTGGAAAGACCAAGCCGACAGCCCATGTTGCGATCGAAATGCTCGTCGAAGCCACCAACGTCGACAAGCTGGTGCGGTTCGAGAAACGAAAGATTCTCGAACGCGCCTCGTCTCCAATTTCGGTCGCGGAACTATCGGCCCACCTGCGGATGCCGATCGGCACGACCATGGTGGTTGTCGGCGAACTCCTCGACGAAGGTCTCCTCAAAGCGCACAAGACAGCCGAACAATCCGGCCTTACCGACCTCAATATCATGACAAGGATCATCCAACGTGTCCGCGAACTCTGAAGTGAACCAAAGCGCCCAGGTCTCCGCCAAGTTTGTTGTGGCGGGTGGATTTGGTGTGGGCAAGACCACCTTCGTCGGAGCGGTGTCCGAGATCCAACCGTTGCGTACCGAGGCGAACATCACCGGCGCGAGCATCGGTATCGACGACACGTCGAAGGTGCAGTCAAAGACAACCACCACGGTCGCGATGGACTTCGGTCGGCTCACGATCGACGAGCAACTTGTCCTGTTTCTCTTCGGCACGCCGGGCCAGACCCGATTCGGGTTCATGTGGGATGACATATCCCAGGGCTCACTCGGCGCCGTGGTCCTCATCGATTCTCGTCGGCTCGCCGATTCGTTCTTTGCGATCGACTATTTCGAGAAGCGCAACATCCCATTCGTGGTTGCGGTCAACAAGTTCGAGGGCGTTCTGTCGCACGATCTCGACGACGTCCGCCAAGCACTACAGCTGCCCGCCGGCATCCCCGTCGTCGATTGTGATGCTCGTCAGTGGGAGTCGGTCAAAGAAACCTTGCTCGTGTTGTTCGACCTGATCGTGGCTCGACTCAACGCAGCGCACCCCGAGGCGGCGTAGTCGTTTCACTGTTTGGCTTGCGTACGCTCGTTGGCAGGCCATGATCACTCCAACACACGTCGTTACGAACGCGCTGATCGCCCGGAACCGGCGCGCCCGTGGTGAGGGACTGCTAGCTGACCCAGCGAACGCTTCGTGGTTCATCGTTGGTGGCTTCGCTCCCGACGTTGGCCTTTACGCGCTAACCGCAGGCGCAGCGATCTTCTACCCGTTCGCACGCGACATGAGCCTGTCGGACACGATGCAGTACGCGTTCGACGACCTGTTCTT
>CALLAA010000205.1 GCA_938002955.1 uncultured Acidimicrobiales bacterium
CCACCAGGACGATCTACGGCGCGACGCGACCACCGCGTCACCGGCACATCAGCCTCGGCGTTGCTGTCGGGCTCGCTCATTAAGGCGCAGCGTAGCGGGGCGGGTGCCACTACGCCGAGTGGAGATGCTTCCAAACATTGACGGCGACCTCGTCGGGAAGCCACGAAAACGCCCGAAGTTCGTCCTCGGTTGCAGCTTTGACCGCCTTCACGCTCCCCAGCTCCTTCAGCAAACGAGCCTTGCGGCTTGGACCGAGGCCAGGAATGTCGTCGAGAGCGCTCTTGGTCATTCGCTTGCCGCGCAGCTGACGGTGATACGTAATCGCGAACCGATGGGATTCATCGCGCAACCGCTGCAACAAGTACAGGGCCTCGGACTGACGAGGGATCCGCACCGGGGCCGACTGACCTGGCACGTACACCTCCTCGAACTGCTTCGCGAGCGACACGATCGGGATCTCGTCGCGGAGTCCCATCGCGTCGATCACCTCAAGCGATGCCGACAACTGCCCCTTGCCGCCATCGACGACGATCAGGTTCGGCGGATACGCAAAGCGACCCCGCTCCTCGACCGGTTTCTCCTTGTCGATCACATACGCGGTCAACCGACGCTCGAGCACCTCGGCCATGGCCGCAAAGTCGTTGTTGCCGTCGACCGTCTTGATCTTGAACCGGCGATAGTCACTCTTCTTCGGAAGACCGTCCTCCACGACCACCATCGAGCCGACATAGTCGGTTCCCTGGATATGGCTCATGTCGTAACACTCGATCCGAAGTGGCGAGGACTCGAGCCCCAGGTACTCCTGGAGCTCGTTCAGCGCGCGTGCCCGGCTGTTGTGATCCGACGCCCGCTTCAGGCGGTGACGAGTGAACGACTCCTGGGCATTGCGGGTCACTGTTTCGAGCAACGTTCGCTTGTCGCCGCGCTGCGGAACCCGAATCTCGACTTGGGAACCACGAAGCTCCCCCATCCACGCGGCATACAACTCGGGGTCGCTGCTCGGGATCGGCACAAAGACCTGCTTGGGATACCCCATTGCCGGCTCCTCGGCGTACACGCCTTCGAGCACCTTGTCCGTCAGCTCCTCGTCGTTGAGATCCTCGACCCGATCGACGATGAAGCCACGTCGCCCAACCACGCGGCCGCGACGCACCAAGAAGATCTGCACTGCGGTTTCGAGCTCATCGCCATGCATGCCGATGACATCGAAGTTGTCGTCTCGCGACCCGACCATCTGCTGCTTCTCGATCGCCTTGCGCACCGACCCGAGCTGATCCCGCAAACGAGCAGCCAACTCGAACTCATAGGCGTCGGCCGCATTGGCCATCCGACCTTCGAGGTCGGCAATGACATCGTCGGTATCGCCATCGAGAAACGACACCAAGCTCGTGACCAGTTCGTCGTACTCGCTCGGCGTGATCTCGCCGACGCAGGGACCCGAACACTTCTCGATATGGAACAACAAACACGGGCGGCCAAGCTTGGCATGCCGCTCGAGCTTGTTGTCCGAACAGGTACGGACCGGAAACGTCCGCAGCAGCAGATCGAGGGTCTCGCGAATTGCATAGGCATGCCCGAACGGGCCGTAGTACCGAACGCCCTTTCGCTTCTTGCCCCGCATGACCATCGCCCGGGGCCACTCGTCGGATTCGGTTACCGCCAGAAACGGGTAGCTCTTGTCATCGACGAGGCGAATGTTGAACCGCGGACGGTGCTGCTTGATGAGCGAATACTCGAGCATCAGCGCTTCGAGCTCGTTCCCAACCTGGATCCATTCCACCGACTCGGCGGTGCGTACCATCGTTGCGGTCCGCATCGGCAGGTTCTTCTGGAAGTAGTTGCTCAGACGACTTCGCAGGCTCTTGGCCTTGCCGACATAGATGATTCGGCCGTCACTATCGCGAAACTGATACGAGCCCGGAGCATCGGGAATTGAGCCTGTAGGGGGACGTTCAACCACATGACCACGCTAACCGGCTAGCGT
Source organism: uncultured Acidimicrobiales bacterium (assembly GCA_938002955.1). Lineage (GTDB taxonomy): Bacteria > Actinomycetota > Acidimicrobiia > Acidimicrobiales > SHLQ01 > SHLQ01. The sequence continues at coordinate 1,985 of CALLAA010000205.1, forward strand.
GGCGCTCGTACTTGGGGCTTTGGGCGGTTCCAGGAGGAAATCACTATGAGCATTCTGCTCGTCGTACAAGCAGGCCATGACGGAACGAACCGCCGTGACCGCCAACTCACCGCGTTCGCAGGACGCACCGTTCTCGACGTTGCCCTGCAGCGTCTCGGCGGATTCACCGACGGACCGCTCATCGTTGCCGTCTCGGACCTCCCCGGCGACCAACAGCTCGAAGAGATCGCCCGCAACAACGACGCCGCTACCGTGCGCGGCCCATCCGACGACATGCTCGCCCGATTCGTCGAGGTCATTGCCGACTACCCCGCCGAACATCTCGTCCGGGTTACCGCCGACTCGCCGTTTATCGACCGGCACCTCGTCTCCGATGTCGTGGCCCACCATCTGGCCACGGGCGCTGACTACACGTCCAACACGCTGCTGCGCACACACCCAAGCGGGCTCGATGTCGAGGTCATTCGCTCCGATGCGCTCCTCGATGCTGCCGAACAAGCGACGAGCCCAAGCGAACGCGCTGGCGTGACGACGTTCGTGCAACGTCGACCCGCCAACTACAACCTTCAGGCTGTTCTGGCCCCAGGCGACTACGAGGACCACGACTGGAGCGTCACCGACGCCGCGTCGATCGATCGCCTCACCGCCATCCTCAACAGCGCCGGCGGCGACCCAATGACCCGGTGGAGCGACCTCATTGCACACGACAAGCCAGTCATGAACAACGAGGCCCTGCGCCTGCGTGTCGCACGCGACAACATCGAATCGTCGATCGGATCGCTCACCGAGAACATTGGCCACCTGCCCGAGCCACTTCCGCTCACCGATGCTGCACGCCGCACCTGGGGCGTGTGGGCACAAGACGCACTCGTTGGTGCACTCACCGTTTCGGTGCAGAACGGCTGGGGAACGCTCGCTGGCCGCTTTGCCGCCGACCTACCCGGAGACTTCGCCGACGCCGCACTGCACGCGGTCGATGACCGACTCATGGCCGACGATCAGGTGCTCGCACTCACGATCGATGGGTCACGCATCCGCCAGTACCGGGACTGAGTCCGCAGCGCGAGGAGCCGACGCTTCGTCCTCCCAGCGCAGCAGCAACCAACAGCTGAACAGCAGTGCCGGCAGCTCCGGCGACAGCCCGCGTCCGATGACGTCGTACTGCATATAGAACACCACCGGACCGAACGCGATGGACACGCTGTACAGGGCGGCGAGAAGACCCGCCCGTTCACCGGTCAGTAGCCCACGTCGATAGGCGACGGCGACCGGCACGATCAGGATAAACGTGTCGTACACGAGCAGGTGCGGCGACCCGACGACGGTGGCAACGACCGCGACGGCCGACATGGCTTCAACGTCGCCTGCGAATCTGCGGTGCCCGCCGACCACGACGGCGAGGGCTGCGACGAGGCCGAGACCCCAAAACACCAGGGTCACCGATGACGGCGACTGGGGCGCGAGCAGCTTGAGAAATTCGGTCACCGACTGGGATTGCTGCGACCAACCACCTTCGGCCTCGGCTCGCTCCCCCATTGCTTCGACGAACCGTGTCCAGGGACCAATCCCACCGAGCAGCGTCGGCACCGACAGCACCACGCCACCAACGGCAGCGGTGATCATCGATGTGCGGTAACGCTTCGCCTGAACCAACCAGACCAGGCCGTACCCCAGGGCCAACGGCGGTTTGAGAATCATGAGACCGGCGAGGAGGCCAGCGCGAACGCGTTGGTCGTCGACCATGGCCAGATGCAGGGCCGCGAATAGCAACAGGACGAACGGGCCGGTCTGTCCCAAAATGGTGTTGAACGTCATGGCAGGGCTGACGACGAGCGCGAGCGCAACCCACATCGGAAGGCGCAGCAGACGTACCGACCACACCAACGCGAGGAGTCCGGCTGCGAGCCACAGTGCGAGCGCCGGGCGAAACGGCAGGAAACTCAGCCCCTGCGCAAACCACCCAAAGGTCGGCGTGCTGATGAAATGCGAAACGATCGTGGTCCCCGCAAGCGACGGGAACAACTCTGTGGCCAGTGCTTCGGTGAACTGCTCGGTGTCGTACGCGGTAGCGAAGCCGTCCGAGGAGATCAGTGACCCGCCGGTGTAGAACACCCCGAAGTCGATGCCGAATTTGCCATCGGCGATGGCGTTGCGAATGAAGCCAATCAGCAACCCGACCGACGCCAGCAGCGCGACGGTCGTCCACGGGTATCGGCGGAGCAGCGTTTGACCATCCGTGGCGCGTTCAGAATCCACCTCTTCCGATCGACGTACCGACCGAAATGATGAGCGCTAGAGGAGCTTTGCGAGGAAACGTCCGGTGTGCGATTCGGGGATCGTGGCAATGAACTCCGGTGTGCCTTCGGCGAGCACCTTGCCGCCTCCCGTGCCGCCCTCTGGCCCCATATCGATGAGGTGGTCGGCGGTCTTGATGACGTCGAGGTTGTGTTCGATCACCAACACCGAGTTTCCCTGGTCGACAAGACGACTCAAGACGGTCAACAAACGGCGAATGTCCTCGAAGTGCAAGCCGGTGGTCGGCTCATCGAGGATGTACATGGTGTGTCCCGTCGAACGCTTTGCGAGCTCCGATGCCAGCTTGACGCGCTGGGCCTCACCACCCGACAACGTCGGAGCGGGCTGACCAAGGCGCACATAGCCGAGCCCGACGTCGACCAACGTCTGCAAATGACGAGCGATCGGCGGCTGGTTCTCAAAGAACGTCAGCGCTTCCTCGATCGGCAAGTTGAGTACCTCGGCGATGTTCTTGCCCTTGAACAAGATGTCGAGGGTGTCGCGGTTGTACCGCTTGCCCTTACAAATCTCGCACGGCACGTACACATCGGGAAGGAAGTGCATCTCGATCTTGATCGTGCCGTCGCCCGAACACGCCTCGCAACGCCCGCCCTTGACGTTGAAGCTGAACCGGCCGGGCAAATAGCCTCGCACCTTCGCTTCGGTCGTCTGTGCGAACAGCTTTCGAATGTGGTCGAACACGCCCGTGTAGGTCGCAGCGTTCGAACGCGGCGTGCGCCCAATCGGCGACTGGTCGATGGCGATGACCTTGTCGATCGCCTCGGTTCCTTCGACCTTCTTGTGCAGACCAGGCGGCATCTTCGAGCTGTAGATCTTCTGCATCAAGCTCGGCAGGAGAATCTGGTTAATCAGCGACGACTTGCCCGACCCGGACACACCGGTGACCCCAACAAAGACCCCGAGAGGGATCTCGACGTCGACGTTCTGCAAGTTGTTTTCGCGAGCGCCCCGAATCCAGATCGACTCTTCCTTTGGCGAGCGACGCTTTTCGGGAACCGGAATCGTCCGCTTCCCCGACAGATACTGGCCGGTCATCGACTTGGTATTACGCAGCAGTCCCTTGACCGTGCCCGAATGAACAATGGCGCCACCGTGCTCGCCAGCCCCCGGCCCAATGTCGACCACGTGATCGGCAATCGCAATGGTCTCCTCGTCGTGCTCGACGACGATGACCGTGTTCCCGATGTCGCGAAGGCGAATCAGTGTTTCGATCAGACGTTGGTTATCGCGTTGGTGCAGGCCGATCGACGGCTCATCGAGCACGTAGAGCACGCCGACGAGACCGCTGCCGATCTGGCTCGCCAAACGAATTCGCTGGGCTTCGCCACCGGCGAGCGTCGCCGCGTTCCGGGAAAGCGACAGGTAGTCGAGACCGACGTCGAGCAAGAAGCCCATACGTGCGTTTACTTCTTTGACGACCTGCTCGGCGATGATCATGTCGCGTTCGCTCAGGTGAAGATCGTTGAGCGTCTTAGCGGCCTCCCCGATCGACATCGAGCACACATCATGGATCGTGTGCCCGTCGATCGTCACGGCCAGCGACAGCGGGTTCAGTCGGGCGCCATCACAGTGCGGGCAATGCACCGTGCGCATGTACCCCTCGATCTGCTCTCGCTGACTGTCGGATTCCGATTCCTCATGGCGGCGCTGCAGATACGGGATCGCACCTTCGAACTTCGCGTCGTAGGTGCGCAAGCGGCCAAAGCGGTTCTTGTACTGCACCGTGATCCGCTGCTTCATGCCGCCGCGAAGCAGCAGCTTGCGATGCGCCGCGGGAAGCTTCTCCCACGGCACGTCGGGATCGATGCCCTTGTCGTCGCAAACGGCTTCGACCAGCCGGCTGAAGTATCGACTCCGCCCGCCCGCCCATGGGGTGATCGCGCCATCGTTGATGGTGGCTTCGGGGTCGGGCACGACGAGGTGTTCGTCCACTTCGAAGACCGTGCCCAGGCCATCACAATGCGTACACGCGCCATAGGGCGAGTTGAACGAGAAGTTGCGAGGCGCAAGCTCTTCGAACGACTTGCCATCAGACGGCCGCGACAAGTGCTGGCTAAAGACCACCGTCTCGGGCTCGGCATCATCGTCGCGGGCGGGCATGATCTGGATCTCCGCGATCCCTTCGGCGAGCTGCAACGCCGTTTCCATCGACTCGGTCAACCGGCGATCGATACCATCACGCAACACCAGACGATCGACGACAACCTGAATCGTGTGGGTCTCGTACCGCTCCAATTCCAGCTCGACGTCGTCGAGCTGATCGAGTTCGATCGCTTCGCCATCGACGATCGCGCGAGCAAAGCCCTGGCCGGCCAAGTCGGCCAGCAAGGTGTCGTAGGTGCCCTTACGTCCCCGCACAACGGGAGCGAGCACCTGGAATCGGGTGCCCTCCTCCATTTGCAGAACACGGTCGACGATCTGCTGCGGCGTCTGTCGCTCAAGCCGCTCCCCCGTTTCGGGGTCGTGGGCGACACCGATCCGAGCGAACAGCAAACGCAGGTAGTCGTACACCTCGGTAACGGTGCCGACCGTTGAGCGCGGGTTGCGCGACGCACTCTTCTGATCGATCGAAATCGCCGGAGATAGCCCTTCGATAAAGTCGACATCGGGCTTGTCCATCTGACCCAAGAACTGGCGCGCATAGGCGCTCAGCGATTCGACGTAACGACGCTGCCCCTCGGCATAGATCGTGTCGAAGGCCAGCGAGGACTTCCCGGACCCCGAAAGACCCGTAAACACGATGAGCTTGTCACGCGGGAGGTCGATGTCAACGTTGCGCAGGTTGTGCTCGCGCGCACCCTGAACCACCAAACGATCTGCCATTACTCAACCACTACTCTCTCGGTACTAGACCATCTCGCGCAGCTCACGCTTGAGATCCTTGATCTCATCGCGGAGTCGTGCAGCGTATTCGAACTTCAGCTCACCTGACGCCTCGAGCATTTCCTCCTCGAGGGTACGTATGAGCTTTTCTAGATCGGACTGACCCATACCGTCGGTCTGAACGACCCGGCGATTGTCATCGAGCCCACGACTGCGGCTGCCCTTGCCCGGCCGAGGTGCCGTCGTTTCGGCTGCCGGACGAAGCATCGCCAAGATGTCGGTGACGGCTTTGCGCACGGTTTGTGGATTGATGCCGTGCTTCTCGTTGTATTCGATCTGCAGGCCACGCCGACGCATCGTCTCACTAATGGCACGCTGCATCGAGTCGGTGATCTTGTCGGCATACATGACCACCTGGCCATCGACGTTTCGAGCCGCACGACCAATCATCTGAATGAGCGACGTCTCGCTACGCAAGAACCCTTCCTTGTCAGCATCGAGAATCGCCACCAGCGACACCTCGGGAAGATCGAGGCCCTCACGCAACAGGTTGATACCAACGAGGACATCGAACTCGCCAAGACGGAGATCTCGCAGGATCTCGATCCGCTCCAATGTGTCGACCTCGGAGTGCAAATACCGCACGCGAAGCCCCAGCTCGAGCAAGTAGTCGGTCAGGTCCTCAGACATCTTCTTCGTCAACGTCGTCACGAGCACTCGCTGATCGAGTTCGGCACGCTCGCGAATCATCTCGACGAGATCGTCGATCTGCCCCTTCGTGGGCCGCACCACAACCTCGGGGTCGATAAGACCCGTTGGCCGCACGATCTGCTCGACCACGTTGTCCGAAACGTCCAGCTCATAGGGCCCCGGTGTCGCAGACAAGAAGACCACCTGGTTCACGACCTCAAGCCACTCGTCGAAACGCAACGGACGATTGTCGATCGCCGACGGAAGCCGGAAGCCATGCTCGACCAAGATGTCCTTACGGCTACGGTCGCCCGCGTGCTGACCATGGATCTGTGGCACCGCAACGTGCGACTCGTCGAGCACCATCAAGTAGTCGTCGGGGAAATAGTCGAGCAGCGTAAAGGGACGCTCACCCGGCGAACGGCCATCGAGATGCATCGAATAATTCTCGATGCCGTTGCAATAGCCGACCTCGGCCATCATTTCGAGGTCGTATTGGGTTCGCATACGAAGCCGCTGCGCCTCGAGCAACTTGCCCTCTTCCTCGAACGTGGCAAGCTGCTGCTGCAGTTCCTCCTCGATCCCGACGATGGCCTTGCGTAGCCGTTCCTCGCCCGCCACATAATGCGTGGCCGCAAAGATGCTCACGTCTTCGAGCGTCGCCACCCGTTCGCCTGTGAGCGGATCGATGCGCGTGATCGACTCGATCTCATCGCCGAACATCTCGACGCGCACCACCGTCTCGTCATAGGCGGGATGAATCTCGATCGTGTCGCCGCGCACTCGGAACTTGGCACGAACCAAGTTCATGTCGTTGCGCTCATACTGCATGTCGACCAACTGGCGAAGAATCTCACGCTGATCAATCTCCTGGCCGACGCGCAACGTCAACAGGAGCTCTTCGTACTCTTCGGGCGAACCAAGGCCGTAAATACACGACACCGACGCCACCACGATCGTGTCTCGCCGCGTCAACAGCGCCGACGTCGCCGAGTGACGCAGCCGATCGATCTCGTCGTTCACCGACGAGTCCTTCTCGATATAGGTATCACTCGAGGCCATGTACGCCTCGGGTTGGTAGTAGTCGTAATAACTCACGAAATACTCGACCCGATTATGCGGGAAGAACTCGCGAAGCTCGTTGGCAAGCTGGGCCGCCAACGACTTGTTTGGCGCAATCACCAAGGTGGGACGTTGGACCTTCTCGATCGTCCACGCAATCGTCGCGCTCTTACCCGAACCGGTAATGCCGAGCAGTGTTTGGAAGTTGTCGCCGCGCTCTATCCCCTCGGCGAGGCCCGCAATCGCCGCAGGCTGATCGCCCGCAGGCTCGAACTCGGTAACCATCTCGAACGGACGAGACGGCAACCCATCAGACTCTGGTGCTTTCATGTGTTCTCCCCGCTGTTTTCCACACCGCTCGATCCGTCCAGGCCGGCGTTCTCGACATGGGCGGATCTACTGCCTTCCGTACCGCTCGATCCGTCCAGGCCGGCGTTCTCGATATGGGCGGACTTGGTGCCTTCCGTACCGCTCGATCCGTCTAGGCCGGCGTTCTCGTCCGCACCGCTCGATCCGTCCAGGCCGCTTTGCTCCTGCATCCACTGCCAGCACTCGGCGACTCGCTCACCGAGATCCTCGAGCGTTCCCGAATTGTCGATCACGAAATCGGCGACCGCTCGGCGTTCCTCTCGCGTTGCCTGGGCCTCCATGCGAGCAACGACCGCGTCCCGATCCATCCCCCGCGCCTCGACAACCCGGTCGATCGCCAGATCCACCGGCGTATCGACAACGATGATCCCGGCCCACTCGGTGTGATCCCGGCTCGTCAGCAACTCGCCACCCGGCACAACCAACAAGGGGATGTCGTGCACAACGATCTCGTCCGACCCGGCAAGCTCGTCGAGCAGTCGCTGCGTCTCGTCGGCCACCGCCGGATGCACGATCGCATTCAACGCCTGCAACTCGGTGTCATCGGAAAAGACAATCCCAGCCACCGCAGCACGGTCGAGCATGCCGGCTTCGGCACCCTCGGACTGCACGATCGTCGATCCCCAACGTTCAACCATTGCATCGAACACTAGTTCCCCAGGACGCTGCAAGCTACGGACAATCGCATCTGCGTCGATAATTTTCGCCCCATGACCGCGCAATAGATCCGAAACCGACGACTTTCCCGAACCAATTCCACCGGTCAGCCCAAACTCCATCATGGAACCGACGGTATCTCCGCTCCGACCCACCCGCACGGTGCACCTCGGCCCCGACGGAAACCATTTCCCCCCCCTAAGGCCAAACGGATCACTGCCGATAGGTCAAACGACCCACTCGGGTCCGCCGATACGGAGCGCAATGGACGAGCAAGACTTCACCTCGACGATGACGAAGGGCGACGCCCAGAAACTCCGTCGATCCCGTACGGGCGCAGCGGCGTCGATCATGCCCCGGCTCACGCTGCAAGGCGATCGCCTCGGCACCGGCGAGTTCAACGAGGAAGACGTCGAAACCCCGGACCAAACCGAAGTCTTCCAACAGGTCATCGCGATCATCCGTTGGGGTGTGCTCGGGCTGCTGATCATCCTGGCCACTCCACCGATCGTCGACAACGGCGACGATGTCTTGTCGACACTCCTGCTCGGCTTCCTGGCGCTGACCGTCACCCGACACGCCCGACCCATTCGCTTCGATCAGCGAATCGCCTGCGACATCGCCATTCTCATCGAGATCGCGATGAGCGTCGCATCGATCGCGCTCACCGGCCTCTGGCACTCCCCGCTCGCCGTCTCACTGACCGTTCCGATCATCGTTGCGGGATTCGCCCGTGGATACATCTACGCAATCCGCGTTGCGCTCATCGCAACACTCGTCCCCACAGCGTTCCAGCTCTCCGAAACTGGACTCGAGATCGAACCCCTCCAACGTATTGCTCAGTGGGCGGTGATCCTGGTGGTCGTCGGCCTGATCGCTGGCCAGACCCGACGCATCACTGGCGAGGCTGGCAGGCAACGCAGCTTGGCCATGAACCGAATGGAGCGGCTGACCGACGCCAACTCTCTGCTCTACTCGCTCCACCGAGTCGCCCAGACACTTCCCGCCTCGCTCGACCTAAGCGATGTCCTCGACACCACGATGGGCCGGCTACGCAGCTTGTTCGATTACGACACGATGGCGCTGCTGGTCTTTGACGAGACCGACGCCAGTTGGCAAGTGATGCGTTCCGAAGGCACCTCCCTGCCATTGCGCCTCGGCCCAACAATGCTGCCCAACCCACTCAAGACCGCCATTGCACAAAACCGGCTGGTCGACATGGCGAACCTTCCTGCGGCCCGCACGATCGGGCTCAGCGAGAAGAGTGGCAGCGGCCTGTACACAACCCTGACAGCTCGAGGCCAAATCATTGGCCTACTCGCCATCGAGAGCGCAACACCCGGCAACTACGACGAGCGTACGGTGCAGATGCTCAACGGATTCGTCGATCCAGTAGCGCTCGCGGTCGACAACGCCCGCTGGTTCGGCCGACTGCGAACCATGGGTGCCGATGAGGAACGCACCCGCATCGCACGAGACCTCCATGATCGCATTGGCCAATCGATGGCGTTCCTCGCCTTCGAGCTCGATCGCGTTATCAAACACCACGGTGAAGGCAAAGACATCGGCGCGCCGCTCGACCAACTCCAAACCGACGTGCGCAACGTGATTCGCGAGATCCGAGACACACTGTCAGACCTCCGCACCGACGTGAGCGACGGCAAGGGACTCCAGGACACGATCGCCGACTTTGCCGAACGCCTCACCGATCGAAGCGGCATCACCTTCACCGTTCAAATCGAAGCGGCCGACCGACTGCCGATCATGCAAGAACGAGAACTGTGGCGCATCGCCCAAGAAGCAATGGTCAACGTCGAGCGCCACGCGGATGCAACCGAAGCGACGGTTCGTTGGACCTTGGATGGCGAGAGCAGCGTGCTCGAGGTCATCGACAATGGTCGTGGATTCACCATTGGTGAAAGCGGCCGAGTCGATTCCTACGGTCTTGTCGGCATGCGTGAACGTGCTGCGAGCGTGGGTGCGTCCATGGAGGTCATGAGCACTCCTGGGGGCGGAACGACGATTCGCTGCGCCTTGGCTCCAGAAGCACAGAAGCGTGCGGCCTGAGCCACACGCTTCGTAGAGATCGATAACGCCAATCCCCGCCTATTCGATGGCCGAAGTGATGCTCGAACCAATGTTTGAGAACTCCGACCCAAGACCACCACCAAAGGCACC
>CALLAA010000206.1 GCA_938002955.1 uncultured Acidimicrobiales bacterium
GCAGAGTTCACCCATACGCCACAGGCCATGCCGTCGCGATGCACATGGTGGTTCACGTCGGGATCGTCCGTGCAGGTAATTGCGAGCGAGAATCCAGCAACGTCTCCGGCAACGTATCGCCGGCGTTCAGTCCGGACAGGAAGCTGGTCGAGTTGTGGATCGATCCACGGCGCGACAACCGTAACCGCAGCCCCCGCCTCCAGCAGCTGGCGAACCTTTCTGCGAGCGACGCAACCGCCCCCGACCACCAGCACAGGTTTTCCGGCGAGGCGAAGATTCACCGGAAAAGGTCGGGCGTCGGGGAAGACGGATGCGCTCATAGCCCAGCAAGCTAGACACCAGACAAAGTCGATCAGTTGTCTGAAACCGAAGTTGGTCGATCCGATTTGTCCGGATGATTGGCAGGGCGGATATCAGCCCTGCTGGCCTACCGACCTCGCAGCGCGTCGACCACCGGGGCGAACAACACGGGGTCTCGAACGACGTAATGCGAGATGCCGAGGGACTCTCGGAGTCGCTCAAGCTTGTCGACGACTTGCTCGACGGACCCGAAGAGCGCGAACGGGCAGTCGGCCAACTGCTCGCTGCTCAAGGACCACTTCTCAACAATCTCCTGTTCGAGCTCGTCCGAACCTGCTCCGAGGCCTACCCGCTGCACCAATGCCGAGCACTCGATCGAGTCGAAGCGTTCCTCAGCTGCGTCTTCGAGCCACCGGCGACGCTGAATCAAACTGTCGAAGCTGAAGCCGCCCGGCCCAACCGCTCCCCCAGGGCCATGTGTCAGGCCGGTGTATTGGAAGATGTCGGCGTGCCGCCCGGCGATTCCGACAACTCGCCGGCCGTTGCCACCGATGAGGATCGGCAGCGGGTGCTGGACTGGTTGGATACCAAGATCCTCGACGGCGGCCTGACGATGGACGCCGCGTAGTTCGGCTGCGCCGTTGTCGAGGAGCGACCGAATCACCGTCACCGACTCCTCAAACTGGTCGACGCGCTCCTTTGGAGGCAGTAGCGGGATGCCCGAAGCATCGTGCTCAGATTGGGTGTAGCCCGTACCGAGCCCCAGGACGAAACGCCCTCCGGTGAGCCGATCGATACTCACTGCGGTACGGGCGATGAGGACCGGGTTATGGAACGCATTGTTGAGCACGAGCGGGCCGACGCGCAAAGAGGGCTCCTCGATCGCGGCAACCAGCAACGACGAGAACGGATCGGCCTCGCCGAGATGATCCGCGGTAAAGAACTCGTCATAGCCGTGGGCAACACAATCGCGGGCGGTCTGGCGCACCGCGTCGGGGTTGTTGAAGTCCATACATTGCACACCAAATCGGAAGGGTCGTATCACGCTCGCGACCTTAGCGTTCTGCGGTGCTGGCAACCGCTAGATGTCCTACGTTGAGGACATGGATTGGCTACGACTTCTTTCGAAGTACACGAATCAGCTCGCAGACACGGTGGACGGAGCGGAGCTGACATCGAACGTCCCGTCCTGTCCGGCGTGGGACCTCGCCGACCTGGCCTGGCACCTGGTCGAGGTGCAGGATTTCTGGACCTGGATCATCACAAACCGGCCAGCGAGTCCCGAGCACTACCCAGAGCCGACCCGTCCGCCCAACGACGAACTCACCGGCGCCCTGCGCTCGGGTTGCCGCGCCCTCGTCGAGTCGCTTGAGGCCGCCAACCCAACCGAGGAGGCCTGGAGCTGGAGCGACGACCACACTGTTGGCTTTACCTACCGGCGGCAGGCACACGAAGCGTTCGTACATCTCGCCGACGCATGCCTCGCCGCAGCCGTCTCCCCGCCTAATGCATCACCGGACTTCGGGGCCGACGGAATCGACGAGCTGATCTCGATCAACCTCTCCATGCCCGAGTGGGGATCGTTTACGCCGGGCGATGACGATCGACTCATCTCGATCAATCCGACCGACACCGCAAACTCGTGGACGCTGCGCTTCGGGACGTTCAGCGGAACGTCGCCAAACACGGGAACGACCTACACCGACGAACCACAAGTCCAACTCGGCTACGGACCGGCGACGACGATCGTTAGCGGCGACGCCGCCACGCTCGACCTCTGGATGTGGGGGCGAGCGGACACCGGTGCAGTCACGATCACTGGAAACCCGTCGTTGGCCTCAGAGCTACGAGCGGTGATTAGCGGCGAAACGCAGTAGCAACAGCGAAATCGGCCTGGTCTCGCGCTAGCGGCGGGTTGGAAAGAGCCGTTCGAGTAGCCCGTACTCGCCGAGGGTGAGCGTGCCGGTGAGATCCATCTCGACCACGTTGGAGAACAGCGTGTCCACCGGTTCGTCGATCGCAATCGCGCCGATCTCGACGGAGCCTTCCCGCTCGATGTAGGCAATGACATCACGCAAGTGGCGTTCGAGGTAGGTATCGCCGTTTGCGTATCGTGTCGCTGCTTCGGTCGGCGCTCCGTCGCTCACGACCACCAAGAGCTTGCGCGGCTCGGGCCTCGCGATGAGCCGTTGGTACGCCCACACGATCGCCTCGCCATCGACACTCTCGCGGAAGTGCTGTGTGCGCATGAGCGCGGAGACAGAGTGACGACTGCGCTTCCACGCGGTATCCGCGTCCTTGTAGATGATATGGCTCGTCTCCGCGAGACGGCCCGGCGCCTCGGGCTGACCTGCTCGGCGCCATTCGTTGCGTGGTTCGCCGCCGTTCCAGCTCGCGGTCGTGAACCCGAGGATCTCGCTCGTGGCTCCGGCTAGGTCGAGGGAACGTGCGAGGGTGTCGACGAGCACGGCGACCGTCTCGTGTCGCTGGCGCTTCATCGATCCACTGTTGTCGAGGAGGAACGTGACCACGGCGGGCGCTGTTGGCCGATACCGCTCCTGGCGGAACACCGCCCGGTTCATCGGGTTAGCAATCACCTGCCCAAGCCGTGCCGCATCGAGCACACCTTCTTCTTCGCCCGATCGCCATCCGTCGCGCTCGACACCCAAGAACAAGCGTCGCAGCCGTCGGGCGAGCGCAAATGGGCTAACGGATTGCGCTGCGATTTGTTCGTCGAGCTTGGCCCGCAGATACCGTCGCCGTTCGAGCGGGAACAGGTCTTCGGCTTGCAGTTCGACGTCGTAGGCCGAGTTGTAGATGTGGTAGCCACCGAGCTCGTTGAGGCTGTGTGCTCCGGTCTCGCCCGACTCCGCGACCGCCCCGGTGCCTGCCTCCCCCTCGGGCATGTCGACCTCGCTCCATTCGGGCGGGATGAGGATCGTCGAGTCCGACGCCGTCACCACCTCGTCGGTAACCGGATCGCTCCCGTCGAGGATCATCTCGCTGATCGCATCGGCGAGCGATCGGGCGGCAACGGCAAACGCTGCCTGGTCGGCGCGATGTTCTCGAAGACCCTTGAGCGCGACGCCGATGATGGGCGAGATGTTTGCTCGGGTGGATTCGATCTGGTCTTCGATGAGCTCGTCGTGGATCGGCGAGATCAGCCGCGAACGCACCATCTGGAGCACGGTGAAGATCAGCAGTCCGGCTGCGGTGTTGGTCAGATCCTGACCGCGGCACCACGTCCGAAAGGCCTGGTCCATATTTCGCCGGGTACCCACGAGTGCGTCGGGCACCAGCGACTCGCACCGCATCTGTTCGCACATGTCGAACACGACACGGGCAAGGACCTCGGTGGGTTCGGTTTCGGCAAAGAGCTCAGGATCGCTGTAGCGAAGGCGGACGCCGATGGCGTCGTATACGCCGCGGGCGAAACCCGAACCTTCCTCACCATCGCGGCCTTCGCCATTGTTCGACGGCTGCAGCAGGTATGGAGCCGCAAGAGCGATCGGGCGATCACCAACGACGAGCGCACCGCCGCGATACTCGGCGGTCGGGGCCTTCCCGAGCGCACGCAGCACAGCAGCGCCGTTGCGTTCCTTTGCTCGTGCCTCAGCGTCCACGGCTAGGCGAGTTCAGTGTCGAACGCCCGCTGGAAGT
>CALLAA010000207.1 GCA_938002955.1 uncultured Acidimicrobiales bacterium
GAGCTGATTGGGTCGGCGGTGATCGCCATCTCCATTGCCCGGGCGTAGCCGACGCGTGACGGCAACCGCTGAAGGCCGCCGCCAGCGGCGAACAGGCCCACGCCAACCTCGGGAATGCCCATCTTGATCCCCTTGGCGGCAACCAACAGGTCGCAGGTCAGGGCGAGTTCGAGGCCGCCGGCGAGAGCGAAACCTTCGAGCGCACCGATCAACGGCTTCTTCGAACCGTTCTTGATGAAGTCCATCATCGGCCCGATGTCTTCGCCAGCGGCGAAGGCCTTCAAGTCCATGCCGGCGCAAAAACCCCTGCCGTTGCCGGTGAGGACTCCGGCGGTGAGCGTTGGGTCCTCGTCGAGCTCGGTCATTGCGGCGACCATGCCGTGTGACAGGTCGCCGTTGATCGAGTTCATTGCGTCGGGACGGTTGAGCGTGACCAGGAGAACCCGGTCGCGCCGCTCGGTCAGTACTGCAGAGGTGCCTTCGCTCATTTCGGTGGCATCCGGATACCACCGTCGACGCGGATGGTCTCGGCGTTCATGTACGGGTTCGTGATGAGGTCCATCACCATGAACGCAAGCTCTTCGCCCGAACCGAGACGCTTGGGGAACAACACCGACTGGCCAAGGTGTGCCTTGAACTGGTCGCTCTGCTCGCCTTCGCCATAGATCGGGGTGTCGATGAGGCCGGGCGCAACGGTGTTGACGCGAATGCCGATGGCCGACAGGTCACGGGCGATCGGCAGGGTCATGCCAACTACGCCACCCTTTGACGCCGAGTAGGCGCACTGGCCGATCTGGCCGTCGAATGCAGCAGCCGATGCCATGTTCACAATGGCTCCGCGCTGGCCGTCTTCGTCGACAGGGTCGGTCTTCGACATTGCCGCAGCGCAACGGCTGAGCATGTTGAACGAGCCAATGAGGTTGATGTCGATGACCTTGCGGAAGGCATCGAGGTCGAACGGTTCGCCGTCGCGGGTAACCGTGCGGCCAGCCCAGCCGATTCCGGCTGAGTTTACGAGCGCACGAAGCGGACCCATTTCCGAGGCGGCACCGATGGATGCATCGGCATCTTCTTGGGAGGTGACGTCGCACTTGACGAACAAGCCGCCGAGCTCTGATGCGACGGCCTGGCCCTTCGCTTCGTTCAGGTCAGCAATGACGACCCGGCTACCCGCGGCAGCGAGCTGACGGGCTGACGCTTCGCCAATTCCCGATGCGCCACCGGTGATGATCGACGAGCTTCCTTCAAGGTTCATACGTGGCATCAGGCGTCCACCCTTTCAATGAGTGTTCCGTTTGCGAGGCCGCCGCCTTCACACATGGCTTGGAAGCCGTATGTGCCGTCGGTGCGCTCGAGTTCGTTTACGAGTGTGGTCATGAGCTTTGCGCCCGAGCATCCGAGCGGATGCCCAAGTGCAACTGCGCCGCCGTTGACGTTGACCTTGTCGAGGTCTGCGCCGGTCTCTTTTTGCCACGCGAGAACAACCGAGGCGAACGCTTCGTTGATCTCGAACAGGTCGACGTCTTCGAACTTGACGTCGGACTTTGCGAAGAGCTTCTCGGTAACGGGGATTGGACCCTTCAACATGGTGACCGGGTCGGTGCCGGCGAGGGCGAAGTTGCGGAAGACCGCACGTGGCTTGAGGCCGAGCTCTTCGGCCTTCTCGCGGCTCATGATGAGTACGGCTGCGGCGCCGTCACTGATCTGGCTTGAGTTTCCGGCGGTGATCTTGCCGTCTTCCTTGAAGGCTGGCTTGAGGCCGGCGAGCTTCTCGGCGGTGGTCCCTTCACGAATGCCTTCGTCGCGGGTCATCATGACGGTCTCGCCATCGATGACTACGGGGACGGGGACGATCTCGTTTTCGAAGCGGCCCTCTTCGGTTGCCTGCAGCGCTCGTCGCTGGCTTTCGGCTGCGAACTCGTCGAGATCTTCGCGGGTGATGCCGTATTCGTCGGCGATCATGTCGGCGCCGATGCCCTGCGGCGGAAGTCCGGTGTCCTTGTAGCGGTCTTGCATGCTTTGTGGGAACGGGAAGCCGAGGTCCTTGACGATCGTGGCGCCCATTGGCGTGCGGGTCATGACCTCAACACCAGCGGCGATAACGACGTCGTATGCTCCGGCCATCACACCCTGTGCAGCGAAGTGAATTGCTTGCTGGCTCGATCCGCACTGGCGGTCGACGGTGGTGGAGGGGACGGACTCTGGCCAGCCGGCGGCGAGCACGGCGTTGCGGCCGATGTTCAGTGCCTGTTCGCCTGCTTGCATGACGCATCCCATGACAACGTCGTCGACGATTGCTGGGTCGATGCCGTTGCGTTCTTCGAGCGCTTTGAGGACGTGTGCGCCAAGGTCGGCTGGATGCCAGTCCTTGAGCATTCCGTTGCGCCGGCCCGCTGGTGTGCGGACGGCGTCGACGATGACTGCTTCATGCATGGTGTTTCCCCTTACGAGTTGCCGTCGTGCTCTGGGTCGAGCGCGGCGGAGATGTTTTGTTGTAGACGGACAAGGACGTTGGCGAGTGCTTGGCGATCCTCACGGGGGATGCCGGAGCGGAGTTCGTTACGGACGACGACGTCGACCTCGACAGCTTTGGCGGCGAGCGTCTTTCCGTCTTCGGTGAGTTGGACGAGCCAGACGCGTCGGTCGTTGGGGTCGGGTAGTCGTTCGATGAGGCCGCGTTGTTCGAGGCGATCGATTTGGGTTCCGGTGACGGCCCGGCCTTGGCGGAGGTGATCGGCGGCTCGGGTCTGTGAGACGGGGCCGTAGTCGGCGACGTAGCACAGCAGGCTCGCGAGGCTGAGGGTCAGGTCGACCGAAGCAAAGCGTTCGTCGTAGAGGCGACG
>CALLAA010000208.1 GCA_938002955.1 uncultured Acidimicrobiales bacterium
GTTGGAGCGGACCCGTCGCGACCGCCGCAGGCGGCTAACACGACGACAGTTGTGAGTGCAGCGATGAGCGATTTTGCTCGGCGCTGATGGGTCGGGCGTGAGGTTCGGGTCTCCATGTTGTTCGCCTTCCGTTCGGGTCAAACGTTGCGGGATACCTCAACAATCGGCGCAAGATCGTCCGTGCTAAATCGGGGGCGCACCCCACGCCGGCGAGTCCGCACTCCACCACTCTCTCTTGACGTTAACCATAAGTAACTGCTAATCATTAGCAATGACTTATGGATCAGCGGCCCTCGACGTCTTGCATGACCCGACACGTCGTCACGTCCTTGAGCTTCTTCGAGACGGCGAGCACTGCGTCCGGGAGCTCACGGAGAACACGAGCGTCACGCAACCCGCCGTTTCGCAGCATCTTCGTGTGCTTCGAGAGGCTGGCCTTGTCGCCGTCCGCCCCGACGGCACCCGTCGCCTCTACCGGATCGAACCCAACGGCTTTGCCGAAGTGCGGGCGTGGGTCGATTCGTTTTGGGACCAGACCCTCGACGCGTTCGTCGACTATGCAGAAGGAAACCAACCATCATGAGCACTCCGATCATTCGCTCAGCGTTCGTCCAACGCAATCAAGAGGACGCCTTTCGAATTTTCACCACCGAGATAGGCGCATGGTGGCCACTCCCAACACACGGCCTGTTCGGCGAACGAGCCGCGAGTGTCTCGTTTCGCGACGACCAGATCGTGGAGACCGCCGTTGATGGCAGTGAGATCATCTGGGGAGAGATCCGGCAGTGGGAGCCACCGAATGGTCTCATCATGTCGTGGCACCCCGGACGAGATGCTACCGATGCATCTGAGGTCGAAGTGCGCTTCATCGCCAGCGAGGACGGAACCAACGTCGTTCTCGAACACCGTGGTTGGGAACGATTCGGCGCCGACGCCATGTCACGCCGACGCTCGTACATCGGGCCGAACGCATGGGGCTACGTCCTCGATCACTTCGCGGACGGCGTCGAACGGCGTGAGGACGCCGCCGACCTCACCGGGCTCGCTGCGGCCTACGAGACCTTCTTTGCCTTGGCCGAGTCGGGTGAGTTCGGCCCCGCACCGGACAACGAGTGGGACGCCGACACGACGATCGCCCACGTGGCCCTCAACGACCTCGCAATGACCGCCGTCTGCCAGGCCATCGTGCATCGAACGGGCGAGCCGCTCCGCTTTGAGAATCAGGTATGCCACGACCCATCGGCGTTATCGGCGTGGATCGACGCGGCCGGAGACAGAAGCACACTGGTCGCCCGCGGTCGGGCGGCGGCCATCGACGTACAGGCCGCAATACGCCGACTCTCCCCCGAGCAACGCGACACACTGGTCCACTGCCGACTTACCCACAACGGCGACATCATGGTTGACGAACCTCGCCCGTGGGGTGTCATCGCTGCGGTTGTCCAAGCACAAATGCACCTGCCCGCCCATGTCGAACAACTCACCAACCTTCAGTAGAGGCACGTGTCCCGGGCAGACGAGCTCGCGTTCGTGATCCCCGCCGCGTAATCCCTGACAGACTGACGACATGTCTGATGATCACGCCGACCACAACCATCATCACAACCACGAACATCACGATCACCACGAACATGCCCACGGGCACGATCATGACCAGGGCTTGGCCGGGATGCTCAGGTACCTACGGCATGCGCCCGAGATGTGGAGCTCCGAGGTCAATACCGCGGTCGTCCACCGGCTCGCACCCACAGCGGGTGAGACCGTCATGGATATCGGTGCTGGGATGGGCGCTGGAACCATGGTCGCAGCCAAGACGAACTGCACGGTCGTCGCGATCGAACCGACTCCGTACATGCGACGAATCCTCGGCCTACGACGTCTGATTACCCGCACCAAAGACCAGGTCTACATCGTCGATGGGACCGCCGAGTCCACCACGGTCGCTGACGGATCGATCGATGCAGCATGGGCAGTCAACACGATGCACCACTGGACGAGCCTGAATGACGGGATTCGCGAACTTGCTCGAGTCCTTGCGCCCGGCGGACGGATCTTGTTGGTCGACGAGAGTTTCGACGATCCAGAGCACCCCGACTATGAGCGGTTCGGCGCGAAGTTTGGCGACGAGCATGAACATCACTTCCATACCGTCGATCCCGACGCCGTCGGCGCGGCACTTTCCGATGCGGGCCTGACGGTGACCTTCGCTGGCCACGATCGCGTCGCAGGTCGACCATCGGTTGTGCTCGAGGCAGTCGCGCCCCGCTGACCGAATCGCTAGCGACTGGGCGAACGCCCCGGTGGTTCAGGGTCGCGCCGAGCAGCACTTGGGGGCATTCCGACCACGCGCTTAAACGCCCGGCTGAACGCCGCTTCCGAGCTGTATCCAAGGGATTGGGCAATGCTGAGGATCGACTGCTCGCGGTCGGCGAGCAGGTCCTTGGCCACCTGCATACGCCAGTTCGTGACGTAGTGCTTCGGCGATTCGCCGACGAGTTCGGTGAAGCGAGCAGCAAAGCCCGAGCGGGACATCGCCACCTCCCCCGCCAAGGTCTCAACGGTCCAGTCTCGAGCGGGGTCTCGGTGGATGAGCGCGATCGCTCGACCAATGACCGGGTCGCGCAGTGCGCCGATCCATCCGCGTTGCGCATCGGGGTCAGTGTCGATCCATGACCGAATGGTTTGAATAACGAGAATGTCGCACAACCGGGTGACAACAGCCTCGCCTCCGGGCTTGGGCTGGCGGGTTTCTGATGCCATGAGTGACAGGAGGCCGGGAAACCAGTGCCAGCGCTCCTCGTCGAGGGCGGTGTTGACATGGATCATGTCCGGCAAGAGCTCGAGCAAACTGCGGGCAGCTGGGTGGTCGAAGCGGACGACACCACAGATCAGTGTGGTGAGGTCGCCGCCGCCCCCATGACGCATCACCGCGTACTGTTCGCTGAAGTACTCGTGGGGCAGGTCGAACACGGTGGGAGTGGCGACATCCGGAAGGTCGAAAGCCGTGTGTTGTCCTCCGTGAGGAAACACGACCACGTCGCCTCGAGACGCACGGTGTTCACGCCCATCGGATCCGCGGACGATGCACGTCCCCGCAGTGATGACGTGAAACCACAAGCACCCCGTCATCTCGGGGAGGTCGACACCCCACGGGCTCGTGAGCATGGACGGGCAGTAGAACAGTCCGTCCATCCGGAGTGCCCGGAGTGCATCGGCAAGGGGGTCGTCGATAACGGGGACCTCGTGCACCTCGCTCATGGCTAGACATCTCCTTGGCGTATCACCGCGGCGACGGAGGCGAGAGTGAACGACACCATCGACGCTGCTGTCCGGAGGCTATGCCAACGATTCCACCGTGTCTCATAGTCTTCGCGCATGCTGTTCACCATCTCGACTGTCGCAGTTGCCGAGTCGAACGAGTCGAGTGTGTTGTTGAGCGGGATGTTGCCTCCCGCGGTTACACCGAGCACGCCAACGACGTAGCTCAGCGCGGAGGCCACGAGGAACCACGCCCGCCGATGTTCGCCGAACCGGAACTGCGCAACGGCTGCGATAGCGAGCAGCACTGGCGTGAGGACGAATGGGATGACGAACGCTGGGTTCACGATTGCTCGATTGATGTGTTGCATGGTCGAGACGTAGTTGCCGTCGGCGACTCGTCGTAGACCGGGGATCACCGAGACGAGCCAGCCAAAGAACAGTCCGGCCATCAGACCGACGGAGGTGAGGGAGAGGATGAGGGTGACCGTTCGGAGGCTCATCGCGTCGCTCCGATCATCGAGACGGGGACCTGTCCGGCCCCGTTGTTCAGCGGGTCTCGGATCAGGCCAATGATGCTCGCCCCGGGCCCGTAGCTATGGATGGTTCCCACTGGCCGGACTCGCAAGAAACATCCGTCGGGTGCCTGGAGTGCGCCGTGGCCGGAGATTTTCTGAAGCGCTCCTGACCTGAGCAGTTCAAGGACCTCAGGCTCGTCCATGTCGACGACCTCCGCGACTGCCTGGAAGTGGATCGTGAACGGCGGTCCGGCCGGCAGGCGTCGAAACGGCACGGTGATTGCGGCGTACCCTGATGACTCGATGCTTCGAGCCTTGCGGCTGGATCGCATGGCATGAATCCATACGTGGTCGTTCTCCCATTCGTAGACGACCCCAGCTGAGTGAGGCCGGCCAGCTGGCGAGGTGGTTGCGATCGTACAGAAGTGTTTCTTCGCCAAGGTTCTGATGATGCGGCGGCGGTG
>CALLAA010000209.1 GCA_938002955.1 uncultured Acidimicrobiales bacterium
CGAATACAGCCAGATGGGTGTATGGCCCGGCGACTGGTACTACGAGAAGCGCTACGACTACGCGACCGAGTACGTCAAGATTATGCAGGACCTGTGGTCCGACGGCGTGTCCGACCTCAAGGGCGAGTACTTCCAGATGGACGACTGCCGTCTGTCGCCACCGCCGAAAGCGGGCAAGGTGCCGCTCGTCTGCGCTGGCCAGAGCGACCGGGGTATGGAGTTCTGCGCCACCTACGGCGACTACCAGTTCATCATCGGCACCCAAGACCTCGACGTCGTCCGCGCCGACGCGGCTCGCCTTGTGGCAGCGGCCGAAAAGACGGGCCGCGACGTGGGTGTCTATGTGCTGTTCCACATCACGATGGGTGACACCGACGAAGAAGCCGAAGCGAAGTGGCAGCACTACCAAGATGGTGCCGACCTCGAAGCGATCAAGTTCCTGATCGGCGCCGCCGAGATGGACACCGCCGGCGCCACCGCCGACAAGATCGCCGAGATGCAACAGGCCTTCAACCTGAACATCGGCGCCGTCGTCGGCAGCCACGCAACTATCGCGGCACGCCTCGACGAAGTCTCCGAGATCCCCGGCGTGAAGGGTGTCATGTGTGTCTTCGACGACTACCCGGTTGCCACCAAAGAGTTCGGCGAGAAGATCATGCCGCTTATGGAGTCCCGCAAATAGGTATTTGTGAGCGATTCTGCACGCTCAGCCTGCAGAATCGCTCACAAATCTTTTAGTCGTTGCTTGGGCGAGGGTTTGGCGTCAATGACTTGAAGGCGAAGGCAGACGCTGGCATTCGATCGCTTGGGTTTTCGCGGCCCTGCAGTTTCTCGGAGAGGTCTGCAGGGTCCCCCATGTGGCCGAGCGAGAAGGCACACAAGATATTGGCCGTCTCGGGATCAAGGCCGGTCTTGTCGTACGCGAGCTCGAGTTCGATGCCGCCCATGAGGTGCACGTACAAGCCGAGCATCGTGGCTTGGTGCGTGAAGCTCATCATCGCCGCACCCGTATCGAACTCAGCGGTGCGAGCCATGAACCCCTCGAGACCAGGACGCGACACGATCAAACCGATTACCGGTGCGTTCGTCGACCACGGCTTGTTGAACTCGCTAATGATCTCCTCAAACCCGGCTCGGTCCGGCCCGTCGGTCTCGTACAGGAATACCCACGGCTGATTGTTCATCCAGCTCGGAGCCCATCGGGCTGCTTCGAACAACGCCGCGAGCTGTTCGTCGGTAACCGGCTCATCGCTGAACGCACGAGGCGACCACCGGTCCGCAAAGACCGAGTTCATGAGGGGAGAATCAGGAGTTCGTGTCATGGTCGAACCATAGCCATCCCACCATCTGGTCGCGCCGCAACAAGTAGCGTTCGGGCATGGCCTCTTTCGAACTCACCTCCGCTCGAGCTACCGCCCGGATCGATTTGCTGGCCGGGCGCCTCGGATCCCTCGTCGTCGACGGCATGGAGCTCTTGCTCACCGAAGGCGAAAAGCCCACTCGATGGGGATCGTTCCCGATGGTTCCGTGGTGCGGTCGCCTCGACCATGGATTGCTCACCTTCGACGGTGCCGACTATCGATTCCCGCCGACATCGGGGGCACACGCCAACCACGGAACCGCCATGCACCAAACATGGACACAGACAAGTGGTAGCGAAATCGAAACCGACCTCGGCGAGCACTGGACGTTCGGCGGGTCGGTCACCCAGCGCTTTGAGGTCACCGACGAATCCTTCACCGTGCACATGACGGTGACCGCTGACGAGCACGCAATGCCGGCACAAATGGGGTGGCACCCGTGGTATCGCCGAGAACTCGACCGTGGCGCGCCCCTCGAGATCGACTTCGCCGCGGGACAGATCTATGAAACGAACGACGACCAGATCCCGACCGGGCAGCTCATTGCTGTCCCAGAAGGCCCGTGGGATGAGACGTTCGTCGACGTTACGCAAACCCCAATTCTGCGATGGGGTGATGCACTAACCGTCGCCCTGTCGTCGAACTTCGACCATTGGGTCGTCTTCACCCAACCCGAACACGCGGTCGCGATCGAGCCGCAGTCGGGAGCGCCCAACGACCTCAACCGGGCGCCGCACGTTCTTCAACCGGGCGAGTCGCTGTCGGGATGGATGACGCTCACCTGGGCATAGTTCGCCAGGAAGAGAGCGACTAGGTTCGTCCCATGTCGATGAGTGCCACCGAAGCCGTTACTAGCCGTCGCTCCATTCGGGCCTTTACCGATCAACCCGTGCCCGACGAAACCCTTCGAACCATCCTCGCCGACGCGTCGCGGGCCGCTTCGGGCACGAACATCCAGCCCTGGCATGTGACCGTGTTGCAAGGCCAAGCCAAGGACGGTCTCGTCGACGCCATCCAAGCCGCCTTCGACGATGGCGCCACCGAGAAAGACGAGAAGTACTACCCGTCGGAGTTTGTTGAGCCCTACCGTGCGCGTCGCCGCAAGATCGGCTGGGACATGTACGGCCTGATCGGAATCGAAAAGGGCGACTACGAAAAGATGGCGGCCCAAGCCCGCCAAAATTACGAGTTCTTCGGAGCGCCCGTCGGGCTGATCTTCACGATGCACGAGACCATGAGCTACGGCGGCTGGATGGACCTTGGCCTCTACATGGCCAACATCATGACGCTCGCTCGGGAGCACGGCCTCGACACGTGCCCGCAAGCGGCATGGCGCGAGTTCGAGACAGCGATTCACACACACCTGCAACTCCCCGAAGACCAACGGGTGATCGTGGGCATGGCGCTCGGCTACGAGGACACCAGCGCAGTCATCAACGAGCTACGCACGGAACGGGCCGACCTCTCCGAGTTCGTCGACTTCCGATCCTGAAAACTCTTGCGAAATTGTTGCGGTAGAAGTGAATAGCACGCACCCGAAGCGGGTTGGCTGGTGGTATGCAACCCGTACCGAACCGTAGAGACAGGCGCCGTATAGCGCTGCTCGCCGCCCCGGCATTCGCTCTGGCCCTTGCAGCATGTGGCGGAGGAGACGCAGTGTCCTCCACCGATGCTGCGTCAGCCCCAGCGGTGGTCGAGCAGACAACAGATGCTCCGAGCACGTCATCTGACGCATCGGAAAGCACCGCCGAGAGCACCACCACCGCCGACAGCTCGACGAGCGAAACAGACGCATCAACCTCCAGCGAAGCCGAACCGGCTGCGACGAGCGGCGCACAGATTCAGCTGCTGTCAGCCGACGAAGCAATCGCCAATGCCGAACTCAACCAACCCAACCTCCAGTCGGCCGACAACGTGCTCGACATCGAAACACTCGCTGTTGGAGACGGCTCGATACAGACACTGAGGAACGTGGTCGACGGTGACCGCCCCGTCCTGCTCTGGTTCTTCTCACCGCATTGACCTACCTGCAGGCGCGAAGCGCCTGACGTCGAGCAGTTTGCTCGCGATCACGGAAACGACATTCAGGTCATCGGCCTCGGAACCCAGGACGACTTTGCCCTGGCCACCGACTTTCTCGAACGAGGGGATCTACGCACCCCCACGATGTTGTGGGACCCGAGTTTCTCCACGTGGCAGGCATTTGGCGTGCAGGCGAACTCACAGATGATGGTCATTTCCCCAGACCTCACCCAAGGAAGCAACCTCATCTTCGGCTTCAGCGAGGAACAGCGGGCTGCGATTCTCGAGCTCGCGAGCACGATCTAGGCCCAGCCTCGCGTCCCGCGGCCTTATGGCCACGCGCGCGTTGTATGGTGCCCGAGTGTTTCGGTTTAGTTACGAACTGTTACGGTCGATAGACCGGGGATGGTTATTTCAGACCCGAACGAACAACGCGAAGATGGCCACACCAGTGGTCTCTCGACCAGTGCTGACGCCAGCGCTGAAGATCACAAGGGTGAAGAACTAACCATGGCTTCAAAGCGCACGCGATTCACTGCGATATCGGCAGCCTTCCTGCTCGTCTCGGCAATTACGGCCGGTTCGGCCAACGCAGCACAGGCCCCGGACAGCTTCTGCCTCGGGCTTACGATCGAAACCGCCCAAGCAAAGGGCTACCGAGTGCAGACCGGCACCGACGGTGTCGACGTACTCATCGGTGGCAACACCACAAAGGACTTCATCTTGGGCTTCGGTGGAGACGACATCCTCACCGGTGCCGGTGCCGACGACGTCATCTGTGGCGGATCGGGCAACGACATCATCAACGGTGGCGACGGAAACGACCGAGTATCGGGTGGCCCAGGCAACGACGAAATCAGCCTCGGCGCAGGCAACGACAAAGCCCGCGGCGGCTGGGGAACCGACCGTCTCATCGGCGGATCCGGCAACGACCATCTCCAGGGCAACGGCGGCAACGACCGCATCTCGGGTGAGAGTGGCAACGACGTACTTCTCGGAAACCTCGGCGCCGACACCATCTTCGGCGGCGATGGTAAAGATCTCATTCGCGGCCTGCGAGGCAAGGACAAGCTCGCTGGTGGTCCTGGCGACGACCGCATTGAAGGCGGCGTCGGTGACGACATCGTCTCGGGCGATGACGGCCAAGATCGCCTCTTCGGCGGCCCTGGTCGAGATGCTCTCGACGGAGACGCTGGCGCCGACATACTCAACGCCGGCACCGGTCGCGATCGCTGCGATACCGATGATGGCGATGACCTCACGTACTGCGACGTCGACTTTGCGGGAGTCGCTATCAACCCGCCTGTCGAGACACCGGACCCGACTCCAACGCCGACGCCAGACCCTGAACCAACCCCAGATCCCGGCGACGTGACCCCACCCGCAGGCGCTGCGGTACCGGCAAGCCAAGCACCCCAGGGCGTAAATTCATTCGGCTGGCCGCTGCTTACGAACGCCGGTCTCGAGGCACTCCTTCAGTGTGAGTCCGGTGGCAACCATGCAATCGACACCGGCAACCGTTTCTACGGCGGCGTCCAATGGCTGCCCGCAACATGGAACGCCGCCACGAAGCTGGCCGGTTTCCCTCAGTACGACGGCGTGTTGCCGCACCTGGTGCCAGCCGATGTCCAAGACACGGTCACCAAAGCGTGGTGGGAAGCCACCAGGCCAAACACCCAGTGGCCGGTTTGCCACAAGAAGTCGCTCGAGGCAATGAACGTCCTGGCTCCCTAGTTGGGGAGCAGTCGGGCGATCGTGTACGTCAGGCCGTAGGCGACGTACTCGTACTTCAGAGATCGTTTCTCGACGAATTCCATAAACGCTTTGTGTTCATGGAGTTGCCAGCCGTAGTAACCAATCAGCTCATCAAACACGATGATCGCGTTGGGGTGAAGCATGTCGCCAACGGCGTTGAAGATGTCGACCGTCGACGAGTAGATATCGCAGTCGACTCGCAGCATCGAGATATTCGGCTCGGGATACTCCGTCCGCCAGACCGGCAAGGTCTCCGAGAACCACCCCTTGTACAACGAGACGTTGTCCGGCATGTCCGGCAACGTCCCAGCCATGTCGCCAAACGTCCCCTTCGGCACGTGAGCCCAGTCGTCAGGTAAGCCCTCGAACGAGTCGAAGCCATGGATGGTCTCTTCGGGGAAAATGCGTGCAAGCGCACGAGTAGAGGCTCCCTTGTACACGCCAAGATCGAGCAGTTGGCCGCCCATTGCATCGATCTCCCCCTTGAGGGTGGCGATAACCGCGAACTGATCCATGGTGAAGATCGCGCTATCCATCTCGGCTTCGATGAAGTCGTACGTCTGGATTGCCGCACGCCGGTTGCGTTCTTCGAGAAGTTTGGCCCACCGATCGTTCCACGCAAAGTAGTGACGAATGCGCTGATTGAGCGCACCTGAGCCAAGTTGTGCGAGCAGGTCATCGGCGTCGATCCGTTGACGCCGGTCTGGTCGGACCGCTTCTTGCAGCAGGTCACGAATCTCTGTGAGCAGCTCGACTACCTGGTCGTTCTCTTCCATCGGCGCAGCGTAGTCTGCGCCCACTAGGGGTGTTGGTTACGCGGTGATCTTGCCCGAGAGCTTGTCGTACGGCAAGAACATGCCGTTGAGCTCGGCGGCGAGCGCCTTGAGCGTTGGAGCGGGCTCTGCTTCGCAGTGTTGTTCGATCAGATACTCCACCACCGATGATGGCGAGCCAACCACGATCGACCCGTAGTGCTTCACCGGGGCGCTTCGTTGCTTCGAGAGGAACAGTCCGCCGTACACAGGAAGTTCGCCCCCGACGAGGTGTCTGACCGTATCGACGCGGGCGGCGAGCCCGGTCAACAGAATTTTGCAGCTCACACCACCGACGTACACGTTGTCCTTGGTGATTCGCACTCGCCCCTTTAGCGGCGTCGAACGGATGACGGTGACCGCATTATTTCCGACCACGACATGCTCGATCGAACCATCGGAACCGGGGACGAGTCGGTTGCTCAGGACTTCGATCTTGTTGATCGCGACGTTCTCGAGCGCAGCACTGGTCTTGGCTCCACCAGGCTCTTCGTTCACGGCATGAGATTCGAGAGGCTGCGGAGCCGGGGGAGGAGGCTGCTGAACCTCGGTACCGATTGCCGTACCCGCGTTGACACTCTGTAGCTCGATCATGCTTAAGACGTCGTCAAGTCTCGCTCAGGTCTTAAGCAAATTGTGGGGCTTTCGGCCCATTCGTCACGAAGCTGGCGAGTTCTCGTCCTCAAGACTCGCAATATGAACAAGTGCATCGCCCTGATTGCCGAGTGGAAACATCGTGCGGCCAATGACCAAGCCGGACCGACTTGCACGAATCGTGCTGAGTCTCTTACCGAACGCGTCGATAATCGTGCCCAGATCTTGCTTTGCTTCGACCATGTCGCCGAGCTCGACATCGAGCCGGATAACCCCGCTCCGAGAGGCCCGAACCCACCGCGAGCTTCGAGATACGGGGACGACGGGAGCTGGCGGACCATCCCAATCGGCGATGTCGAGGTGTTGCAACACACGGCGGACACCTTCGACGCCGGTCTCGATGGCGTCGGTCGTGAACCGCAACGGTTCGCCCGCTTCGTAGAGCAGAACGATCGCGCCGGCCTTTGTCCCCGCCTGACGCAACGTGCCCCGCTGGGTCTTGGCATGCAGCATCATTCGAGGACCGAACGCTTCGGCGAGCTCCCGGGTCCGAGGATCGTCGAGGTTGGCGCGAATCTGCGGGAGGTTTGTGCGGTTGTCGCTTGCGGTGTGTAGATCGATCCCGACTTCACAATGCGACACGATCTCGGTCATGAAGATGTTTGCGAGCCGGCTCGCTAGCGAACCTTTCGCGCTGCCCGGGAACGACCGGTTGAGGTCTCGTCGGTCGGGCAGGTATCGGTCGCCGGTAATAAAGCCATGGACGTTCACGACCGGAACGGCCAACAACGTTCCTCGCATCGTTTTGGGATCGAGTTCGCTCAAGACCCGGTTCACGATCTCCACACCGTTGAGCTCATCGCCATGGATCGCCGCGTTGATCCACACCGTCGGGCCGTCCTGGGCCCCATGAAACACCGTCACCGGCATCGACATTTGTGCACCCGTGATCAGCCGCGAAACGGGCAACTCGACGTGAGCGCGACGTCCTGGCTTGACCTCGGTTGTCCCAATCATGAACGGTGCTCGGCTGGCCATAGTGTTCCGCTCCTCGCTCGGCGCCGCCAGCGTAATACTGGCTTTGGCGCTGGCGTTGACTACATTCGGTGACGACAACCCGTCGTCACCTCGAACAGCAGGAGTGTAGTGAGGCTCGCGATTCTTTCCCGAGAACCACGGAGCTATTCGACCCAACGGTTGAAGACGGCTGCGATCGAGGCCGGTCACCAGGTTCGAATCCTCGACACGCTTCGCTTCGCGATCGACCTCAGTGGCGATGAGCCGGACCTGCACTACTCGGGCAATCAGCTGTCGGACTACGACGCGGTGCTCCCTCGGGTTGGTTCGTCGGTCACCTACTTCGGCACCGCTGTCGTTCGCCAGTTCGAGCAGATGGATGTGTATACGCCCAATACATCGGCTGGCATCCGCAACAGTCGGGACAAGCTGCACGCCCACCAGATCCTGGCCCGCCACCGGATCGGCATGCCGGCCACGACGTTTGTGCGTGACCGAACGGACATCCTGCCGGCGATCGAACGGGTCGGCGGCGCGCCCGTTGTCATCAAGTTGCTCGAAGGTACGCAGGGGATCGGAGTCATGCTCGCTCCAGATCTCACGGTGGCGCAGGCGATGATCGAAACGCTGCAAGCGACGCGTCAAAACGTGCTCGTCCAGGAGTTCATTGCCGAGAGTTCTGGCACCGATGTTCGGGCGTTCGTTGTGGGCGATCAGGTGGTTGGCGCAATGCGGCGCTCATCGGGTGGCGATGATTTCCGGTCGAACCTTCACCGCGGCGGCCGCCCAGAGGTCATCGACCTCGAGCCGGCCTATGAGCAGGCTGCGGTCCGGTCCGCGCAGATCATGGGTCTACGCGTCGCTGGTGTGGACATGCTCGAGAGCGACCGTGGTCCGCTCGTCATGGAGGTCAATTCCTCGCCCGGGCTGCAAGGCATCGAACGGGCAACCGGGCAGGACATTGCCCGGATCATCGTCGACTTCGTCGATAACCAGGTCGCTTTCCCCGAGCTCGATGTCCGCCAGCGACTTTCGGTGTCGCGGGGATACGGCGTTGCCGAGCTGCTCGTTCGTGAGGATGGCTCGTTCGTGGGCCAACCGCTCGGCGAGGCGGGGCTCGGTGAACGCGACATCACGGTGTTGACGGTGCAGCGTGGTACCGAGGTCATCGCGAACCCCAAGTCGGGCCTCGTGCTCGAGGCCAACGACCAACTGCTGTGCTTTGGTCGGCTCGAAGAGATGCGCGACATGATCCCGAAGCGGCGTCCTCGGCGCCGCCGTCTCATCCCGCCTCCGAACCGCGACGACTCCGTATCGGACACCACATGACCACGACACCTGACCGCACCGATGAATGGGAACGACTTCGCCGTGACTACCTCGTCGAGCGCAACGATCGAGCACCCTCGACGGCGCGGGGTATGCATCACATTGCGTTGCTGTGCACGGACGTTGAGAAGACGATCAACTTCTACCAAGGGGTCCTCGGCTTTCCGCTGACCGAGCTGATCGAGAATCGGGACTATCCGGGGTCGACGCACTTCTTCTTCGACATTGGCAACGGGAACCTGCTTGCGTTCTTCGACTTTCCCGGGCTCGGTCTCGCCGACTACGCCGAGGTGCTCGGAGGCATGCACCACATCGCGATCTCGATCTCGCCGGAGAATCACGCTGCGGCTCGCGCAGCTTTGGCCGCTGCAGACATCGCGCTCGACTTCGAGCACGACACGTCGATCTACTTCCGAGGGCCGGACGGCGAACGGGTAGAACTGATCGCCGATGAGCTAGGAACCATGTACGGCGACAACGTGAGCTAACAGCGATGCCACCGCAAAGCTAAGCCGCCACCAAGCCACCGCCGCCTCCGGCGCAGAGCCAAGCCACCACCAAGCCTCCGCCGCCTCCGGCGCAGAGCCTTCGTGGCGAGTGAACGATCCCCGAAGGGGAGGAACAGATCTGAGCGGTCGGTGATAAAATCACGGCGGAGCCGCTGTCACCAACAGCATGCGGAAAATGGAGAATGAATATGCGGCGCACACGAATTTCAACAGGGCTGGTGATGTTGGCGATATTGAGCATGCTGGCAGCGCTTACGTCCACAGCATCAGCGGGGGCCCAATCCGCTGATCCGGATTCTGTGGTGCTTGACGCAGAGGGTGTCGACGAGAGCCTCGACCCGATGTTCGATGTGGACCTCAACATTCAATATTGGATGATGAGTCGAGAAGAGTATGGGCTTAAGGCCGATGAGAATTTTGTGCGGCGGATTGCGGTACGAAAGATTGGGATCGACGCCATTGCTGAGTATTCGTTTCCGCTGACGAAGAATGAAACTGCTCGGATGGTGTTGAGAGACACTTGGACCGCAGAAGCGTCTCGGCTTATCGACATGTTCGAAGATCATCCCGCTTTCGGGGGTCTCTACCTCGGGGAGCACCTTGGTGATGGGTTGATTGTGAATGTTGTTGGCAATCCCCAAGGGCTAAAGAGAGATATTCGTGTAGCAGTCGATATCCCTCGAACCAAACTAAAATTCGTCAAGGTTGACCATGCGCTAGGTGAACTCGATGGCATTGCTGAACAGATCGTGATTGCGGCTGGAGCCGAATCGGAGGATGGTATCCAAGGGGCGTACATCGATGAAATTACCAACGAAGTGGTAGTCGAATTCGAAGATGACCAGATTCTTAACAAAGCCAAGAATGAACGTCGGAACGCCCGATCGGAAATGGAACGTTCAGGTGGGAAGGGTCAGAGTACGTGGAAAGAGGCTAAGCCGGTTCGTCTTGAGCGCGGGGAACAGATTGAAGATGCTGCTTGCTCAAGCAGAACAAATTGTGGATCAGGAACATCTGACTTCCGAGGAGGCATCGTAATTGATGGCCCCGAAGGGGACTGCACGGCAGGCTTCGCCGCCGAGAAACCTAACGGAAACAAATACCTGATCACAGCAGGTCATTGCGACATCAACCCCAACGACCGTGACGTGACGATCGGAGGCCAACCCCATGTTTCAGGAATCCATCAATTCATTCAAGGGTCGAACGTCCATGCTAACAATTCAAATGCAGACGCCGTTCTGGTAGGAATCGAAGCAAGCAAGGCCGGACCGTGGGTGTTCCAGTCGACCTCGAAACCAGTACATCGCATCACGTCGGTCAAACCAGGCCTCAACTATGTGGCAAGAGCCCGCATTTGCTCTGCTGCCCTAAAGACGTACTACCGGTGCGGGAAGATCGTTACCTCTCGGAACCTAAACGTAAGAGACAACGTGACTGGTATTTTGACTAAAGATGTTGTGAAGTGGCGTTACTACGAGCCAGGCAACTTCACACGTAACATGAAGGGATCAAGCGGGGGTCCAGTTTACTCTTGGGGGTTAGCTCTTGGTATCACCAAAGCCTCAGGCCTTCATAACTACCAGCACGAAGTCAATCGAACCGAGGTAACGATGTATGCAAGCAAAATTGCTCACGTCGAGGATCTGCTTGGTGTTTCAGTGATAACAGGCTGACTCGATGCAGCGCAGCTGCTCGTCGCTGCACGACTAGTTCCACTGCTCAAGGGCGCTGACTCCAGAACTAGGCCCACAGCACCTACTGTGGAGTGATGAAACAGATCGCGA
Organism: uncultured Acidimicrobiales bacterium; assembly: GCA_938002955.1. Taxonomy (GTDB): domain Bacteria; phylum Actinomycetota; class Acidimicrobiia; order Acidimicrobiales; family SHLQ01; genus SHLQ01. Next base: position 11,187 of record CALLAA010000209.1, read on the forward strand.
AGTTAGCTGTGGCGGCCACTATTTTCATAAGTGCTTGTGGTAGTTCGACACCAGTTGATACTGCCGCCTCTTCCAGTGACAATGAAGTCGCCGTTGATGATGCGGCGGCATTGCGCAGCTCACTCGAAGGTCACGTATGGGTCGTTCAAAGTCTCGATAGAGGTTTTTCCACAGACACCTCAATCGGTAAAGGCAAAATCAGGTTTCACCTCGAAGATGATGAGTTGCCTCTTTCCTCTTTCTCGATCAGCGACTCGTGCAGCGCCAGCGGAGGGACCTACATCGAATGGTCAAACGGAAGCTTCACTCAAGTGCCCAACCCGCCCGATGGTAACACCGACCTTGTTATCCAGGGGCCAGACTGCAACGACCCCGACGATCTGATCCATCGAATACTCAACTTTGGCGAAGGTCAGCCCGTTGCTGTCTCGCTCGAAGGGGATGTGTTGGCCTTGAGTCATAAGAACTTCGCTATCACGCTCGCACAACAAACCGAAACACCATCGGAACTTCCGGTGGACTCCACAACCATCACCGTAGATCCCACGCCCACCACAGCGCCCGACTAACTACAGACACCTTCGCCGGGTCTGTAGGCCGAAGGCTTTCGTGCTCTCATCGAGCGCCTGTACGAGGCTGAAGTCGATTTTTGGTGATGTCTGGGGAGGGACCCACCATCGGTGAAGTCGTCGGTGGTTTTCTCCTTGAAGTGCCCTTTTGATAGAAAATAGTTTTGTTGGCCGTCTCCCAGCGTTCCTGTGCTCTTCCACAGAACCTTCTCGGGTTGCCTCGAAAGTCGCCGGGTTTGGGTGTTATGTAAAGCGTGAGTGCCGAGTGGCTGCTAGTCAGGCATAATTTCCACGTACAGCTGCTGTTCGACCTCAACGGTGTCAAACGACGGTCCCCAAAGCGTCCCCGCACCACTACTTCCCCAATTGGTAGATGGGCAGTCGGCTTCAGCGAGCTCAGCCGTTGGGGTTGGATCTACGCCGTTGTCGGCGAACACCTTGGTTTCGCAGAAGTCGAATTGTTCCCCACTGTCCTTGTTCTCGTAGGTCATTCGCGTGATCTGATCATCAGTGCGTTCAAGTTCGACGAGCACATACCGCTCACTGTGCTGAAATTCGAACACTTGCAGGCCAGGATGAGCAGCTTCGATAGCGGAGCGAAGCTCTGATTCGAGGGCAGGCATTGCCTGGTCATCCTCGGATGAGCATCCTGCAAGAACGAGGGCGACCAAGCAGACACGGAGTAGGAGCTTCATATCTTGAAGGTACACCTAGGACGATGAATGATCGGAGCGCTGCCAATAGACGGCACCCGCCGAGATCACACATTATGTAAAGAGTCGTCAGGTGGTTCACTCCCCCGCCGATGACGCTTGATACCTTTCGATTCTTGATCAAGCTGATAGATCAAGCATTTCGATGTACCTCGCAGCCATGTCGAACGAAGAGCCAGGCCCTCGACCTGATCAAACACAGATTGATCAATGCTCAAGCTCTGAGTACTCCCGAGACTGATCTTCACACTGCCACCAACAGCTACACGATCAAAGAAGCCGCTCTTGTTGTTGGACGCTCCGAACTAACCATCCGCCGGCGAATCGACAAAGGCCGCTTCCCAGGCGCAGAGATGCACCCAGGCGCTGACCTCGCCAAAGTGGCGAAGGAAGAGCTTCTGGGTAGAGATGTTCAATCTCTGACTGATCAGGCCGCGACCTTTGAAAGGGAGCGTGATCAAGCTCGCAGCGATCTTGAGTACACAAAGACTGAACTTGGTTTTTGCTCGAGCAAAAACTCGCCGATCAAAACACAGCTACAGCCGTAGCGGAGGCCCGTGTTGATGAACTCCGTCTACGTGCCGAACAAGCAGAGAAACTGCGTTCTGAGGTTTCTCAGGAGCGAGATTCACTGGACCTAGAGCACCGTGAACTTCAAAAATCGAGCGCAGAATCGATCTCTGACCTCTCGACCAAGCTCGACGGCGTACGAAACGAAGTAGCTGAGACGGTGGGGGAGCGTGATGAGCTCGCAGCCAAACTCGCTGAGGCTGAGGCTTCGATGGGCTGGTGGACACGCCGGAAGTATCAACGGTGAACGGTCTACGTCGCTCGACGAAAGAACGCTTTGCGACATCACTAACCGTTCTTGTTGCTGGGGGCTGGCTAGGGGCGTGGGTACGCGGAATGATCCTCAGTGGTGAGCTTTCGGACGATGGCAGAGCTCTTTGGTTGAGTGTGTTCGCCGGAATCCTCGTCTTGTGGATGACTGCACTGATCGAACTCTTTTGGTCGCTTCATTCGGTGACTGTTGATAGGCGAGAAGTCGTTGCAACGCCGGACGAGTTGAAGGAGTGCCAGGAGCACTTAGAGCTTGCGGTGGGCTACTTGAGTTGGTGGCGAAGGCGTTCTTACCAGCGAGAACTCTTTGAGCGTGCTGAGCGAATTACAAGATTGTAGTTAGGGTCCGCGCGCGGCACGCGAAAACCCGCGAACGTATCCTGCATGGCTCAAGCACCAGTCGTCGCAGGACAAAAGACCAAGGTGATTCCTCTTCGAGTGAATCAGTCCCTAGCGGATCAGCTTGCAGAGCTTGCTGAGCAACGCGGCGTTCCTCGGTCACGTCTGATGCGCGAGGTGCTTACCAGCTACCTCGATCAGGAGGTGGCGGCTTCGTAGAGCCACGGTTATCGCCGCCTGAATGTGGGCGGGTGGAAAAAGCGAAGAGGCCGCCTCCAAAGAGACGACCAACAAACGCAGTGAGATGTGTTTCTTAGGTTAGTGCTTTGGAGGGGTGGAGCACAACGACCTTGTATCAAAGGTTTAGTTTGCTTGTGCCCAAAAACAGTTCCGTTGATGCTGCGGGCAGGCTGGCCGGAAGTGCAGATGCCCCTCAGTTAGGCCGTTTTGGTGTGGTTGGGGTCCGACCGTTGACCGTGGTCGGCAGTCCCGTTAGATGGGTTACGAGTTCGCGCCCCTCAGATATCCCAGACCTTGTAGCTAAGGGTGCGGTCACCGAACTTGTTGCTGTGGATGCGCACGTTGTTTGTGCAGGTGCCGGGGTTCCACACGTGGTTGGTTCCTGGGTCATTGGAGCGAGCGTGCTGTGGGAATTGGT
>CALLAA010000210.1 GCA_938002955.1 uncultured Acidimicrobiales bacterium
ACGACGAACTCCGTGGCAACCTCGGCGCCGACACCATCTACGGCGGCCCCGGCAACGACAACCTGTCGTCCAACGTCAACCGTGACATGAACCCCCACGCCGCAACCAACGAGTGGGAGATCGACACCGCCGGCGCCCGCATGTTTGGCGGCGAAGGAGACGACATGCTCTGGGGCAGCAACCGCTGGGACCGCATGCAAGGCGGCCCCGGAAACGACATCCTCGCCGGATTCGAAGGACGCGACTACCTCCGCGGCGGCCCTGGCAACGACCAACTCATCGGCGGCACCAACATCGACGACATGAACGGCAACACCGGAGCCGATCGCATCTTCATCCAAGACGCCGACAAGGCCCAAGGCGGATTCGGCAACGACGAATGCGGCGGATTCACTTGGGAAGACATCACCATCCCCGCCAGCTGCGAAACCGAATTCTCCACCACCATGGCCATGATCAACATGAACATGATGAACGGTGCCGGCGACTAGCCGACACGCACAGCCCAAGAACGAGACCGGGTTCCTAAGCTCGGCGCCACTTCGGCCGACAAATTTGTTATGTCCTCGTGTCCAAATTGCTCCTCGATCATCATCGCCGACCAATCATGCATTGCATGCGGCCACGACCCGGCGAGCACCGTCATCACCGACACCGCGAAGACCGCGGACGCTCCCCCGGCTCAGACGGCGACCGCCACCAAGGCCGCCCCAACAGCCGACAACAACAATGCGTTCATCGCAATCGCTGGCGTCCTGTTAATCGCAGCCGCCGTTGCGTTCTTCATGCTGACCTAACTCGCATCGGCAGACGCCACATCCGGCGTGGGATTCAGGTTGAAGGCAGCGAGCGGACCCAATCCGACCAGCAGCTCCTGATATCTCTCGCGCTACAGGAGCTGCACCAGAACTCCGAAGAACTAGTCAATGGACGTTCACTCGGCAAGCGACTTCGCCACTGCGCTCGACCGGGCCAAGCTCGGCCACGGAGATGCGTTCGAGCTGCTCTATCGACAGTACAACAGGCCGGTCGCATCGTTTGCGGCTGCGCGTCGAGCCGTCGACCCCGAAGGCATCGTGAACGAAGTCTTCGTGCGTGTGTTTCGCAAACTCCCTGAATTCTCCGGGACCGAGACACAGTTCTCTGGCTGGATCTTTCAGATCGCCCGAAACCTCGTGATCGACGAGGTCCGCAGACAGTCGCGACGGCTCGATGAAGTATCCGGAGAGATCTTTGACGTCGCCACCGACAGAGCGACCGACGCCCTGTACGGCGACCCCGAAGGCTCGCTGCTCGAAGCCGAATCCAATGCTCTCGTCAGCTACCTCGACCACCTGACGGCCGAACAACGCGATGTCATCTTGCTCCGCGTCGTCGCCGACCAGTCACTCGAGGTTGTTGCAGAGACTCTCGGCAAAAGCGTGCCAGCTGTAAAGAGCATCCAATACCGCGCAACTCAAACGCTGCGCCACGCATTGGAAAAGAATTCCGCAATCAGCGCGACCTCGTCGAAGCAAGAGGCGTTGTAGGTATCTGAGATGGACAACAGTTCACAACTTCCACCAAATAACGGAGAACCCGTCGACGCGCTGACCCAGTCAGCCGAGCTCGATGCGTACTTCGCCGCGCTACACGAGCGGTTTGCTACCAACGCAGACGCTCCCGTGGGCGCTGCCCTGGCGGAGTTTGTAGATGTCATCGATCTCGCCCCAATCCCGCAACCCGCGGTTACCTCCCCCACGACTTCATGGAGACCAAAAATGCTTACAGGAATCGGCGCGTTCGTCGCTACAACAACCGGCAAGATCGTGCTCGGCACGACCGTTGCGGCCGCCAGTGTCGGCGGCATGCATGCCGCCGAGATCGTGGATGTGCCGCTACTCCCCGAACCAGCACCGGCCGAGGTGCTGATGGTCGACGCCGAGGACGACGCAGAGATCGAAGCGACCGATTCAACAACCGGTGAAATCGCCGAGTCGGCAGCTGAGGTTGACGACACCGTCGAGCCTGCTGAGGACGCCGACACTGATGCTGTTGCTGACGACATGGACGACCAGGGCTCCGATGAAGCTGACATGGCCGATGAAGAGCCCAAGAATCACGGAGCCGTTGTCTCTGATTTCGCAAAGAACACTGAGCTCGAAGGCTGCGAGAAGGGACAAGCTATCGCTGCACTCGCGCAGTCGAAGGACAAGAAGAACGACGACGGTGAAGACGAGTCCGATGACGACACCGACGAAGTATCCACGAGCGCTGAAGATGCTGATGTTGAAGAGGACGCTGCATCAACGTGCGGTTCTGACAGCGATGACAAAGACGACGACAGCGCCAAAGATGACGAAGACGATGATGATGACGACGACAGCGCCGAAGATGGCGATGACGAAGAAGGAGATGGCCCGCCAGAGGGCAAAGGCAACAACCGCGACGACCACCCCGGCAAGGGCAAGAGCCAGGCTGACAGCGACGAGTAACGCTCGCAAGTAGCTACCTCTATCGGTGATCCCTAGCACGGGATCAGCCAGCAACACCGCGTGATGGGCCGCCCTGATAGGGCGGCCCATCTGACGTACTAGCCATCGGTACTAGCCGCCGGTGCGTTGACCGTGCCGCACGTATCGCCCGATCTCGAGGCCCACATCTGCAACACTCGATAGGTGACCGAAACTTCGAAGACCCCGATCACCGTCCTCGGCGGCTGGCTCGGCGCCGGCAAGACGACCATGGTGAATCGCCTGCTCCGAGCCACCAACGAACGGCTCGCCATCATCGTCAACGACGTCGGCG
>CALLAA010000211.1 GCA_938002955.1 uncultured Acidimicrobiales bacterium
GTCAACGCGAATCGTTTCGCCGTTCATGTAGCTGTTGGTGAGCAGCTCGTAGACCATCGTGCCGAGTTCGTCGGCGAAGCCAAGACGCTTCGGGAAGAGCACGCTCTGGCCGAGGGTGTCCTTGAACTCCTGTGGGTCGCGTCCACCGGCTGCCATCTTGTCGTAGATCGGCGTGTCGAAGAGTCCGGGGGCGACGGTGTTGATACGAACGCCAACGGAGCTGAGGTCACGGGCGATCGGCAACGTCATGCCGGCAATGCCGGCTTTGGTAGCCGAGTATGCGGCCTGTCCGATCTGGCCGTCGAACGCTGCGACGGATGCGAAGTTGACGATCGACCCTCGTTCGCCATGGTCGAGAGGTTCGGTCTTGCTCATCTCGGCAGCGGCCAGACGGGTGCAGTTGAACGTGCCGATCAGATTCACGCGCACCACGAACTCAAACTGTGCGAGATCGAAGGGGTCGCCGTTGCGGTTGACGGTACGCATTGCGTGGCCGATACCTGCGGCGTTGACAGCTGCACGAAGCGGTCCCATTTCGCTGGCGGCGGTGATAGCCGCGAGCATTTGTTCCTCGTCGGCAACGTCGGCCTTGACGAACATTCCGCCAAACTCGGTCGCAGCGGCATTTCCTTTGTCCTCGTCGAGGTCGGCGATCAGCACCTTTGCCCCGTTTTGGGCAAGCCTCGCAGCGCATCCGTAGCCGAGGCCAGAGGCGCCTCCGGTAACGAGTGCGGACGCACCATTCAGATCCAACATTGTGCAACCTTCCTCACGCGGAGCCCTCGCTCCAACGCTCACGCAAATACTAGGACATCCAACTATTACTGCCACCTTTCATGATCTTCGGCGACCCGGCGTAGGGTGCCGGGATGCGATTCTCGCTCACCGAGCTCGATCGAGAAATTGGACGCTTGGCCGTGCCCGCGCTCGGCGCGCTGATCGCTGAGCCGCTGTACGTCTTGGCCGATACGGCCGTCGTTGGAAACCTGTTGGGCACCAACGAACTCGCCGGACTGAGTGTTGCTGGCCAGACCTTGCTGACCATGCACGCCATCATGATCTTCCTCGCCTACGGCACGACGGCTGCGGTGTCCCGGCTGCTCGGTGCCGGCGAGCATCGCCAGGCTGCACACCAAGCGGTGCAGGGGCTTTGGCTGGCAGCAGGAATGGGCGTCGTGCTCGCCCTCGTCACGTGGCGCTTTGCTGATCCCCTGCTCCGGCTCATCGGCGAGACCGACGACGGCAACGCGGAGGCGGTGCTCGAACAAGCACATCGATACCTCGAGGTCAGCCTGTGGGGATTACCGGCCATGCTGATCGCACTCAGCGGCGTCGGCTACCTGCGCGGGCTGCAAGACACGACCCGGCCACTCATCGTTGCGATTGCTTCAGCGGTCCTAAACCTCATCCTCGAGCTCGTCTTGATCGTCGGATTCGATTACGAGATCGGCGCGTCGGCGTTCGCAACGGTCGTGGCCCAATGGGTCGCTGCGGTGATCTACCTCGTCTGGATCGGCCGGGATGTCCTGTCCCACGGAGTCCGACTTATTCCGGACCCAGCCGAGATCGTCCGACTGCTTCGAGTCGGCGGCACGCTCTTCATCCGGACGGTGGCGTTGCGGGCATCGTTCACCGTCACCGTCGCTGCGGCTAGTCGAATCAGCACCGAGGCCCTGGCCGCCCACGAGATTGCGTTTCAGTTCTTCATCTTTACCGCCCTTGCGCTCGACGCCGTCGCGATCGCTGGCCAATCGATGATGGGTCGCTTCCTTGGCGCCGACGACGCCGACGGAGCTCGAGCCGCCGGTCGGCGGGTCCTCCAGTGGGGCGTCGCCGTCGGTCTCGTCGCACTCGTGATCTTCGGCATCGGTGCGCCATTCCTCCCTGACCTATTCACCAACGACGAAGCCGTTGCGTCGCTCGCCGTAGTCGCCATGATCCACCTGGCCCTCATGCAGCCCGTAAACGGCATTGTGTTCGCCCTCGATGGCATCCTGATCGGCGCCGGAGACATGCAGTTTCTGGCCTGGGCGATGGCCGGCGCAGCAGTGGTGTTTATCCCGCTCGCACTCCTCGTGCCCATGCTCGGACTTGGCCTGGGCTGGCTCTGGGGCAGCATCTGGGTACTGATGGTCGTGCGCGGCGCTGGCCTGCTCTGGCGGTTCCGCTCCGAACGCTGGCTCGTCCTCGGAGCAACCTAGGCAGCGACCGCAGACGGCGTAACCCGCAGCTCGTTTCGAATGGTTTCTACGAGCGCCGCAACGGCCTCTGGACGCTCACCCGGGACCGTCCGGATGATCTGGTTGATGTGCGGCAATGGTTCGAGTTCGACCGGCGGCTTCCACTCGACGACATCATCGCCGAGATACCGCGCACTCATCGTTGCGACACCGATGCCAGCCTGCACCGCTGCACGAACGTCGTTCGAGGACGCCGCCGAGAACACCGTTCGAAATGCAACACCCGCTCGCTCAAAGATGCCGTGTGTGAACTCGTTGTAGTAGCAGTGATCCCCAAAGTCGAGGAACGGAACGGGCTGGTCGGCAAAGGGGTCCGACGCTGACGTCACGAATACCAGCTTCTCTGTCCAGAGCTTGATATCGGTCGGCCGCAGGGCCTCGTCGGTGACCTGAAAGATGGCGACATCCAAATCGCCAGCGTCGACCCAGTCTTGCAACGCTCCGGTGTGGTCGACCGAAAATTCGACCTCGGTCCCTGGGTGGCGGCGCCGGAATGCGCCGAGCAACGACGCAATCTGCACCATGTCGATTTCGCCGTTGGAGCTGAGTGAGATATTGCCCAAGAGTTCCGAGCTTTCGAGCCGTGCCGCTGCCCGGTCGTGCAGTTCGATCATTTCTTTCGCATCGGGAATCAACGCTCGGCCAGCCCGTGTTGGTCGCAGGGTGTGTCCGTCACGGATGAGCAGCGGTTGCCCGACCCGTTCCTCGAGCCGTTGCACCTTGCGGCTCACCGCAGACTGCCCCATGTGCAAGCGCTGCGCAGCGCTCGTCATGCCTCCGGTGTCCAGAACGGTCAGAAGTACACGTAGTGATTCGATGTCCAGCTGCATACCGAAATAGTACTCCGAACCGTCATGACACATTGGAATAAAAAGCAGTCAACTATGTCGCTGGCGCATTGTCGTATTCACCTGGATGATGAATCCATGAACAACTACACGAACCCCCACCGACCATCATCACCACCGCAGGACGGCACCTCCGATGGCTTTCGTGCCGATGCATTCCGCGAAGCAATGGGCCCGGGTTACTCCGTCTCACTCTTCCGAGAGCAGGCAGAATTCACCGGGAACCCCCGGCCGGTCGCCCCTACGCCTTCGCTGCGCACACCGCTCGCGTGGCGAGTACGTCCGAGCTGGCGCAAGCTTCGCAGCTACGTGGCAAGTTCCATTGCGGTCGTGGCCTCGCGTAGGCGCATTTGGCCGAGCTCGATGATGCGCCACCACTGCTGACCGTCGACAGAATCGATGCGGAGGCGGCGTCCGGGGCGAATGCCCGGGATCGCACTGATCCAGATGCGACGCCGCTTCCCGGCACCCGCGATCGTTACTTCAACTTCAAGTTCGCTGAACCCCATGCGCCGAGACAGTAGGCGCACTCTCACCGAGGGTGTTAATTACGACTGGCTTCGTTTCTTCAGCAGATCCCGAGATCGAGAATCAACCAACCGATAGGCCTTAAGCACCGACAGGTTCTCGTCGGCACGACGACCGTGGCCAAGGCGCCAGATCTGCTCGTAGAACCAGTAGATGATGGCAAACCCATCGAGGGTCCGAATGAGTTTCGCCGTCTTGAGGAAGGCCAAACGTTCCGGGATCAGCCCCAGTTGCTCTTCGTAGCGAGGTAACTCGTCTAGACCATCGAGTAACCTTTTCGGCGCATCGGTCAACACGCACATCGGCCGTGCCAGTCCAATGACATCGGCTGCGCCCACAACGAGGGCCTCGTCCATCGCCGCTCGCGTACGGAATCCTCCAGTGACCATAAGCGGCACGCTGACGTGCTCTTGCATGGCATTCGCGAAGTCGACGAAATAGGCCTCCCGAGCAGCCGTGGATTCGGCGACTGGTTGGGCGTTCTCCGGTTCGATCCCCTCGATTCCTAGAAGCTTTGGCTGCTCGTACGTGCCACCAGAGATTTCGATCAGGTCGACCGTGGCCTTCTCGAGCTTCTGCACCACCGTCAGGCTGTCCTCGAAGGCAAACCCACCCTTTTGAAAATCGGCGCTGTTGAGCTTGACCGAAATCGGGAACGACTCCCCAACAGCAACACGCACCGCGCCAACGACTTCGAGCAGGAAACGAGAACGCTTTTCGATGCCCCGTCCGTATTTGTCCGTTCGGACGTTCGCTAGCGGCGACAGAAATTGCGAGATCAGATAGCCATGTGCCGCGTGAATCTGCACGCCGGTAAACCCAGCGTCCTTGCACGCCTTGGCCGCCATCGCCCACCGATTCACCAGATCGGCGATCTGTTCGATCGTGAGCGGGCTCGGCGTACCGAACTGGCCGCCGGCGAGGTTCAGCGTGATTCCCGACGCCGACTTCGGGTGAGCGTTTACCGACTTCTGCGTCTGGCGACCCGCATGGTTGAGCTGGGCCCAGAACTCGGTGCCGTTGCGAGTACCCGCCGCCGCCCACCGCTCCAGTCGTTCGGCCATATCGGCATCGGGTTCGCGATCGATCACGACGTTGCCGGGGCGCTCCAGGTGGTCTTTGTCGATCATGATGTTGCCGGACAGCAACAAGCCAGCCCCGCTGTCGGCCCAATGGCCATAGAGGTGCTCGAGCTCTGCGGTGGGCCGCCCGTCGGGTGTGGCGAGGCCCTCGGTCATTGCGGCCTTCGCCAAGCGGTTTGGTAGACGCGCTCCGCACGGCAGCATCAGGGGCGCTGCGAGTGCGGTCACGTCGATACCTCAGCCCTTCCGAGAATTCAGGAGTTGGGCAACGACCTTGCCATCGGCCTGACCTCTTGTGGCCTTCATGATCTGGCCGGTAAAGAACCCGGCCATCTTCTTGGCGTCGCCCTCGTCATCGCCGCAGAAGCGGGTCCACTCGTCGGCGTTGTTTGCAATCAACTCGTCGAGCATTCCATCGAGCTCGCCGGTGTCGATGGCCTCAAACCCCTTGGCAGCGGCGATGTCGGCAGCGCTGCCACCGTTCGCGACCATCTCCGCGAGCACGTCCTCTCCCTGATTTGACGACAAATCACCTTTGATCACCATCGCCGATAACGCAGCGAGTCCCGACGGGGACATCTGACCCACGTCTCTGATGTTTTTGAGAGTGCTCCAGATTTTGGTGTTGACAGTCTTCGATGGGATGTCCAACGATTCGGCGAGCGCTTGGGCTTCGCCGTTCGCTGCCATTAGAAACTCTTCCTGGCCCCGATCGATAATGAGAGCTACATCGCCGGGAGCCAATGAAGTAACGATCCCAGTCATGAACTCGTAAAGTTGACTTCGCTTCTGAGCCGGCAGTTCGGGGATCGACGCGTCGATGGCGTCGAGTTCGGCTTTGCTTGGTTCGAGCGGCGTGAGGTCGGGCTCGGGGAAATACCGGTAGTCCTCTTCGTTCTCCTTCGAACGGCCCGGGCGTGTACGGCCCGCCTCTTCATCCCAGTGACGAGTCTCCTGGATTGGACGCTCGCCGGTTTCATACAGATCGATGTGCCGGTTCGCCTCGTGCACGATTGCACGACCTACCGAGTTGATCGAGTTGATGTTCTTGATTTCGCAGCGAGTCCGAAGCTCGTCGGAACCACGAGGGCGCACCGAGACGTTGGCATCGACTCGCATCGACCCCTCTTCCATCTTTGCGTCGCTCACGCCGAGGGCCAGCACGATGCCTCGGAGCTCGCTCACATAAGCCTTGGCTTCGTCCGCCGTGCGAATGTCGGGACAGCTGACGATTTCGAGCAGGGGAACACCCGCACGGTTGTAGTCGATCAGCGAATACTGCGCGGAG
>CALLAA010000212.1 GCA_938002955.1 uncultured Acidimicrobiales bacterium
CTTCGAAACGCTCTCGCTTTGCGGACTCAGGCTTGGGAGTGCAGCTGCACCGTTGCGCCCTGGGGGCCCCGCTGCACATCGAAGCGGGTGGGCAGTCGTTCGGCCAACTCACCAATGTGGGTGACCACACCAATCATCCGGCCCGACGCCCCAAGCTCCTCGATCGCCGCCGTCACCGTGTCGAGCGTTTCAGGATCGAGCGTGCCGAACCCCTCGTCGAGAAACATCGACTCGAGCGGCGGAGTTGTCGCCGACGCAAGCTCGGTGATGCTCTCGGCCAACGCAAGCGACAACGACAACGACGTCAGGAACGTCTCGCCCCCCGACAGCGTGCGGGCATTGCGCAGCTCGTCGGCATTGCGATGATCCCGAACCTGAAAGTCCGACCCATTCGTAATCAACGAGAACGACCCACCCGACAACGTCAACAAATGCGTCGACGCACGCTCGGCCAAATCGTGCATCACGTCGGTCATGATCCAACGCTCAAACATTCCCGACGCCAGATGCTTACCCAGCTCGTCGGCGAGCTTGCGGTCCTGCTGCAAGGTCACCAACTGCTCGGACTGGGTGTTCTGGCGAACCAGCCGATCCTGCGAATTGGCCAACGCCACCCGAGCATCGGCGTGCGCATTCGCCACGACCTTCGGCGCCTGGTCCGGGCCGATCGTTGCCCCAGGGGCAAGGAACGAACTTCCGACACCGACGAGACGCTTCTCCGCCGCAGCGACAGCCTTCTCCGCGGCTGCCACATCCTTTGCCAGCGCCTTGCGTTCAGTGTTGAGCGCCGTCGCCTGCTGCTTGCCCCACGCAACCAGCGCAGCCCAATCGTCCTTCAACGAATCCTCACCCGGAGCAGGCGGGCGAAGCGCCGACACTGCATCGCGGGCCTCGGTGAACTGCCGCTTCAACACCGTGCCGCTCGCCGCAGCATCCTCCAACGCTGCAGCCGCCGCATCGACGTCGGCCGTTGCCTGCGCTAACGCATCGGCCGCCGCATCGAGTTTCTCGTCGGCCGCATGTGCCCGGGTCTGCTGAGTCGTGAGCTGCCGCTCGGTCGGGAACCCGTCGAGCTTGGCCACCAGGCCGGCCCGTGCCTTGTTCGACGCATCCAGGCGCGCACCGAACTCGGCGGCAGCCTGCGTCGCGATCGTCACCGCCTCGGTGGCCTTGTGCGCAGCCTCGGCCGCTACGTGCCGGGCCTCCTCGGCCTCGGTCAGCTGTGCCATCGCCACATGTTCGGCGTCAGCGTGTTCAGTATCAGTGTGTCCGGCATCTCCGCTCGCGTGGGACGGGAGCTCATCGATGAGCTGCAAACAGACCGGGCACTCGTCGCCCTCATGCAAGGTCGCCGCAATGCCCGCTGCACCGGCCCGAGTGCGGGCCACGGTCTCGGCCTGTTCGGCGTCGGTCAGCGTGGCCGCAGCTGCCTCGGCTGACGCCAGCGCCGCATCGAGATGGGCTTGAGCCGCGTCGCTCGTGTCCGCCAACGTGGCGATCTCGTCGTCGAGCGCAGCAAGCTCGCCATACAACGCAAACCCGGCATCGATCTCGGCCTCGGCCAAATACTCCGCCCGCTTCGCAACGGCCGCATCGTGCTTCGCAGCCGCCTTCTCCAACGACTTCTCGGCCGCCACGAGCGCAGCCTCGGCCTTGGTTACCGCCGAACCATACGTCTTTGCCTCCGGCGGCATCTGTAACCCGCCGAGGGCCTCGAGCTTCACGTCCAGCTCATCGAGCAGCCCAGCAGCATCCGTCAGCGCACCCGTCGCCGAGTCTCTCTCCTCGCCCAAGACCGAGATCTTCTCCTGAGCGGCATCAAGCGCATCGAGCTGCGCCTGCATCTTGTTGATCTGCGTCTTCGTCACCGGAACGCCGTCGCTCAGAACCCGCTCGTACGTGGTGATCTCAGCCGCGATCGTCCGCGACCGACGGCGTGCCGCCTTGCCCACCGCCGTAAACACATCGAGCCCGAGCAGCTGTCGAAGCAACAACTGCCGCGTCCGCGGGCGCTCGGTCAGAAAGCGAGCAAAGTCCCCCTGCGGCAACACGACCGTCTTGGTGAACTGGGTGAACGACAGACCCAAGATGCGCTCAACCTCGGCGGTCAGCTCCTGCGCGGTGCTCGCCAGCACCTCATCGCCACACTCGAGGCGAGCCTCCTTCGTGCTCGCACCATTGGCGGTTCGCCGCACGATTCGCACCGCCGTGTACGTCGTTTCGCCGACCGAGAAATCGAACCGGACCCGCGCCTCGGCCGACAACGCATTAATGATCGGCGCAACCAACTTCTCGTTGTCGTAACGGGCAACCGAGCCGTACAGCGCAAACACAATGCCGTCGATGATCGACGACTTGCCCGCCCCGGTCGGACCCGTGAACACGATCAGGTCATGGTCGCCGAAATCGATCGTCGTCTCGGAACGGTACGCCGAGAAACCCTGCAGCTCGAGGCGAAGCGGCCGCATCAGGCGTCCTCCGAAACCGAAGCCGTCGACTGTTGACCATCGTCATTGGGAACATCCACATTGGGAACATCGTCATCGTCGAGATCATCAGCATCGGTATCGACCACATGCAGCAGCTCGTCGAACAGCGCCACCAACGTCGGGTCCTCGATGCCGAGACTCTCGAGATAATCGCCATAAAGCTGACTCGGCGTGCGCGTCGCAATCATCTCCCGAGCACGACGCGTCTCGGTCGCTACTTCGGCAGCCTCAATAAACACGTCGACACAACGCTCGCCAAAGATCGCACGAACCTCGTCGGCCAAATCGGTACGGCGAGCTTCGTTCACCCGCACCCGCAACCACTCATCGCCAACCTCGGTCGCCCGCAACTCATCGAGCGTCCCGCTGATCGTTCGCAACGGACGCCCACCCGTCACCGGCACCACCGTCACCGCCGCAGGTGCACCCGCGGAGAGCTCAACGATCGACACCGACTTCGCCACGTTGTGATCACCAAAGTCGAGTTGCAGCAGCGAACCGCTGTAGTGAATCGCCGTCGGCCCCGGGATCTTCTGTGCATTGTGCAGATGCCCCAACGCCACATAGTTGGCCCCGGTCGGGAAGACCTGCGCGGGAATGGCGTAGTCGTCGGCCAGATGGGCCGGCCGCTCCCCGCCGCCGGCGCCACCACCGAGCACGAATCCATGGGCGGCGATGATCCGAATGGCGTCGTCATCGCACGCCGAGTCGAGCGCCTCCAAAATCGAACGAACCCGGTCTGCGTACAGACCCTGATGCTCATAGGCCTCGCCCTGCATCAACTGATCGGCCCGCACGATGCCACGCTTGGAGACGAACGGCAGCGCCGCCACGTTCACCGCGGTGCCATCGATCTCCAGGCGAATCACACCCCCATCGTCGGGGCGGCGCGGCTCGGCCACCACATGGATGTTGCCGAGCCTGGCCAGGTTGCGGAGCGCATCGAGACGCCTCGGATTGTCGTGATTGCCAGCAATGACCACCACGTTGCCCGCAGCATCGGCCAGGTCGAGCAGCGCGTCCCACGCAATCTGCTCGGACTCAGCAGTGGGCGCCGACGTCTCGAACAGGTCACCAGAGACCACCGCCACGTTCACACCATGTGCCCGAGCAATGTCGCCGACCTCGCCGAGAACCGCCCGATGTTCATCCGCCCGACTGAGCCCGCGGATGGTCTTGCCAATGTGCCAATCCGACGTATGAAGCAGCGTTATCGGTGTCGTTGCGGGTGTGCCGGCCGTCTTCGCACTAGCCATGTCAGAGTCCCTCGAACGGGTCGCCGTCTCCCTCGGTCGAACGCTTCGCCTCAGCGCTACGAGTAGCCCACGCAGGGAACGGGAACTCGATCAACAACGGGATCGGCAGCCGAGGCTGACTCAGATACATCGAGCCAGGTTTGAGGATCGTGGCCCGTTGACGCTGCACACCCGGCAAGAACCCGT
The DNA here is from genome assembly GCA_938002955.1 of uncultured Acidimicrobiales bacterium. Lineage (GTDB taxonomy): Bacteria > Actinomycetota > Acidimicrobiia > Acidimicrobiales > SHLQ01 > SHLQ01. The sequence continues at coordinate 3,932 of CALLAA010000212.1, forward strand.
ACTGGTCACGTCCGGCCTCGGCCGTGTCGAGCCGACCCACGACTCGAATCGCGCTATTGGCCACGATGCGACGCTCCACCTCGCTCGCCGTCTGCTGCGCACCGATCAAGATGATGCCGAGCGAACGCCCACGTTCTGCGACGTCGAGCAGGATCTCCTTGATCGGGCTCGACGAATCACGGGGCGCGTACTTGTTGAGCTCGTCCAGCACAATGAACTGCAACGGCTTGGCCACGCCCGACGCTTCCTTCGCATCGAACGCCTGACGAAGGACAACACCGACGACGAAGCGCTTGGCCCGGTCGTGCAGCTGATGGATATCGACGACCGTGAGCTGATTGCGGTCGAGGTCGAGAGCGTAATTCGGCGCGTTGTCGACATCGGCACGAATGAGATGGGCAACGTGGCGAGTGGACGATGCCAACCGGCGAACAAACGCATTGATGCTGCTGCCGCTGACCGCACGTCCGGTCCAGCGCTGGTCGGGCTTGTCGTCGGGGTCATCGGGGATCAACTTGCGCTCGATGAAGTCGACCAACTGTGCAAACGTTCGGATGGTCGTGCCCTCGATGCGAACCGCACCATCGTTCGAAGCGTCGTTACGGACCGCCGCTGCGAGCTGCGCCGTTACCGACTGCACCACGATCGTGTACTGCTGGCGCTCGTCCTCAGCGTCGGCGAAAAGAAACGGCAGCAAGTTGTCACGACAAAACGTGTCGAGCGTCCAAAAGAACGGGCTTACGCCAGTGGTTCGAGACCCAACGGCAGGCGTCGCTGCCCGGTCGCCGCGTCGAGGCGGTGCCACAATGCCCACGCTCGAGAACGGTGCTGGCGTCATGTCCAGGTGCTCATAGCGCGCTGCCTGGTCCGGCGTCAGGTGCGCGTTGGGCGAATCGAGGAAGAGGAGGTCTTCGCCCTTCACGTTAAAGATCAGGCCCTTGGTGTTTGCCGCTTCCTTTCCGAGCACCCCGGTGTTGAACAACGAGTACAGCAAGAAGGTGGCGTAACTGGTCTTGGTGGCAACACCACTAATGCCGGAGATGTTGATGTGCGCGCCCTTGGTGCCATCGACGAAGTCGAGGTCGAGGTAGATCGGCTCGTTCTCACGGCTAAGACCCGCGGGCAGACGGCGGGTGACGCTGTCAAAGTCGAGTGCCCGGTCCCGTTCGTCATCGGTGGCGATCCGGACCGGAGTGCCGGGCAGGGGAGGGATGAAGACCTCGGGCACAACCCGTGTCACCTGCACGAGCGCAGCTTCGGCGACCTCGGCGGGCAAGACCCCATCGGCGATGAGGAACACGTCGCTATCGAACGTGGCGCCTTCGTGGCGGGCACGCACTTGGTTGACGATGCCGTAGATCGAGATCTGTTCGCCGGTCGGGAGCACCCGGTCGAGGGCAACGACATCGTCGAGCTGCAACACACCGCCCTCGGCGACAGCGACCCAGAACTGGAGCGGTGTCGCGTCGTCGGTTCCAAGTACTCTGCCGATCACACCCGGACTCTACTGTCGACAGCGCCCCCGTACGAGATCAGCCCCACCGATCAACTCCGGGGTC
>CALLAA010000213.1 GCA_938002955.1 uncultured Acidimicrobiales bacterium
GGCAGCGAGGTGATGAAGCGGTGGGCGTTTGCCAAGGTCGCAGCAGCCTCGATCTCCTCATCGGTTGCGTCGAGTCGCCCGAAACGAATGTTGTTTCTGACCGTGTCGGTAAATAGGTAGGTGCGCTGCAAGACGATGCCGAGCTGGTCGCGTAGCGAGTCTTTCTCGACGTCACGAATGTCGAGGCCGTCGACGGTTACCGAACCGGCGCTGATGTCGTAGAACCGGTTGAGGACGTTAATGATCGTTGACTTTCCAGCTCCGGTCGGCCCAACGAGGCCGATCATCTGGCCGGGCTCGGCCACAAAGCTGATGTCGGACAGGATTGGTTGTCCCTCGACATATTCGAAGTCGACGTGGTCGAACACGACGCGGCCCTCCACGTCGGGGAGTGTGACCGCGTCGTCCGCGTTCACAAGGTCGGGCTGCTCGTCGAGCAAGTCGAAGATGCGGGTGCCTCCGGCGAGGGCCGCAAAGATCGAGGTGACGGTATTGGCGATGCGTCCAAGCGGTTGGCCGACCCGGCTCGCATATGTGACGAAGGCGGCGATCAGGCCGATGCTCACCGGTCCACCCGGCGCGCTGTCGGAGACGGCCAGCCATGCTCCGATGCTCACCACGGACACCGTCGAGAGGTTGCCGAGTCCGAACATGAGCGGCATCATCACCGCAGTGAGGCTTTGTGCCCGAATGCCTAGGGCCCGGGTTTGTTCGTTGACCTCGGCGAACTCGGCTTCGGCCTGTGCTTGTCGATCGAGCGAGATGACTGCTCGTTGCCCGGTAAGACGTTCCTCGGCGGCGGCATTGAGCTGGCCGATGGTGCGCTGGTAAGCGCCGAAGCGTGGTCCGCTCATCTTGCCGAGCTTCTGCACGATCCACATCGAGAACGGAACCGGTATGAGTACAGCGAGGGTGAGCCTCCAGTCGAGGGCCACCATGATGACGAGCAGCGCGCTCATCTGCACGACTGCCCAAAAGATCGTGAGGAGGTTCTGGCTGAGCAGCTGATCGACCGCATCAACGTCGTTGGTGACGCGGCTCATGAGGTCGCCCGTGCGGTTTCGGTCGAAGAAACGGATCGACAAGGACTGCAGCTTGCGGGCGAGTTCCTTGCGAATGTCGAGCATGATTCGTTGGGCGACCTTGGCGATCATCCGGCTGTAGACAACAGCCGAGCCCCATGCGATCAAGTAGGTGACGACGAGCAGGACGATGAGCCGTTGCAGCCCGCCCCGATCTTGCACGGCGATGAACTCATCGATTGCCCGACCCTGAAGCCACGGCGCGAGGAGGCCACTGATCGAGGAAACGATCACGAGAACCGCAGCGATGATGATCTGTGCTCGCCACGGTCGCACGTACTCGAGGAGGCGCTTGAAGGTGCGTCCAGAGTTTTCATCTCGTTTGGCGCTTCCGAGCGGTGTGCCCGCTGGACCTCGACGCGTTGCCAGGTCTTGGCTACCTCGCGACGAATTGGACTGTCCGGTTTGGGTCGAGGTCATGCCACCGGCTCCCCGAGCTGTGAGCGGTAGATGTCCTGGTAGATCGGCGAGGTGAGGAGTAGCTCTTCGTGTGTGCCGTACGCAGCGACCTCTCCGTCTTCGAGCAGGACGATTACGTCGGCACCCAAGGCGGTGCTGATTCGTTGTGCGACCAGAATCACGGTCACGTCGACGAGCGAGTCGAAGACCTCTTGGATTTTGGCCTCGGTCTCAAGGTCGACGGCACTGGTCGAGTCGTCGAAGATCAGGACCTTTGGGTCGACGACCAGCGTGCGGGCAATCGCAAGGCGTTGGCGTTGTCCACCCGAGAGGTTGGCGCCGCCCTGTTCGATGACCGCTTCATAACCGCCCTCCATAGCGACCACGAAGTCGTGCGCCTGGGCTGCCTTTGCGGCAGCGATGATTTCCGCGTCGTCGGCGTCGGGTCGACCGAAGCGGAGGTTGTCGGCCACCGTGCCGCTGAACAGGTAGGGCTCCTGGAGCGCGATACCGATGTTGCGGCGCAGCGAGCTCTTGTTCAGTTCTCGTACGTCGATACCGCCGACACGGACGGTGCCGTGTGAAGCGTCGTAGAAGCGGGGGATGAGGTTGACGAGAGTCGACTTGCCCGAGCCGGTCGCTCCCAGGATGGCCACGGTCGTGCCGCCAGGGATTCGCAGGTTGATGCCGCGCAACACACAGTCGGACATGTGAGCGTCCGCCCGATAGTGGAACGAGACGTCGTCGAATTCGATATCGAGCGGACCGTCAGCTGTCGGCAGCTCCTTGCCGTCTTCGGCCACGATCACATCGGCTGTTTGATTCGTCACCTCAGCGATGCGTTTCATCGACGCGCCCGCAGCGGACAGCAGCGGCTGGAGGAAGGCGAAGAACATCATGGGCATAGCAATGAAGGCCATGAACTGGATGAATGCAACGAGATCGCCCTGGCTCAGGTTGCCATCGATGACGTTGCCGCCGCCGATCCACAAGACCGCAGCGATCCCCATCGACGACAACAAGATCAGCGTTGGGAACAGCGCCGCAACGAGTTGGTTCACCAACGTGGCGTCGTCGGCGAGATCGCTCGCCGCGACGTCGAAACGGCCAACTTCGTGATCCTGGCGGACGAAGGCCTTGATGACCTCTGCCCCCTGAATGTTCTCCTGAAGGACAGTGTTGAGACGGTCGAGACGCCATTGTACCGCGTCGTACAACACGTTCGATCGCACGATGACGTACCAAACGAGCAAGCCAATGACCGGCACCATGACGAACACGATCGGTACAAGCGATACGTCGATGACGACGATGGCGATCAATGCGCCTATGAAGCTGACGGGAATCTGCACCACGAACGACACGCCGATCGACAACAAGGTGGTGACCTTGGTGATGTCGCTCGTCAGACGCGTGAGGATCTCGCCCGAGGTCAGCCGGTCGAGGTTCCCGAACGACAGGTGTTGGACGTGGCTGTAGAGATCGCGACGAAGATCGGTGATGGTATGGAAAGCGAAGCGGACGCCGAGCAGGCTCGCGACAGCAGACGAGGCCATGCCCGCAATGATCAGGCCGATCATCAATAGCGCGGTGCGCAGGACGGTGGAGGAGTCCTCGGCGGCGATGCCTTCGTCGATGATGCGTGACGTGAGCAGCGGGATCGCCAGGTTTATCAGTACACCCACGATGGACGCGAGCGAACCAGCAGCTGCGTAGTGCCAGTAGGGGCGAGCCCACGGCCAGATCAGCCGGATCGCGTTCATCGAGTCACACTAACGGCGGAATTACGCTGCTGACTGCTAGCTCCCGACGACCGTCGCAAGCCTCCTGGTCAGTTCGTCGCCATCGGCGTTGTATGTCACTAGCTCGATCTGCGTTTGCTGATCTCCCTCTGCGGTGAGTAAGACCTGGCCGCCGATCGGCCGCATCCACACGGAGGTCCCTTCGGTGATCATCTGCACGGCGGCGACCTCACGAGCTACCTCGTAGTTGATGGTGAACTCGTTGCCGCCGACCGAAACAGTGCCGCTTACCGGGTACCTGCCTTGGGCATCGGCGATTTCGAGGTGTTCTTCGACTGTCTCTGGAAGTCGAAACCCCTCCGGCTCATCAGGATTGGCGATGTCGTCTGAGATAGTCCCGCCGCCCAGCTTGAGCTCGTAACGAAGCAGAGACCCAGACGGCGTTGCCGAGGTCTGCGCTGCCACATCTTCGTTGGCAACGCCGTCCACGACGCCGATGAGCGCGAGGTGCGGCCCAGCGTCGGTGTCCTCTTGGGTCTTCCAGAGCAAGGTGAGCTTTCGAATTTCCGAGTTCGCCAATCGCGCAAACCCTGGCGCCGAGAGATGCTCTACGAGCTCGTCGATTTGCTGGTCGAGTTCATCTTGGGGGAGGTCGCCAATTTCCCCGAAGGTGATCTCCGTGCCGAGTTGGCTTGTGTCGAAGTTCAGTTCTTGTGGTGACGCTGCGATGACGACGAGCGGGTCCGTGCGAAGAACGGTCTCGCCCGGAAAGACGAACGGTTGATGTCTCGTCAGCTCTTGCCCGTCCTTCCCGTACGTGACAAGTTCGATCTGCGTTTCTCGATCTTGCCCCGTCAGTAAGACCTGTCCTCCAATCGGTCGCATCCACACCGAGGACGCGCCATTGATCATCTGAACCGCAGCGACTTCCTGTGCGACCTCGTAGTGGTCGTAGAAGTAGTTCTCGTCAACCGACCCTGTGTCGCCTGACATTGTGCCCAACGGGTAGCCGCCGTCGACATCAACACCGATGTGTTCCCGGACCGTCTCAGGTACGCGCAAGTCATCGAGATTCCCCGGATCGTCGATAGTTTCAGCTACTGAGCGACTGTTCGGCCCATGGATGCTTGACCAAACACGGACGGCTGTACCGGCCGCTGCATCACGAATATTGCTGCGTTCGCCAAGGGCAGTCTCAGAAACTATTCCGTCGGCGATGCTGGTTGCAGAGACTTGGCTGTCCCGGTGCCATAGGAGGGTGAGCTTTGTCAGCTCAAGGTCTACGTTGTCGAAGCGGTTCCAGGACGCCGAGGCCACAATCGCGTCGATTTGCTGGTCGAGTTCATCTTGGGGGAGGTCGCTGATTCGCCCGAAGGTGATCTCTGTGCCGAGTTGGCTTGTGTCGAAGTTCAGTTCTTTTGGCGGCGCTGCGATGACGACGAGCGGGTTTGTGCGAAGAACGGTTTCGCCCGGAAAGACGAACGGTTGCAGTTCGTCGGGGATATCAACACGATGATCGACGGTTTCCAGGTTGCCGGCAATATCGAGGGTCTCATTCGAGCGCACAGCCGTCCAGATTGCGACGGCAGCGACGCAGGCCAACATCGCAATGGCCGCAGTGGCGAGAACCCTGCGAGTCTTTCTTTCTTCGACGGGCATAACGATCAGGTCGACCGGATCAGCAGATGGGTTGCCTTGAGCCCCAAGTACGGTTGTCTCGCTGCTGGTTTCGTCGAGCGGGTGGGTGGACTCGAGCGCATCACCATAGACCGAGAGAAGGTCGACGATGTCGGTGGTAGTCAATTCATGTTTGCTCATGGAGACTCCTTTAGAGGTTGCGCTTCGGTCAGTTGCGCCCGCAGTAAGGCCAACCCTCGGGTGGCATGAGTGCCGACGGTGGACTCGCCAATGTCCATGGCCCGTGCAGCGTCGGGGTACGTCCAGCCGCAGCCATGGATCAGCCACACAGCGGTTCGCTGTTGTGGTGTTAACGCGAGCAGAGCGGGTATGAGGCGAGGCTCGAAGTCCGGCAAACCGATCTCCGCGGCTGCGGGCAGCTCCGGCGGTTGCGCACGAGGCTTCGAGCGGCTCACGCCGACGCGGTATAGGTAGCCGGCCGGATTGCTTATCGCCGAGAGCCTCTCGGGGTTCGCCCACGCCCACGCAAGCGCCTCGCCCAGGGCATCTTCGGCACGCTGCACCCCCAGCGATCCAAGAAAGGCACGCCAGAGTCTCGGTCTCGCATCCGAGATCAGTGCCTCAAAATTGCCTGCCATACCTAGTAGAGCGCCAAGCAGCGCAAACCCGCCACATCTTTGCTCGAATTTCTTGGAAGTCGCCCTTGGCTAGACGGCAAGTGCGGTCACGACTGCTACTGCGTTGCCGGCCATACTCGCGAGAATGAGACGCTGAGTCGCCGAATGCGCTGTCGCCAGCTTTGTGTTGATCTCACCGCGCAGCTCGGCCATCTCGCCACGCAATTCGCCGCGTAGCTCGGCCATGTCACCTCGCACCTCAGCGCGAAGAGCCGTCCCAAAGCTCGCCATATCGGAGCGCGTAACGAGCTCGCTCGCAGGTGTTACTGGAAGCATTTCCATGAGGTGGTTGGCCTGTTCGGTTCCGATAGCGCTTTCGAGACTCGTGAAAACGTTGCGGCGATGTTCTTCTGTGACGGTCATGTCTAGTGTTCCAAATTCTGGTCGGCCCGTCGAGGGCAGGATGAATGAGGAGGAACTTCACCAGCTCCACAAAGGCGTGTTGGCCAAGTTAGCGAGCGGGTGTGTCATCAGCGAGGGGCTAGCCCAAGAGCCGTTCGGCGTACCACGAAGCGAATCGGGACACGCTTGGTTCGAGGTAGCTGTACCGGCTCTGCTTCGCGAACGGCGACTTCTGTCCGGCGTGTTGTTGCTCGAGGATTGGGATGTCCTCATCGATCGCCACGTCGAAGCGCTCGTAGTAGGCCTCGATGTTTGTTGCGAAGGCCGTCGAATCGACCGTCTCGGGCGGGACCGCCACAACTTGGGCACAGCGCACCCGGCCCGCGCCGTCGGGATACACCTCGTACATCCACATCGCTTCCGTGCCCAACGCAATCACGATGTTCGGGAACATCCAGGTGTAGCGAACACCTGTCGCCGCCCGTCCGTCGAGGCCTGGCATGGTAGGCAAGATGTTGGAGTCGTTGCCCGCGAGCAAACCGCCGGTGCCTTCGGTGGTGCCGAACTGTGTTACGAACGCTCCGGGCACCACGTCGCCCGGGTCGGGGTCGTTGTACAGGTCGTCGATGCTCGTTCGGTGAACGTA
>CALLAA010000214.1 GCA_938002955.1 uncultured Acidimicrobiales bacterium
TCGACACGCACGTACTGGCGGACACCGAGCGAGATGACGTTGTCGCCGGTCGATTACGACTCGGTCATCAGCACCGACGCCGGACGCAACGCATGGCTCGATGACATTGCCCAATACGGCGCTGGCCTGATCTCGGGAGCACCCGGCGACATGGCCGCAGTGGATGCCCTCACAGCACGAATTGGCTACGTCCGCCACACGGTATTCGGTGGAACCTGGACACTGTCGTCGAATGTCACCGCCCACGCCGATTCGGCATACGGAGCCGAAACACTCGAGCCACACACCGACGGTAGCTACAGCCACGATGGGCCGGGCATGCAAATGTTCGTCTGCAGCGAACGCACCGGCGACGGAGGCGAATCCGTGTTGGTCGATGGCTTCGCCGCTGCCAATGCACTTCGAGATACGGACCCGGACGCGTTCGAGCTGCTCTGCGACGTGTCGGTTCCCGCTCACTACATCGAAGACGGCGTATCGCTGCGAGCGGAACGTCCAACGATCCGCATCGACGATGACGGCGACCTGCTACAGGTCACGTTCAATAACTACGACCGTTCACCCTTCGTTCTCGAACCATCGAAGATGCGAGCGTGGTATGCCGCATACTCAGCGTTCCACGCGTTGATCTCCGACCGGGAATCCTGGTGGACGTATCGCCTCGAGCCTGGTGACGCTCTGATCTTCGATAATTGGCGCTGTCTACACGGACGGATGGCGTACAGCGGGGTGCGCGTCTTCAACGGCGCGTATCTCAACCATGAAGATCTGGAGAGCGCCCTTCGGTTGGCTCAGCAGACTCTTCCGGCCGGCTAACCACAAGTGGCACGACCGCATTTGGCGTGTCGGCGAGACTGGCTATATCCCATTCGCTGACGTTGAGCGCTTCGGGGTCTCCGTGATCTTCGATACATCGTTCGACCAGCGGCATCGGTGTCCCGAACCGGGTGCGATCACGTTCGCTCACGAACAGGCTCGGCGGGATCATGGCGTCCTTCTCCAGGGACCGCAGGTACGCACCGTTGTCCTTCTCGAGGTAGTCCCACGCATTCGACCGATTCATACCGATCGCGCCCATCGTTCCCCGAGCCGCGTGAAATGTGCTCTTGTCGTTACCCATTGCACGGCGGCCTGCAGATCGAGCGCGTGCCTCAGCCCAGAGTTCCCTGAACCAACGCTTCATACGCTCTCCCTTTCTGCAACCGCCACCTCACATAGTACGGGACAACGACGGGTCGTGGTAGCTCCTATGGTGCGGGGGGTGAAACTTCGACTCGCCGGGTTCTCCGGAATGCTTCTCGCAACGATGGCGATGTCGACCCTTGCGTTCTTTACGCTCGCCGTCGTCGCTTCCGAATTGCAGGACGAGTTCGGCATCTCCAAATTCGAGCTCGGACTGCTCGGCGCGATCAACACACTCATCGGCGGCGCCTTCGCCCCCAAGGCTGGACAGCTCAGCGATCGGATGGGTGGCCGAAATGCGATGGCGGCGACCCTTGCACTGTCCGGTTTTTCTGCGGTGGTCATCGCTGTTGCGCAGTCCTATGCGATGTTGCTCGTCGGTATGGCCGTCGCCGGTCTGCCGCAGGGTTTTGGTAACCCCGCTGCCAACAAGGCCATCGCAACCGGAATCGACCCAACGCTGCGCGGCATCATCACCGGCATCAAGCAGTCCGGCGTGCAGCTCGCGGTATTCGTGTCCGGCTTTCTGATGCCGTGGATCAGCAACGAGTACGGCTGGAGGACCGGCATCTGGCTCGTCGCCGGCGTGTCGTTCGCGTCCCTGCTCGGGATGGGATTCGTGACCGAAACCACCTACCCCGGCGAAACCCCATCGGGATCTCGTGAAGGCGGGAACGCCAGGTTGCCACTGTTCGTTACCCAGGTCGCCATATTCGGTTTCCTGCTCGGCATCGTCGGCGGCGGCCTTGGCCGTTTCCTTCCACTGTTCGCCGAAGAGGCCGTCGGCTTCTCGCCCGAAGCCGCAGGTCGTGTGTTTGGACTCCAGGGACTGATCGCTATACCTTGCCGTCTTATCTCGGGCGTCGCGCTCGACCGCGGGGTACCCGCTCGCAAGATGCTGGTCGCCATGGGCGTCGCCGGTGCGGTCTCGATCATCATGATCCTGCTCGCGAATGGTGGCTCGCCGAACTACTTGTGGATCGGGACGGTTATCGGCGGCATGTCCCTCGGATCCTGGAACACCGCCGCGAACCTGTCGATGATCCGTCAGAAGCAGAACGCGGGTCAGGCGACCGGACGCCTGATGCTCGGCTTTCTGATCGGCCTGACCGTCGGCGGTCCAGCCGTTGGCTGGTCGATCGATGCGTTTGGATACAACCCGGCGTGGATCGCGAGCGCCGTTCTCGCCTTGATCGGAGCGGCGGTCGTATCGGTAAACCGTGGGCCCGAGACCGACTCGGTAACCTGACATCGTGAATCGAAGCCCCCGAGGTCGCACACGCAAGGTCTTTGTTCAGCGCCACGGCGCTGATGGCGATCGCCGACGTCCCGACGAGTTGATCGTCGAGGAGCCGCTGTCGATCCAACTCGATGGCGCCCTCGTCGCCACGACGATGCGTACCCCGGGTAACGACTACGAGCTCGCGGTTGGGTTCTTGCACGCCGAAGGCATGTTGGGTGGGGCTCCGGTATTGAGCGTTCGCTACTGCGCCGACGGTTCAGCTGTCGAGAGCGAATTCAACGTGGTCACCGTCGAAACCGGAGGCAAGGCGCCAACCCCGACTCCTCGGCTCGGCTCGACCTCATCGTCGTGTGGCCTGTGCGGCGCCGACGCCATCGACGAGCTCACCGATCGGCTCGTGGCGCTCGACGCGGAACCCTTCGATCCGCTTCTGCTCGCGGACGTCGCCGATCAGGTTCGTGACAAACAGGACCTCTTCACCAAGACGGGAGCGGTCCACGCTGCAGCGTCGTTCGATCGTGAGGGCAACATCCTCGACGTGCGAGAGGACATCGGCCGTCACAACGCCGTCGACAAGATCGTTGGCCGCATGGTGATCGACGGCAACATGCCAAACCCTGGACTCGGGTTATATGTGAGCGGTCGGGCCAGCTTTGAGATGGTGCAGAAGGCGTGGGCGGGTGGCTTTGGTACGGTCGTTTCGGTCAGCGCCCCGTCGGCTCTCGCGGTCGAAACGGCTCACGCTGGCGGCCTACAACTCGCCGGCTTCATCCGCGACGGCGAGATCAACGTCTACTGAACCATTGAACCGAGCGGGTCGACGACCGCATGAGGTAGCCATGCCTCAACCGTGGTCCCCGAGTCGCCGCTCATCAGATTCAGTGAACCGCCTGCATTCTGAGCGTGCTCGCGCATCGAGATCAGCCC
>CALLAA010000215.1 GCA_938002955.1 uncultured Acidimicrobiales bacterium
ATATCGTAGCCAAGAATTTGGGATCCTCCACCCGCTAATCGCTTTCAGGTTGAGTTCAGGAACGTTTGCCACGATGCTCCCATGAGCACCATCGACCTCGGGCCCAGCCCCATCGCACTTCCCGCAGACGAAGCAACGGGCCTTCGAGCCAACCCCGGCGCCGAGCAAGGCGAGGAGAACGTCGCCGGTTCCGACACAGCTGCAGCTGGCGGCCGGTCCGGCCGCTTGATCGGCATCGATATCGCTCGAGGTCTTGCGCTCGTCGGCATGTTCACCCAGCACGTCTTCATCGCCGGACCCGACGGCGAATCGTCCACCGGTTGGGTCGAGTGGGTGTTCAGGGAATCGGCGGGTCGAGCCTCAGTGCTGTTCTTCGTGCTCTCGGGCGTGTCCCTCTCCCTCATTCACCGGAAGGACTCGCCATCGGCCATGAACGGGGCGCTGATCCGACGAGGCGTCCTCTTGCTCTTCGGGGGCATCTTGCTCACCGACGCCGTGTGGGGCGGCTCGATCCTCCAGCACTACGGCCTGGCGTTCCTCCTCGCTCCACTGTTGCTCCGCTCCGGCCTCAAGCGCCTGCTGGCCGTCACCGTCCTCGGCCTCGTCGGCGGCCCCATCTTCCTCCTCTACGCCCGCAACTGGAGCGACGACGTGCGAGGCATCTGGGAAGGACGCACGGGAGAATGGATCATCGGCGAAACGTGGGAACTCTTGGCCGACGGCAGCTACCCAATGGCACTGTGGATCGGCTTCTTCACCCTCGGCATGCTCATTGGACGGCTCGACCTGCGCTCACGCCGCGTCCTTCTCCAGACCCTCGCTGTCGGCCTCGTCGCGGTGTTCGCCGTGGGAATCGGAGCGGGCCAACTCGCCGATCGATACGGCAGCCCCGATGGCTTCGGCAGCGACTCGTTCGCCGACGCCAGCTTCGACGATGGCACGATCGAGGAGATGACCGAGGAGGAATGGAAACAGTTCCTCGCCGACGAAGACGTATCCGTCACCGAAGACGCCGACGGCTTCATGGTCATCGACGGAGACTTCGACGATTCCTTCGACGACTCCCCCGCTCCCGACCGTCCCGCCGACTGGAACGAGCTCTACGACGTGTCCGGGCACTCGGGCCGAATGGGATGGACCCTGCAGACGAGCGCCCTCGCCGTCGTCATCATGAGCGCGGCTCTCCTGCTGCCCAGGTTCGCCACCACGCCACTCACACCCTTGGCGTGGATGGGGTCGATGTCGCTCACGGCCTACCTCATCCACATCGTGATGGTGAACGACGTCTTCGACAGATTCGTTGCCGATGAGGGACTCCCGGTCATCGTGCAGGAGTGGATCGTGCTCGGCCTCATCGTCACCCTGATCGCACTGTGCGCCCTCTTCCGAGTGTTCTTGCCAACCGGACCGTTCGAATGGGCCCTGAAGAAGTTCACGGTGTCGCGCTGAAGCGCGTCTCGACATCGCCCGAAAGACAGACCCCGAAAGAGGACTTCGAAAGATAGTGTCACACCCTCGAACTAGTGTTCGATACATGGCACTTGCGGAAGCTCTCCACATGCAGAACAGCAGCAGCGGCGACTGGTTGTCGTGCGCCGATTCTGCCATGCGTGTCGTCACCGCTTCCCTCACCGAAGCCCCCTTCGGCGCAGCCATCGATGCCCTCAACCGCTACCGGGACGAACTCAACTCCGTCGAAGCCTTACTCATTGCCCAACGCAAACACGCCGGCCACTCCGACCGCTCTACCGAAGGCATCATCACCAGCTCCGGTGGTGTGTCCAAGGGCGAGGCGAAGAAGCGCACCAAGCGGGCCGACGCCGTCTCCAAGAACCCAAAACTCGCCAAGAGCCTTACCACTGGCGGCCTGTCGACCGAACAGGTCGACCTTGTCGCCGATGCCTCCGACAAGACCGGCGGCGATGCCGCCACCGACGAAAAGCTCATTGCCGACATCGGGGCCGCTAACCCCGACCAAGGCAAAGCCATTGCCCGTAAGTACGTCGACGATCATCAAAGCCAAGGCGATCGGGACTCCCGCTACGCCTGGCAGCGAGAGCGTCGAAGGGTCCTCCGTGGCCGCAGCAAGAATGGACTGAGCCAGCTCATCTTCGAGGGCGACGACGAGTCCATCGCCGGCATGTTGCGTGCGCTCCGCCGCCAAGCCGATGCCCTCTATCGCTCCGACGGCGGACGAGACGTGTCCGGCTCGAAGCACGCCCGCACCAACGATCAGCGCATGTTCGATGCGGCCGTAAACCAGATCACCGGCTCTGCAGCGACAACCAAGAGCGGCACGCCCGCATCGTCAACCGACGCCAGCGAACCGTCACCCGACACCGAAACCGCACCTGCAGGTTCAGCTGCCGCACCCGCACCAGCTCCGACCAAGGCGACGCCGCCCCGAAACCGTCCGGGCGAGCGACCCACCATGGTCTTCACCGGCAAGCTCTCCGACATCTCCAACGACCCCGCCGAGATCGAACGCTGGACAGCCGAGCTCATTGGTGAAGGCACCGTGCCAAGCGCCGTCGTGTCCTACTACCGCTGCATCAGCGACCCCTCGGCCGTGCTGCTCTCCGAGAGCGGCGCCGTGTTGTGGAAGGGCCGAGCGG
>CALLAA010000216.1 GCA_938002955.1 uncultured Acidimicrobiales bacterium
ACTCGACGTCGGCGAACGGGGCTTCAGCTACCGAATCGACGGACCGCTCGACATGCGCATGGACAACGGGCAATCGCGCACCGCCGCCGACATCGTCAACACCTATGCCCCAGGCGAGCTAGTCGACGTACTCCGTTCGTATGGCGACGAACGCCATGCAGGTCGGATCGTCGATGCGATCATGTCCGCTCGCCCGCTGTCGACGACCACCGAACTCGCTGAACTGGTGACCAACGCAATCCCTGCGGCGGCTCGACGCAAGAGCACCGGTCATCCAGCGAAGCGTACGTTCCAGGCACTGCGCATCGAGGTGAACGACGAACTCAGCATTCTCGGGGACACCATCGACTCGATGATCCACCTCCTCGCTCCAGGTGGCGTTGGCCTCGTGCTGACCTACCACTCAGGCGAGGACCGGATCACCAAGGACCGGATGCGCAAAATGATCGATGACGGCGCCCTTCCCGGCATGCCGTCCACATCGGACTATGAATGGTTCTTTCGTGGGGCAAAGACCGCAACCGATGATGAGCTCGAACGAAATCCTCGGGCCCGCTCCGCCCGACTCAGAGCGATTCGAAAGCGGGTCGAGCCGTGACCAACCGCCGAACGCGGGTGGCCGAGTTCCTCGGCTTCCCCGCACTGTCCAATCGAATAAGTGAGCGTCGTGAGCGCTCCGGCGATGTCGTCTTCTCGGTCATCGCCGTAGTGGTCGTTTTCGGCTCGCTGCTCGGAATCGTCGTCGTCCAGACCTTCATCGTGCAGAACCGCGTCGAGCTCGATGCCGTAAACAGCGAACTCTCGGTTGCTCGCGAACGAAATCAGGAGCTCCGGCTTCGGGTCATCGAACTCGAAGCGCCCGAGCGCATCCTCGACACGGCGGTGTCCCGGCTCGGCATGATCCGGCCCGATGAACGTACCTACCTTCCCGGCGTCGATCCCGACTTGGTCGAGATCCGTCTTCCGCCACCGGGCAATCCGTTCGGCCCAGCACCGCTGCCAGCGTCGCTTCAGCCCGGTAGTGCAGGGGAGGCGCCATGACCGGCGCGATGATCAACCTCGTCCGGCTGCCCTCTCGAAACGGATTCTCCGGTTGGCGCATGGCGTCGCTCGCCGCTGCCATGGTGCTTATGGGCGTTGTGATGATTTGGCGTTTGGTGTCCTTGCAGGTTCTCGACCCTGAGCTTTACGTCGAACACGGTGAGAGCCAGCGCATCCGCACGGCCGACCTCGCAGCCCAGCGCGGTTCGATCTTGGACCGCGATGGCGAGGAGCTCGTCGTCTCCAGCGGGCGGCCGAGCATTTGGGCTGACCCGCGCCTGACATCGCAGGCCGACCCCGCCAACATCGCAGCGCAGATCGTCGCCGTGACCGGTGGCGACCTCGATCAACTCACACGTCGCCTCTCCAACGAGGAAGCCAAGTTTGCCTGGATGGCGCGTCAGCTTGACGATGAGACGGCGGCGCGGGTCCTGGCGCTCGAACTACCCGGCATCTACGACATCGAAGAACAGGCCCGCCTCACCCCATCTGGTGGCAATGTTGCCCGCGGCATTCTCGGGCGCACCGATATCGACGGCAAGGGACTTAGCGGTCTCGAAGCTCAGTATCACGATGTCCTGACCGGTGAAGACGGCAAGGTCGTCGTCGAGCGAGGCTTGGCATCGGGTGGCAGTCGTGCGGTCACGATCCCCGATGGCAAGTACGAACTCATCGCCCCGGAGCCAGGCGACTCGCTCGTCCTTACCATCGATCGGACCGTGCAGTTCGAGGTCGAAAGTTTGCTCGAACAGACCGTGGCCGAGTCCGGAGCGAAGTCGGGAACGGTCGTGGTCTCGCGCACCGCGACCGGCGAAATCCTCGCCATGTCGACAGTGGCGCGAACCGAGAACGGCATCATCCAGGTCTCGGGCGAAAACAAGGCCGTCACCTGGGTTGTCGAACCAGGTTCGATCAGCAAGCCGATCGCAATCGGAGCGCTGCTCGAAGAGGGTCTGATCACTGCGCAGACGACCGTTGAGGTAACCGACAAGCTCGACCTCTACGACGTGTCGTTCGAGGACTCGGTGCACACCGGCCAGAGCGTGATGACGACCGGCGATGTCCTAAAGAACTCATCGAACGTCGGTGTTGCGCTGCTTGTTGACCGGCTTGAGAGCGACCGGTTCCACGACTACCTCGTCGACTTTGGTCTCGGTTCACCAACCGCACTGAATTTCCCGGGCGAATCAGCAGGCATCTTGCACCCCAAGGACGAATGGTCCGGAGTATCCAAGCCGTTCGCTGCGATCGGCTATGGCTACGCGGCGACACCGTTGCAGATGCTGCGCGCATACAACGTTTTTGCGAACGACGGCGTGCTCGTCGAGCCGCACGTCGTCATGGGTGTGCAGTCCGCCGACGGCGACTTTGAAATCGCCAGCCCTCGCAACGGCCGCCAGGTGGTGTCCCAAGAGACCGCTCGTCAGGTGACCTCGTTGCTCGCTGGCGTCGTAGCCGAAGGTGGCACCGGTGTCCTCGCCTCTGTCCCCGGCTACCAGATCGCTGGAAAGACTGGAACTGCTCGTA
>CALLAA010000217.1 GCA_938002955.1 uncultured Acidimicrobiales bacterium
GGAAGGTCTCAGCGACCGCGGTAATCATCCGGTGTATCGCCGTCCGCTCAAGCAGTGGATGATGCGCATCACCGCATACGCAGACCGGCTGCTGGAAGATCTGGACCTGCTGGACTGGACCGACAGCATCAAGACGATGCAGCGAAACTGGATCGGCCGATCCGAGGGTGCTCATGTTGACTTTGTGGTCGCCGGGACGGACAAGCCGGTCGAGGAACCGATTCAGGTCTTCACCACCCGGCCGGACACGCTGTTTGGCGCAACGTATATGGTGCTTGCCCCCGAGCACCCGCTTGTTGACCAGTTGGTCACTGCGGCCTGGCCCCAGGGCATTCCTGCGGTCTGGACCGGAGGCGCAGGCACGCCCGAAGAGGCCGTCGCCGGGTATCGGGCGAAGACCGCCCAGCAGAGCGACCTGACTCGTCAGGAGAACAAGGAAAAGACCGGTGTGTTCACCGGTGCCTACGCGGTGAACCCGGTGAACGGCAAAGAGATCCCGGTGTTCATCGCCGACTATGTCCTTATGGGATACGGCACCGGTGCCATCATGGCGGTGCCGGGCCAGGACGAACGTGACTGGGAGTTCGCCGAAGCGTTCGACCTTGAGATCATCCGCACCGTCCAGCCGCCGGAAGACTTCGACGGTGACGCCTACATCGGCGACGGTCCCGCCATCAACTCGGACTTCCTCGACGGCATGGGTGTTGACGAGGCGAAGTCGGCGATGATCGCCAGCTTGGAGCGCGAGGGAGCGGGGCAGGGCACGGTCACCACGAAGCTGCGTGACTGGCTGTTCGCCCGTCAGCGCTACTGGGGCGAGCCAATTCCCATCGTGTTCGACGAAGATGGCAACGCACGATCGCTGCCCGATTCCGAACTACCGGTCAACCTCCCCGAGCTCATCGACTGGGCACCACGCACGCTCGACGAAGACTCTGAGCCAGAACCACCGCTGGGTCGAGCCGAGGGCTGGACCACGCTCGAGATCGACTTGGGCGATGGGCTCAAGACGTACAAGCGCGACCTCAACACGATGCCCCAATGGGCGGGCTCGTGTTGGTACTACATGCGCTACATCGACCCGGTGAGCACCGAGGCGATGGCCGACCCGGTTTCGGAGAAGTACTGGATGGGCGGCGACGACCCGAACAACGGCGGAGTCGACCTGTACGTCGGCGGTGTTGAGCACGCGGTGTTGCACCTGCTCTACAGCCGCTT
This sequence comes from uncultured Acidimicrobiales bacterium, assembly GCA_938002955.1. Taxonomy (GTDB): domain Bacteria; phylum Actinomycetota; class Acidimicrobiia; order Acidimicrobiales; family SHLQ01; genus SHLQ01. Next base: position 1,219 of record CALLAA010000217.1, read on the forward strand.
CTGGCACAAGGTGCTCTATGACTTGGGCCATGTCAGCACGCCCGAACCGTTCAAGCGTCTGATCAACCAGGGCTACATTCAGGCGTACGCCTTTGTCGACGACCGAGGTATGTACGTCGAAGCATCCGATGTCACCGAAACCGATGGCCGATACGAGTACGAGGGCGAATCCGTCACCCGCGAATACGGCAAGATGGGCAAGTCGCTGAAGAACTCGGTCACCCCCGACGACATGTATCGCGACTACGGCGCTGACACGCTCCGCTTGTACGAGATGTTCATGGGCCCGATCGATCAGGATCGTCCATGGGAGACCAAGTCGGTGGTTGGCTCGCAGCGTCTGCTCCAGCGCATCTGGCGCAACCTGGTCGATGAAACAACCGGCGATCTTACGGTGGCGGACATCCCGGTCCCCGATGCACTCAATCGCGCATTGCATCGCACGATCGACGCTGTGCGTACCGACATGGACGCGCTCAGTTTCAATACGTCGATCGCTCGCATCACCGAGCTCAACAACGAGCTGACCAAACTCGATGGCCCAACACCAACGGCCGTCGCGGATGCACTCGTGCGCATGATCAGCCCGCTCGTGCCCCATGTGGCCGAAGAACTCTGGCACAAGCTCGGAAACGAGACGTCTGTGGTCTACGCCAACTTCCCGACCGCCGACCCGGCGTTGCTCGTCGACGACGAGATTGAAATTCCGATCCAGATCAAGGGCAAGCTTCGGTCGAAGATCATGGTGCCGGCCGACATCGACGAAGCGTCGCTCGAAGCAGCAGCACTGGCCGACCCGCGCATCGTCGAGGTGCTCGACGGCGCCGAGGTCCGCAAGGTCATCGTCATCCCCGGCAAGCTCGTCAACATCGTCGCCTAGCGGCAAGTCACTCGACTACTGTCCACCTAGGGATTTGTACAGGATTTGTTACCTGACAGGGTCCGAATTCTGTACAAATCCATGACGTCCAGATTTGTGCAGGATTTGTTACCTGACAGGGTCCAGATTCTGTACAAATCTCAGATGGGATGGGGTTTATGGGTGACATGATTGCGTTTGCGGCCAATGGCGGAACTGCCGGCGGGTATTTGGCTGTGCCAGAGGCCGGGTCGGGACCTGCGGTTTTGGTGATTCAAGAATGGTGGGGACTTGCCCCACAGCTGATGCGGGTGTGCGATCGCCTTGCCGAAGCTGGCTATGTGGCGCTTGCCCCTGACCTCTACCACGGCGAACTTGCCGAACACGACGAGATGGACAAGGCAAGCCATCTCATGACAACGCTCGACATGGAACATGCTGCCGTCGAGATGAGCGGAGCGATTACCGCCCTGATCGATCGCCCCGAATCCACGAGCGAAACGGTCGGCATCGTCGGCTACTGCATGGGCGGCATGTTGTCGCTCGTTATGGCGGCCAAGGAAGGCGACCGAGTCGGGGCAGTCGCGCCGTTCTACGGCGCTCCGCTCGGCGACGGCGGGCCGGATTGGACCAACCTCTCGGCCAAGGTCGTTGGCCACTTCGCCGAGACCGACGACTTCTTCCCGCCGGACGCAGTCAAAGCCCTCGAGGAACAGCTGCAAGCCGCTGGCAAAGACGTGACATTTACCGTCTACCCAGGAACCGGCCACGCTTTCACCAACGACGACGATCCGCTCGGCACCTACGATGCCGAACTCGCTTGTTCGACCTGGGGCGAGATGCTCGCACTCTTTGAAGCGGAGCTCTAACCAGATGGGGTCAATCAACAACAACGGCGAGCTCCGGTCGATATATCGGCCAGCGAACCCGGGCCCGCTCAACAAGGTCATCACCCACCTCGACCACCACTGCGCCGACTTCCTCGCAAAGTCCGCCTTTATGGTGCTGTCAACGGCGAACACCGATGGAACGGTCGATGGGTCGCCCAAGGGTGGCGAGCCCGGGTTCGCCAGCATTCTCGATGACGGACGTTTGGGATTTGCCGATTCGTCGGGAAACAATCGACTCGACTCGTTCGAGAACATCGTTACGAACCCAGCCGTTGCATTGCTGTTTATGATTCCCGGGCTCAACGAGAGTCTGAGAATCAACGGCACCGCCGAGCTCTCCACCGACCCCGCACACTGCGAGTCCTTTGCACTCGGCGATAAACCAGCAAAGGTCGTGGTCCTCGTCACCGTGCACGAGGCGTACATCCATTGTGCAAAGGCCTACCGGCGCGCTGCACTGTGGGAGCCCGAGAGTTGGCTTCCCAAAGACGAACTGCCCAACGGCGTGGAGATGCTCAAAGACCACGCTGCACTCGACATGCCGCTCGAGGAACTAACCGCTGGGTACGACCACGACATCGAAAGCACCCTCTGGGAACCAGGCGGCGACATCTAGATCACGCCCGCCTCAGGCGTAAAGCCACAGTTGCCATCAGCCCGCCTCCGGCGTAAAGCCTCCGTGGCGAATGAACGGCTCCCGGAGGGGACCACAGGCGTAAACCCGCAGGTGGCAAAATCGCGACGGAGTCGCTGCCACCGAAGGGATTATGCGTCGACGACGACGAACATGATGTCGGCGCTGCACGCAACCTCGCCGTTCAGCAGAACCCGGCCGGTGCCCTTGCCAGCACGCGCCGACAGCTTGAGGATTTCCGACTCGACTTGAACAGTGTCACCAGGACTGACTTGCTTGCGGAATCGAGCCTTGTCGAGCCCACCGAAAAGCGGCAGCTTGTTCTGATACTTCTCGGGATCGGCCAGCACGGTGTAGGCGCCCATTTGTGCGATCGCTTCGCACATCAACACACCGGGAAGTGTCGGGCGGCCAGGGAAATGTCCGGGAAACCAAAACTGGTCTTCGGTAAGCGACCACGATGCCTTGGCGTACTCGCACGGCTCCAGCTCGAGAATCTCGTCGAGAAAGAGAAAGGGAGCCCGGTGCGGGAGCACATCGGAGGGGTCAGGAAATGGTGACATGGCTACAGCCTTTCAGCTTCGAAGCAGTTCTAAAAATGCAAACGGGACGACGTCGAAACGTCGCCCCGTTCACTAGGTTTTGGTGATCGAAAGATCTAGTTGCCCTTGCCTGCGGCCTTGAGCTTCGATCCAGCCTGGATCTTCACTGCGGTGCCGGCAGGGATCATGCGAGACTCACCGGTGCGAGGGTTGCGACCCATGCGCTCCTTGGTGTCCTTGCGTGAGAACTTGACGTAGCCAGGAATGTTTACCTCGCCGCCGCTCTTCACCTGTCCTGCGATGATTTCCATCATGGCATCGACGCACGATCCGGCATCAGACTGCGTTACGCCCGCCTTCGAAGCGATCTCTGCAACCAATTCACTCTTGTTCATTTCTGGATTCCTCCTAAGCCACCAACCTGGCGGGCCCTCTTGCGAATTACAAGTAAGTGTCACCCTAGTGGACGACATGCCGCAAAGCGTGGGATTTACGTGAAAATTCGTTGGAAAGTCAACAGTCCCGAATCCCGTCGAGATCATGTCAACTCGCAACGTAAATTACACACGAGCAAAACCTCACGCACGGTTTCGATCCCGCCGACGGAATTTAGGTTGGGCCAGCACACCAACTAAGGTGACTCCGTGTCCAACGCCCCTTCGTCCGGCCCAGTCGGTCAAGACGCTCGGTTCAACGAGTACGTCGTTCCCGAACTCGACGTTCTCTATCGGGTGGCTTACTCGATCACGCGCAACAAGAGCGACGCTGAGGACCTGGTCCAAGACACCCTCCTTCGGGCATACCGGGCCATCGAACGTTTCGACGGCAGGTACCCGCGTGCATGGCTGTTGACCATCATGCGAAACGCCCAAGTGAACCGGGTCCGGCGCAAGCGACCAGAGCTCATGCACGACCCTGACGAGACCATGGCTCGCATGGCCGATGAGTCCGCTGAAGCCGCCGATGCTGAATCCCAGCTGCTCGACAAGGAGTTCGAAGCGCCGATCGAAGCCGCGCTCGCATCGCTTCCGGAAAAGTTCCGACGCGTTGTCCAACTCGTCGATCTCAACGAGTTGTCGTACCAGGAGGCCGCTGACGCCCTTGGCATCCCCGTCGGCACAGTAATGTCAAGATTGCATCGTGCTCGACGGAATATTCGACAGCACCTTGAGGCTTCCCCACTGGAGGAGACCTGAGATGGCACAGAAAATGATGAGTTGTAGAGATGTTGCACTTCGCCTCCAGACCTATCTGGACGGTGAACTTGACGAGAAGCGCATGGAGCAGATCCGAGCGCATCTCGATGCATGCGTCGACTGCGGCCTCGAGGCCGACGTTTTCGCCGATATCAAGAAAGACCTTGCCGCACAGGCAATCCCCGCCGATTCCGATGCGCTCGCACGCTTGCGCGACTTCAGCGCTCGTATCGCCGAAGAGGCGAACAGCTAGATCCGCCCACTAGCGTTGCGACTATCCCGGTTGGGTGGTCGTGCTTCGATGCCGTTCATTGGCTGAAAGAACATGCCTGCGGCCTGCTGGATCGCCGTCGTCCACGTGGGATAGGGCACGGTGACCTGTGCGAGTCTCCCGACAAACATGCCGAGCCGTGCCGCGATCGTTGGGCCGTGAATCATCTCCCCGGCTCGCTCCGCAACGATGGTTGCGCCGAGGATCTGCCCACCGAACATGTTTCTCGTGACCGGTTTGGGACCAGCGATCAGCTTGACGAACCCCTCGGTTCTCCCCTCGGTAATGGCACGATCGACGTGATGAAGAGGAAGGTGCGCGACGCGTGCCTGCGACGGTGCATCGCGTTCGAGTACCCCAACTCGGGCCACTTCCGGCGTGGTGAAGGTCACCCATGGAGTGGTCGACGCGTCGTATTTCCACTTCGCCCGCAGCCCGAGGGCATGCGCTACCGCCATCCGTCCCTGCTCGTCGGCCGAATGGGTGAACGGCAACAACCCGGTGACGTCACCGGCTGCTCGGATACCATCGACCGACGTTTGGAGCCGTTCGTCGACGATGATGTGGCCGCTCTTCGACATGTCGAGGCCAAGAGCGTCGATCCCGAGCCCCTCGGTATTCGGTGTTCTTCCAGCGGCGACGAGCAGCGCGTCGACCGTCGTCGAGGTATCCCCCACCGCGACGCGAATGCCATCGGTGCCTTGAGCGACGCTCGATACGTTGGCGCCGAGTCGAAGCGTTACGCCGGCGCTGCGCATAGCCGTTTCGATGACGGCGGATGCATCGGGTTCTTCGCTTGGTAGGAGTCGCTCCGCACCCTCGAAAACGGTTACGGCGCCACCGAAGCCAGCGAATGCCATCGCCATCTCAGATCCGATTGCGCCCCCGCCAATAATCCCCAGGTGCGTCGGGAGCGTGGTGAGTGTAAAGAGCTCGTGATTCGTGATGTAGGCGACGTCGCTCAGACCTGGTATCGGCGGGATCGCTGCTCTCGAACCGGTGGCGATAACGATGCGCTTCGCTCGAAATTTCGACGTTCCAACGACAACTTCGCCGGGTCCTGCGATGTGCCCCTGCCCGTCCACGACGTCGATACCTTCGGAGCGTAGGACGTCTGCGTTCTCCGCCGAAGCAATCTGGTCGATCGCTCGATGGACGGTTGCGATCGCATCGGAGAATGGAACGCCGTGTTTGCTCTGGGCGATCAGCGTTTTGGACGGGACACAACCAGTCCACGTGCAATCACCGCCGATTGGGCCGTCGGTAATGAGAAGAGGTCGAGCGCCATTGGTGGCGGCGTTTCGGGCTGCGCCGAGACCGGCGCTACCTGCGCCGATAACGATGACGTCGTGAGAAGTGGCCACGCTCCATCATAGATTGGCTGCCATGTCGCCCTGGGTCGCTGCCGCAGAGGCCCCGACGCATCGTGCGGAATCAATCTGCCGCTACCGGAGTTTCCGCTGCTGTGGAGGACTTCCTGCTCGACCTACTCTTACCGCGCACCGACCGTGCGGTCTTCATCCAATGGGCGGTGATGATTCCGTTCTGGGTCATCGTGGTCATCGCTACCCGACGATTGTCAAAGGATGTTCGAACCTTCATCGTCGGCCTCGCGTTCGTGAACCTGGCGTGGTTTGCATTCCGGATGGTGCACTGATCGTTCCCCCGCAACCTTCATCATTTGGCGCCCGCTGCCGACCGGGTATCAATGATTCGTTGGTTCCTCATCGCGTGCGGCTGTCTGTCGATAACGGCGTGTACCTCCTCATCCGATGACCCGACCGCGGCTCTGGCCGTCCCACCGACGATCGTCGCCCCCGCCGACCCGCCCGACATCCTTGCATTCACCGACTTCGTCGAGCCGCTATATGTCTCGAGCTGGGACGTTGCCGACATACGGGCACACATCGAGTCGATCCGGTCCCGCCCACATACGGTTCGCTCGAGTGGCGCGATCACCGAGGTCATTGAGATCGTGGACGGTGACGCTCGGATCACAACCGCAGGCACGAACGCCGCCGACGAGGCGAGGTTGGGCGACTTCACCGTGCGAGTTTCAGGATCTGCCGAGTGGGTCAGCTACGGACATGTCCGTGCGGGGGCCATGGCCATGCAGCGGTTCGCGGTGTCAACGGCCGGACTCGATAGCGATGAGCTACTCAGCGACCCCGATCTCGCGAACGAGCCCATCGTCAGACGTTTCGCTGTCGAACGGGACCTGTTCACCGAAACCGCTGCGCTCGAAACAATGTGGGTTCCCTATGAGCGAAACCCGGATTCGATCTTCCTTGCGAGCATCCTCGATCGCGCCACTGTCGATGGGGTCCTCGACGATGCGCTGGCGGCGATCATCGAACCAGAGACCGAACTCACGAGCGATGCGCTCGTGGTGCCGCTCGATTCGAGCAGCGAGTTCGAGGTGCTCACCATTCCGCTCGATCGAAGCCCAGCACAGCTGTCGACAAATACCGGGTGGACGCTGACGATCGAGCCCGGCGTCGCAGGCATCGATGACATTGGGGCGCCACCTGTCAACGACATCGTCACACGCAACGCACTGCTCGCATCGACTGCGGTGAACAATGCGTGTATCGCTGCGACGGTCGAAGCCACCGCCTTCGTCGAAGACGGGATCGTTCGCTGCGTTGACCCACAGCCCGGGCCACGTGTCGACGCAGTAGGTCAGGCCGAGTAGCGGTTGCTACCCAGCGTCCAGCGCTGCGCGGAACTCGGCGACGAGCTCGCCCACTCCCTCAGGTCCTGCGTTGCTCAACATGCGGTTGACGATCGCCGACCCGACGACAACGCCATCGGCCACCGTGCTGACCTCGACAGCCTGCTCTGGGGTGCCGACGCCAACACCGACGAGTACGGGCTTGTCGGTAACGGCCTTGAGACGCGTTGCGATGTCCATAGCGGACGTTGCGAGCGACGAACGGACGCCGGTAATGCCGAGCAGTCCAACGCCGTACACGAAGCCACGGGAGCGTTCGCAGATGCGTGGGAGTCGCTCATCTGGTGCGGTGGGTGCCGCGAGGAGAATCGTCTCGATTCCGGCCGCATCTGCGGCGTCGGTCCACGAACCGGTCTCTTCGAGGGGCAGGTCAGGGAGGATGCACGCCGAGATGCCAGCGTCTGCAAGGTCTGTGGCGAAGCGTGTGTCGCCAGCCCGGAATGCGATGTTGTAGTAGGTCATAACCGCGAGCGGTATCTCGATGTCGGACTCTCGCACGGCGGCCAGAATCGACTGTGGAGTAGCTCCCGAGGACAGCGCCCGGTCGTTGGCTTCCTGAATCGTCGGCCCATCCATCACGGGGTCCGAGAACGGGATACCAATCTCGATCCCGTCGGCGCCCGCTGCGGCTACTGCGTGAAGCGTTTCGATCCAGTCGTCGCCGAGCCCGCCCGTGATGTACGGCACGAGAATCTTGCCGCCGCTCTCGCGCCGGGCGCGCAGCGCGTGTTCAAACTTGCCGATCTCGCTCATCGTCCCAACACGTCCATCATCTGCGCCACATCCTTATCGCCCCGTCCGCTGAGGTTCATCAATACGGTCTTGCCAGCGAGCGACTCGCGCTCACGCGACATCCACGCCAGCGCATGGGCGCATTCCAATGCGGGGATGATGCCTTCGGTGCGAGCGAGCAGCTGGAAGCCTTCGACGACCTCGTCGTCGGTCACCGATTCGTATCGCGCTCGGCCGATATCGGCCAGGTGGGCGTGCTCGGGGCCGACGCCTGGGTAGTCCAGTCCCGCCGAGATCGACTCCGCTTCGAGCACCTGCCCGACCTCATCCTGCATGAGGTACGACTTCGAGCCGTGGACAACACCGGGGACCTTGCGTCCAACGGCGGCTCCACCAGCGGGCTCCACGCCCACAAGCTCGGCGTCGGTGTCGGCAAAGCCGGAGAAGATGCCGATTGCGTTCGAGCCGCCGCCAACACAGGCCGTCACGACGTCGGGCACGCCCCCATCGAGCAGCCGGGCGCACTGCTCGCGAGCTTCGATGCCGATCACTTCGTGGAAGGTGCGAACCATCCACGGATATGGGTGTGGCCCCATTGCTGAACCGAGGCAGTAGTAGCTGTCCTCGACCTTCGCGACCCAGTCGCGCATTGCCTCGTTGACCGCATCCTTCAGGGTGCGAGAGCCGCTCATGGCTGGCACGACGTCCGCGCCGAGCAAGTTCATGCGAAACACGTTCAGTTTCTGACGCTCGATGTCGACCTCGCCCATGTAAACCCGACATTCCATGCCGAAGAGCGCCGCCGCTGTGGCCGTCGCGACACCGTGTTGACCGGCACCGGTCTCGGCGATCAGGCGGGTCTTGCCCATGCGCTTGGCGAGGAGTGCTTGACCCATCACGTTGTTGATCTTGTGTGAACCGGTGTGGTTGAGGTCTTCGCGCTTGAGCAGCACTCGGTAGCCAAGTTCTTCGCTCAACCGGTGACACTCGGTCACTGGCGATGGGCGGCCGGCATAGTCGGCGAGCAAGGTCGAGAGCTCGGAACGGAACTCCTGATCTGCCCACGCTGACCGGAACGCCTTCTCGAGCTCCTGGCAGGCAGGCACGAGGGTTTCGGGGACGAACTGGCCACCGAACTGACCGAACCGTCCTGATGCCCCAGGGTCTCCCATGATCGGGCTCTGTGCGTCTTCCGACGGCAACGTACCTTCGCTCAACATCTCGTTACTCCACTTCCCAGTCGTACATGGGTTGATTTGATTCGGGGGCCGGCTCGTCTAGAGCCTCACCGGCGGCTTTGGCATTCTGGATGAAGCGGCGTAATGCCGACGGATCCTTCCGGCCTGCTTCGCGTTCGACGCCAGATGCGACATCGACGCCCCAGGGCTTCACCGCAGCAATTGCCTCGGCGACGTTGTCGGGGTGCAGGCCCCCAGCGAGCACGATGTGCTTGTTTGTCGGCAGCGAGTCCGCAAGCGACCAGTCGAAGACCTTTCCGCTTCCGGGCACCGCTGCATCTACGAGAATGATCGGAACCGGAAACTCCGACGCATGCTGTGCTTGGGGTGTACCTGCCGATACGGCCTTGATCACCGTGGGGACCCGCTCGGCGACCCACGCGACCTCTTCGGGGCTCTCGTTGCCGTGCAGTTGCGCTGCTCGAAGTCCGGCGGTGTGCACAATATCCACCACACGCTCTTTGGCTTCGTTGCGAAAGATGCCGACCGTCAGTGTCTCGGGAGGGATCCGTGAAGCAATATCGCGGCCGCGAACCGGGGCGATCTGGCGCTTGGAGCCGGAGACGAAGTTGAGACCGATCGAGTCGGCGCCGAGAGCGACGGCGAGCAGGGCATCGTCGATATCGGTGACGCCACAGATCTTGACCCAGGTCATCGGGCGGCCTCGATAAGGGCACGCACACCGTTGGTTGGGCCGTCGTGTTTGACCAGCGATTCGCCGACGAGTACCGCTTCGAAACCCGCCGAGACGAGATCGGGAATGTCGACCGGACCAGTAATTCCTGATTCGGCGATGCGGACGACGTTGCTCGGCAATGACGAGGCCACTCGCTTCGCCCGCTGTACATCGACCTCGAAGGTCATCAGATCACGTTGGTTCACACCAACGATGGTGCCACCGATCGCCATGGCGCGCTCCGCCTCAGCTTCATCGTGCACTTCGATGAGCGCATCGAGACCGATTTCTGTGGCGAGGGCATAGAAGTCCGAGAGTTCGTGGTCGTCGAGCGCCGCCACGATCAAAAGAACACAATCGGCACCCATGAGGCGGGCGTCGACCACATCGTGAGCGACGACGGTGAAGTCCTTTCGCAAGATCGGCAGGTCGACGGCGTTGCGCACGGCCTGCAAGTCGGCGACGGAACCCCCGAAATATTCGACGTCGGTGAGCACCGAACAGCAGGCTGCTCCGCCAGCTGCATACGCAGCGCTCAGCGCAGCTGGGTCGAGGTCGAGGTTGAGGTCGCCCTTCGACGGCGATCGACGCTTCACCTCAGCAATGACGCCAAGACCAGGCGCCGATTGGATCGCGTTGCCGAAACCCCGAGCGGGAGCGAGGTCCCTGGTCTGTTCGATCAGATGGTCGATCGAGCGCGAGTCGTCGGCTGCCGCCGCTCGATGCGACTCGAGAATGCCGTCGAGGTACGTGGTCATGCGACGTCCGAGGGAACCGGGCGAACCTCGACCGGCTCACCGGCGAGGCTCAGCGTTGTCACATCAAAGAAGGAGCGCTTGACGTAGGCGAGCGCAACCCACCCGTCGCCGTTGCTGGCCACGGACGTAATCACCCCTGCGTCGTCGTCGCCGGATCGCAGTTGATCGTCCGAAGGCACCGGACCGCTGCCGGACACGATGCGAAGCCGTCGGGGCGTATTGTCGCCACGAGAGTCGACTCGTGCCACCAGTTCTTGGCCGGTGTAGCAGCCCTTGGTGAAGGAGACCGATCGGTCGACGATTCGTGCCTCGGCGGGAATGGTCGATTCGGTGAGCTCGCTGCCCATTGCGGGAACGCCAGCGAGAATGCGCCGGCGCGTCGCGGCGTCTTCTGATCGTTGTTCGACCACCGGAGCCTCGAGTGATGGACCGATGATGTCGACGCCGCTACCGGTGGCCGACTGGGCAACGATCGGGCCGGAGCGATCGGTCGCGTCGGCTGGGTCTTCGTAGGCGTGCAGCACCCACGTCGAGAGCTCGAGCTCGGCCTTGGTGCGAAGCTTGAAGCGCTTGAGACGGGCCAGCAGTGCATCGCCGAACCCTGCGTCGACATCGAGTAAATACGCCTCGTCGCCAGCGCGGGTGATTCGGAACCATGCGTCGACTTTGCCCTGCGGTTGCAGGATCAGACTCCACGCCGAGTCGCCGATGGCGAGCCCGAGAACGTCCTGACTGATCTGGCCTTGCAGGTACGCGGTTGCTTCGGGTCCCTCGACCGACACAACATCGCGCTCACCGATATAGACGCTCATGATTCTCCTCGACGTTGCTGGGTCATCAGCCGAGCACCGGGGACTGCGGCGAGCAGCGCCTTCGACTTGTTGATGCACTCGTTGTGTTCATCGATCGGAACGCTGTCGGCGACAACTCCGGCACCGGCTTGTACCGACGCTCGATTGTTCGTGATGAACATGGTGCGGATCGCAATTGCGGTGTCGATGTTTCCGGAGAAGTCGAGATAGCCAACGACCCCGGCGTAGGGCCCGCGCTTGACCGGTTCGAGCGAGTCGATGATCTCCATGGCCCGCACCTTGGGAGCGCCCGAAACCGTTCCGGCGGGAAGGGTCGCTCGTAGCACGTCGATTGCCGACTTGCCGTCGGCGAGCTGACCGCTGACTTGGGACGTCAGATGCATGACGTGACTGTACTTTTCGAGCGTCATGATCTGATCGCGGCTCTCGCTTCCGTACGAGATCACACGGCCGATGTCGTTTCGGGCGAGATCGACGAGCATGACATGCTCGGCAACTTCCTTTGGGTGTTCGCGAAGTTCAGCGCCGAGGCGGCGGTCCTCTTCATCGGTCGCCCCACGCGGGCGGGTTCCGGCGATCGGGCGGGAGATCACCGTGCCGTCGCGCAGCTGCACCATTGGTTCGGGCGACGCCCCAACGATGTGCAGGTCGCCAATGCGCAGAAAGTACATGTACGGACTGGGGTTGACCTGACGCAGCACTCGATACAGATCGAACGGATCGGCATCAAGTTCAAAGTCGAAACGCTGGGAGAGCACTACCTGGAAGATGTCTCCAGCGAGAATGTGCTCTTTGGCGGTAGCGACCGCAGCGCAGTAGAGCTCCTCCCCCATTGTCGAGGTGACTTCGGGGAGCGGTGCGTCGAGCGGCGGTGGGGTTACGAGCGGCTCGTCGAGTGGTTGGGCGCCATCGTTCTGCAAGCTTTGCAAACGCGCGATCGCCTCGTCGTATGCAGACCGCAAGGTGTCGATGTTGGCGTCCGCGGGAACGACCGTGTTCGAGATGAGGGTGACCTGTTGCTTGAAGTGATCGAATGCCGCCAATTCGCCGATGAGTGCCATGACACCATCGGCGTGTCCGGTGTCGTCGGTTGGAACATCGGGCAGCCGCTCGACCTCTCTCACCACGTCGTAGCCCAGGTAGCCCATGAGCCCGGAGTGCAGTGGCGGTAGCTCGTCGATGTCGGGCGATGAGAACTCGTCGAGCAGATTCTCGAGAGTTGCCAACATTCCGTCGCCGACCGGAACCTCGTGAGCGAGCGGCCCCGACACGGTGATGTCGCCGTTCGTCGACACGATGGTCGCGAGCGGATTGCGGCCGAGGAAGGACCAGCGGCTCCAGCGTTCGCCGTTCTCGACCGATTCGAGCAGGAAGCCATCGTCGTCGCCCACGCACCGGGCAAAGATCGCAACCGGCGTTACCTGGTCGGCGAGCAGCGATCGCCAAACCGGCACCACGCGGTGCTCACGGGACAGTTCTACAAAATCGTCGAAGCTTGGCTTAATCGTCATTGGATTACAGGTACAGCCCCGTCGATCCCTCTTCGAGGCGTTCGGCTGCGACGGCGTGTACGTCTCGTTCACGAAGAATCACATAGTCGGTGCCACCAACCTCGACCTCATAACGGTCGTCTGGGTTGAAGAGCACCTGATCGCCAACTTCCATGTTGCGCACGTTCGGGCCGGTCGCCTCGATGGGCGCCCACGTGAGGCGTTTACCCACCTGGGCCGTTGCCGGGATGAGGATTCCGCCGGTAGACCGGCGTTCTCCCTCGGCATCACCGAGCCGGACGAGGATGCGATCGTTGAGCATCTTGATGGGCAAGCGGTCGCCATCGCCGTTCTCGGGCTGAAAACCGGTGTTCTTCGGAGAGCTTTTGGGGGCTTCGGTCACCGGAACAATCTACTGGGGACAGGCAACGGTGCAGCTATTGAAACCTTGATGGCGTGGCTACGGCCGCCGGGAAGGACCTAACCGAGCACCAGATCGGCGTCGTAGTTCGCTGGGCACGCGACCCCGCCCCACTCTCCCAGCGGAGATGGCCTGCTCCACTTGGGGCATAAAGTTCCGAAATTGGTCGCAATTCCGTGCGAAGAGAACTCTGCTGACTGGTTGAAACCACAACAAACACACCGGCCCGCCCCTGGCCGAACGTTCGGCGCTCGAAGACAACGGCGAAAATCAGTCGCCTGTTCTGAGGTGGAAATGTCACAACACCCTGCGACGCTTACACCCATGTCTGTCGCCATCCTCGACTACAACGCAGGGAACGTCACCTCGGTAGCGCACGCCGTTCGCCGACTCGGATACGAAGCCGAGATCACCCACGATCACGACACGATCCGTAACGCCGATCATGTGATCTTTCCCGGCGTCGGCGCTGCTGCGACCTGCATGAGTGTGGTACGTGAACGAGGGCTCGACATTGCGCTGAAAGACGCAGTCGATTCCGGGAAGCCGGTGTTCGGCATCTGCGTTGGCATGCAACTGTTGTTCGATCACAGCGATGAGGACGGCGGCGTCGAGTGTCTGGGCCTCCTCCCCGGACGCGTACGTCGTTTCGAACTCGATGACCCATCGCTCAAGGTGCCCCACATGGGATGGAACCCGGTCACGTTCGCCGAGGGCGAACCGATCGCGAAATCACTCGTCGACGCATCAGATACCGCGTGCTACTTCGTCCACAGCTACTACTGCGATCCCGACCCATCCGTCGATGTCATCGCAACCACCGACCACGGACACCCGTTCTGTGTGGGCGTTCGCAAGGACAACCTCGTTGCGCTGCAATGCCACCCCGAAAAGAGTGGCCCCGTTGGCATGTCTATCCTCACGGCGTTTCTGGAAGGCAGCTGATCATGGCTTTACTCAAGCGTGTCATCGTGTGCCTGGACGTTCGCCGAGGACAAGTAACCAAAGGCATCAAGTTCCAAGGGAACGTCGATCTCGGCGATCCGGTCGAGTACGCCGTTCGCTACGACGAACAGGGTGTCGACGAGCTCGTGTTCTACGACATCACTGCATCGGCCGAGGACCGCAACCTGTTCCTCGACGTGGTCGAGAACGTCGCTGCCTCGATCCGCATCCCGTTCTCGGTCGGCGGCGGCATCGACTCGCTCGACACCATGCGCACCGTCTTGCTCGCCGGGGCCGAGAAGGTCAGCCTGAACTCCCCCGCTGTGCGAAACCCCGATCTGCTCGGGCAGGGAGCTGCGGCCTTTGGTGCACAGTGCGTGGTGCTGGGGGTCGATGCCAAGAAGGTTGAGAGGACCACGGAGATCCCATCGGGCTACGAGGTCGTCATCCAGGGCGGACGGACACCGACCGGCAAAGACGTGTTGCAATGGGTGACCGAAGCCGAAGATCGAGGCGCCGGCGAGATCTGCCTCAATGCCATCGACACCGATGGCGTTCGCGATGGGTATGAACTCGAGCTGACCCGAATGGTCGCCGACGCAGTTCGTATTCCCGTTATCGCGTCAGGTGGCGGCGGCGAACCCGAACACCTGACCGAGGCAGTCACGACCGGTGGCGCCGATGCTGCGCTCGTGGCGTCGATGGTCCACTACGGCGACTACACGGTTGGCGAAATCAAGACGGCCATGGCCGCCGACGGTGTCGCCGTCAGAATTACTGCCTAGAGCGTGCCCTTGGTGGACGGGAGTCCACCGCCGGTCACGGTGACCGCGTCGCGCAACGCCCGAGCGACACCCTTGAACGTTGCCTCGATGATGTGATGGGTGTTCTTGCCGCGGACGGACACGATGTGCAGCGTGATGCCTGACGACATCACGAACGCTCGCCAAAATTCTTCGCAGAGCTGCGGATCGAATGGCGGGTTCCCGAGAATTTTCTCGCCAGGAAACTCCACGTCGTAGTGCATGAACGGACGGCCGGACAGGTCGAGGGCAGTTTCGATCAACGCCTCGTCGAGTGGAACGGCGTTTGAGGCGAATCGGCGAACGCCCACCTTGTCACCGAGGGCTTCCTTGAATGCGCCGCCGAGGAGGATGCCAGTGTCCTCGACCGTGTGATGAGAATCGATGTGGAGGTCGCCGACCGCCTTAACGGTCAGGTCGAACCCGCCGTGACGACCGAGCTGGTCGAGCATGTGGTCGAAGAACGGTAGACCCGTCTCACAATTCGTGTTTCCTTCACCGTCGAGCTCGATCTCGATCGTGATCTGAGTCTCTTTAGTGTCCCGGGAAGCTGAGGCGTTACGCATGTAACCAGCATAGGAGCGATGCGCCCGACCTATTGGAGAATCTCGCCCAGCGCAGCAAGGAATGCGTCGTTCTCTTCGGGGGTCCCGATCGTGACCCGAAGGCAGCCGTCGAGCCGGGGCCACGATGCACAGTTGCGAACGAGAATCGACCGGTCGACGAGCGCCTGCCAAAGTTCGTCGCCCCCCATCTCGGCGGCACGGAACAAGAAGAAGTTGGCGCCGCTGTCCCAGGTTTGCACGGGAAGATCGGCCATCTGCTGCAACAATCGGGCCCGTTCGTCGATGATCAGTGCAACCCGCTCATCCATGGCCGAGCCGAACTCGAGCGCAGCGACGCCTGCGGCTTGTTTGAATGCGTCGAGATGATACGGCAGCACGACCTTTTCAAGTTCCTCGACAAGCCAGGCTGGGGCGAGCAAGTACCCGAGCCGAGCTGCGGCCATCGACCAGGTCTTGGAGAACGTCCGGCTGACCACGAGTGGGACGTCGTCGGCGATCTTGCCGACTGCCGATGTGGGCGAGAACTGGCCGTATGCCTCGTCGACGACGAGCAAGCCGTTCGTCCCCGACATGATGTCGAGTACCGCGTCGACGGTGTCGGGTGGGTCGACGAGGCCGGTGGGGTTGTTCGGCGAGCAGACGAACAACACGTCGGGCTCGTGGGTCTCGACGATACGGCGGACTTCATCGAGGTCGAGTGTGAAGTCGTCACGGCGAACGCCTTCGACGACGGCGGTTCCCGTCGTCTTGGAGATATGTGCGTGCAACGCGTAGGTCGGTTCGAACACGGCGGCGGTACGACCTGCTCCCCCGAACGTCAACATGATCGTCTGCAGCACCTCATTCGATCCGTTAGCGACGAACACCTCTTCGACAGCGCGGTCGTAGCGAGCGGCGAGCTTCGTTCGAAGCGCCGTTGCGCCGCGATCGGGATATCGGTGCCAGGCAATGTTGTCGAGTGCTTCGTGCAAGGCGGTGTCGAAGCCCTCGGGCGGCGCTGCTGGAGCCTCGTTGGTGTTGAGCCGCACGTCGACATCGATCTGCGGCGAGTGGTACCCCTTGCGCAGGGCAATGTCCGAGCGTACCTGCGGCCGTGTCATGAGAAGGCTCGCAGCGCACTCTGAAGGTTTCGACGGGCGCTGTGCAATGAACGCTCAACCTCGAACAGGCGGATTGCGATGTCGTCGCGGTCGCTACCGCGATAGTTCTCGGCCACGTCCACGACACGGTCGACGAGGTCGTCGATTTGGGTGGACACCGTCGATAGTTCCGCGAGATCAGATTCCATCCCGGCATGCTATTGCGACACAGCCTCCGGCCAACTGCCGAGCATCGACGAGGCGCTAGCCGAGGGATTGCGACAGCAGCGCAAAAAGTGGAAAGAGCGGACGCTCAGAAGCGTCCGCTCTTTCAGCAACACAAGGGCGGCGGATCCCTCTAATCGTGCTGCACAAGCGCCCCGTCTGCGGCGGAGCTCAGGGGCGCTGAAAAGAAAACTAACAGGACTCATCGAACTTGTGAATTCGAAACTGTCCAAATGGGCAGAGAATTCTCTACGTCATTCCTCTCCGTGTTGGCTTAACCTTGCTGCGTGGAGTTTCTCGTCGAACAAACCCTGGGCTCGGCGCCAACCGTGCATCTCACGTTCACGCCTGACGAGTCCACGACCACCTTCACCGATGCCCTAGCGCTCGCCGACAACGCTGGTCCTGACGCTGCGATTTGGGTACATGGCACGAACGACGAGCGGCGTGAAATCCTCACCGGCCGTGGTTTGGTCAGCAACCGCACGCTCCTGCAGATGCGAGCTCCCCTGCCCGTCGCTGCGACGACGCTGGTAACGCGTCCGTTCACCGACGATGACATCGACGAATTTGTTGCGGTGAACAACCGCGCGTTTCATTGGCATCCTGAGCAATCCGGACTCACGTCGGATGCGGTTCGCCGCGATATGGCTACTGAGTGGTTCGATGCCGATGGGTTTTTGCTTCATCACATCGATGGTGCGCTCGCTGGGTTTTGTTGGACCAAGATTCACCGAGATCCCGAACACCTCGGAGAGAACCGCAACACTCGAAATCTCGGAGAGATTTATGTAATCGCCGTTGACCCGGCCTTCCATGGCCAAGGCTTGGGTAAGGCCATGACCCTCGCCGGCCTCGACTGGTTAGCGAACGCTGGCTTGGAAACCGCAATGCTCTACGTCGAGAGCGACAACCTCGCCGCCGTCGCCACCTACGAACGAATCGGATTCACGACGTATCGAACCGATACCCTGTGGCACCGATCGCCAATCGAGAACCCGAGCAACCAATGAGCGCCGTCGAAACCCGCTACCAACTCGACCGTGACGCCCTTGGCGAGCTGCTCTCGGATCACCCGAAGTATCGAGTCGAGCAGCTCTGGAAGGGCTTGTATGAGGACGGCCTCGATATCGCCGAGATCTCGACGCTTCCAAAGGGTCTGCGCTCGGACCTCGACACCCTGCTGCCCGTGGCGCTACACCACCGAATCGAGCGAATAAGTGAAGGTGGCGAGACCCACAAGTGGCTCTGGGGTCTCGCCGATGGAGACGCCGTCGAAACGGTCCTCATGCACTACAAAGACCGCTCCACCGTGTGCGTCAGCAGCCAAGCGGGTTGCGCTATGGCATGCGGATTCTGCTCGACGGGCCAGGAAGGCTTCCGTCGGCACCTCACCACAGGCGAAATCGTCGAACAGGTCGTACGGGCGCGTGAGGCTGCGAAGCCACGACGGCTTTCCAATGTCGTGTTCATGGGAATGGGCGAACCGTTGGCCAACTACGACGCCGTGTGGGGCGCTGTACGACGCATCCATGCAGACATCGGTCTGTCGGCGCGGCACATCACGATGAGCACCGTCGGAGTCGTGCCCGGCATCCGTCGAATGGCCGAGGAACAGCTGCCGGTCAGCCTCGCCGTATCACTTCACGCTGCTACCGACGAACTCCGTACCGAGCTCGTCCCGCTGAACAAGCGATACCCAATCGACGCACTCGCCGACGCTTGTGCTGCATACGTTGCGGCTTCGGGGCGGCGGCTGAGCTTTGAATGGGCACTGATCGACGGCGTTAACGACACCGAGGAGCAGGCGATCGCTCTCGCTGCGCTGTGCAAGGAACTGCGCGCCCATGTCAACCTGATCCCGCTCAACCCCACGCCCGGCTACCCGACGGTCGGCACCGACGCCGCCGGGGTCAGCCGCTTTCAGAAGTGGTTGCTCGACCGCAACACAAACGCCACGATCCGTCGAAATCGGGGAACCGACATCGACGCTGCATGCGGACAGCTGCGCGCCAGCCAAAACAAGACGACAACATCGGTCGCAGCCCCGACTCGACGGCCGCGCTGAATCCCGTAGGTCCGTGCCGAAGGGACCAGAGATTGCCGCCATCGTGCACTACCCTATTGGGCGATGGCTGATCGATATTCATTCCAAAGCCCCTTCTCTCGAGGTGCGGGCGCTAACCCGTGGTTCATGGCTGGCCCTATCGCCGTCACCACGACGACCTTTGTCGTCGGCATGAGCGTCCTCGGGCTGCTGCTCTACGTCGCCGAAGGCGGCATCGGGACTCTCGGCGGTTGGTTGTTGCTCGACGAGCGGGCGGTCACCCGTGGCCAAATCTGGCGGTTCGTCACGCACCTCATCCCGATCCCTGGGGTGTTCGGTGCGCTGATCAGCATGATCTTCTTCTACCTGATCGGCACCCAATTCGAGAGTCAGATCGGCCGGCGGGCATACACCTCGCTGATCGTTGCGCTGACCATCATCCCTGCAGTCCTTGGGGCCCTGGTCGCTGCGGGAACCGGCGAGGGAGTGCTCGAGATCGGCCTCGGCATCATGTTCTTTGGGTTGGCTGCGGGCTTTGCTGCCGCCAACGTGCAAGCCCGTTCGTTCTTCGGAATTCCGTTCTGGGCGCTGATCGCGTTCTTCTTCTTCGTGCAATTCTTGACATTGCTTTCCGATCGCAGCCTCGTGGGACTCGTCATGTTGTTCTCGACCACGGGAATTGGCCTCATCATGACCCGGTCGCTCGGATTTACCGGCGTCGACTGGATCCCGACCGTGCCGCTTCCCTCCGTTGTGACCGGTACCGGAACCACGACTACAGCCACACCCAAACGGGCCAAGAAGAGCCGCAAGTCAAAGCGTTCGAGTTCGCACTTGCAGGCGGTTCCTACCGCCACGGCGTCAGAGGCCGAGATCGACTCGCTGCTCGATCAGGTGAGCGAACGGGGCATCGACAGCCTCACAAAGCAGCAAAAGCAGACGCTCGAGCGCCACTCCAAAGAGATGCGTAAGCGCCGCGACGGCTAACCCCGCACTGCGTTCCCGGTAGCGCCGCCCTACTCGCCTCGGGGAACCAGCCGTGCTGCGACAGCCTCGATGTCATCTCGATTCACCGAGATGGCCTTCCATGCATCGGCGAGCTTGGCCGGCCGACCTTCGATGACCGTGACGAGGAGGTCATCTCCGAGGCGCGTAACGATCGCGGCGCCCTTCGTCGTGGAGGTCACCGAGTCGACGAACGAGCCGAGCGCACCGCCCTCGACGAAGTCGACTTCGGTCCGGGTTGCGGTCGCGATGTGTACGAGCGAACGGCGCATCGCTTCGCGCTCCCCGGAGGTGATGAGGCTTACGAGCGGTTGAGCGCTCTCGCCGCGAAACAGCATCGCACCGGCGAAGCCGGGAGTCCACGCCGCCAGGTTTTCCATCAGTGCATCGAGCTTTACCAACATGTCCGGATCGACATCGTCCGCGCTGATTTCTCCACTCGCTCGCGCCTGCTTGCGTCGCCCCGATGCGGCCATCGCAGCGCGACGGGCCATCTCGGCGACTTCGGACTCACGTTCGTCGGATCCATCGAATGCATTCGTCACGGGCTGGACGTTAGCGCCACAAACCGCTCGAAGCATCCGAGATACCGCGACTGCACCTTCTACGCTGGGTTCGTGAACGCAACGCCGCAAACGCATTCGACCGCCGAACTCCCTTCGCTCGACCAGCCTCTCCCCCAAGGCGAGGCCAAAGGCGAAGCGGTCCAGGCCATGTTCGATACGATCGCTCCCCGGTACGACTTGGTGAATCGAATCATGACGTTCCGGCTCGATGTTCGGTGGCGTCGCATCGCCATTACCTCTCTCGGTCTGCCGGACGGATCGGTACTGCTCGATCTCGCGACCGGCACCGGTGACTTCTGCCGCGAGCTAGCAGAACACGGCTATGCATCGGTCGGAGCCGATTTCAGCTTCGGCATGCTCGCGGCTGCTCGCACCGATGAGCCGCTTGTTCAAGGCGACGGAATGCGCCTGCCGATCGCCGATGGTTCGGTGGACGGGGCAACGTGTGGCTTTGCGCTGCGAAACTTTGTCGACCTGCCAATGGTGTTCGCCGAGCTGGCTCGCATCGTGCGACCCGGTGGACGAATTGCCTTGCTCGATGCGAGCGAACCTGACAATGCTCTCATGCGTTTTGGGCACGGCATCTACTTCGGCAAGGTCGTTCCGTTCGTGGGCGGTTTGCTCTCGAATAAGGAGGCGTACGGCTATTTGCCTCGTTCGCTTGCGTACCTTCCTCCGCGCGACGAATTGCTCGACGGGCTGCGAGCCGTTGGGTTCTCCGATGTGAACCACGAGCAGCTCACGTTGGGCGCAGCTCAACTCATAACCGCGACAAGGTAACGAACACGGATCTCGGCCAGAGAACAACAGCACTCACCTCGCAGACGCCAGCCAAAACCAGCGCCTCTATACGCACAAACAGGCGCCTCCGGCGAGAGGAGAGCGAAGCTCGCGTAGCGAACAAGCCGGCGAACACGGATCTCGACCGGAAGTGTCGAGAAACTAGAGAACCAGGCCAACCGTCATCGCAAGGCCAGCGACGAGCTGGGTTCGGCCTGTGGCTTCGAGGACGGGAATGAGCTCTCGTTCGACGGCTCCACTTGCGACGGTCCGGATCGCCGGCAACGCCGTGATGATGCCGACGAGTCCGAGCAGCAGCGGTAGCCGATCGGTCGACAGGGCGACCACCGCAATGAGCAGGAACGCCGTGACGAGCGAGCCAATGAACAGTCGGCGCGTCGCTGTATCTCCAAGCCGCACGGCGAGCGTCTTCTTGCCGGCGGCTGCGTCGCCGACGCGGTCGCGCAGATTGTTGATGACCAAGAGTGCGGTTGCGAAGATCCCCACCGGGATCGACAGGACCGCGGCGACGCCCGAGAGGGATTCGGTCTGCACATAGGCCGAACCAACCGTTGCGACGACGCCGAAGAAGACAAACACGAACACTTCGCCCAAACCGATGTAGCCGTAGGGGTTACTTCCGCCGGTATAGAACCAACCTGCGGCGATAGACGCTGCTCCTATCGCCAGGAGCCAGGGATTGACCGCAATGCTGAGTGCGAGGCCAACAATGCCCGCAACGCCAAACGCGGCGAGCATTGCGCGCTTGACCGAGCCAGCAGATGCCGCGCCAGAGCCCACGAGGCGCAGCGGGCCAACCCGATCGTCGTCGGTGCCACGAACGCCGTCGCTGTAGTCGTTTGCGTAGTTGGTGGCTACTTGGAGAGCGAGCGCGACGGCCATCGCTGCAACTGCACGCCACAGAATGAACCCGTCGTCGGCGACCGCTGCAGTCCCGACCGCTACCGGCACTACCGCTGCGGGCAGAGTCTTGGGTCGGGCTCCCGCAATCCATAACGATGCGCCGGTTGGCAAAGGTGCGGTCACGTCGTCAAGGTATCAAGCCGTCGCCGGTGTTTGGAGCTCGTAGGACAGAAACTCACGTCGCTACCAGCGACCGTGATGCGTCGTCTCATCAATTGGCCGTCGAGCGCGACCCGCCGAGAGACTCGGCCGGTCCTCGGCATGGTTTGGGTGACCAACGGCGATCGTACCGATAGCCCGTTTGCGCTCCGGCACGCCGAAACGTTCCCGGACGGCAGGCTCGTTGTCGAATTGGCCGAACAGGCACGCTCCGAGCCCAAGCGCCGTAGCCGCTATCAGGACGTTCTCGGCGGCTGCGCCGCCATCGACCCACCAGTAGGGCACCGTCCACGCCTCAGCGCCCGCTCCGAGGCCTGTACGCGCCTTGTCGGGCTCTGCGTAGCGATCGACGTAGGTCGACGGGTCGACGTAGGGAACGAGCAGCACCGGAGCGAGGAGCAGCCCCGGCCACGGAAACGTCTCGCGGGCTGGCTCCGGAAGTGTCACGTCCCAATACTCGTTGACGTGCGCGCCGGTAAGGACCAAAAGGTCGAGCGAGCGACTGTTTCCTGCGCTCGGCCCAGAGTGCGCGGCCCGAACAATGGCATCTATGTGATCTGTGTGAAGCGGCTCTTCCCGATAGCTCCTGACCATGCGCCGCGTGGCGAGCGTGTTCAGGACATCCGCAGCTGCCGCGGAGATTGGTGCCTCAGGCGAACTTGGCAAGGTCTTCCGACATCGCCCAGCCGAAGCCGATAAGCACATCACCGTTCGCCACGTCGACCTCGCCAAAGAGCGCCGCTACCTCAGGATCGACCGATTCGGGGGAGGACGACTCGTGGTCGAGCGCACACGGGATTTCGCCCTTGCCGGTACCGGTGAAGGCGCGATCTGCGTAGCGCAACGGGGAGATCCCAAAGCGCTTTGCGAAACGACGCCCCCAGGCACGCTCTTCGCCCGACGCCTTATGGTCTGGACGGGGGACGATGTCGTTGAACGACTTGAGCATTTCGAAGCCGTCCGGCGTCTGCATACGTAGCCCGACGACGACGTCCTCGTCGGGGAAGGCCATGACGGCACGATGCATGAGGTCGGTGACCATACCCTTCATGACGCTGTCACGACGGGAGCTACGGCCGATCGAGCCGAGGCCGATGATGATCGCAGGGGTTCCACCAATGCGCTCGAGTGTGTAATAGGCAAAGCCCTTGAGCCGGCCGTTGTCGAGGGCTTGGCAGCACAGGACCCATTCCTCAGCTTGCTTGGAAAGGTCGCCTGCCTCGTACGGCAGAGGGCTATCCGCGCACAGGTCCGCCATATCGGAGATGTCGGCATCGCTTAGTGCGTTGCAGTCTTTGGTTTCTACTTCGAGTGCCATTACCCATCGCCTTGCTTTGGTCGCGTTGTCGCCTCTCTAGTCCAGTCAAGAACTGGAGAAAACGCAAACTGAGGATTCGCCGCGCTACCGCCGCGGTCGGTCGGTGTGGCCGTCGCTGTCAGACGACGACGGCGTCAGGGCCGAGCAGAACCCGAAGTTCGGCGACGAGTCCACTGCCGGTCTCGACTCGATAGGTCTCCGGCAGGCGGATGACCTGCTTGCTATCGAGGTGCAAGAAGACTTCGGACTCCCCCGAATGGTCTTGGAGTAACCCCTTCAAACTGTCGAGCGTGCCGGGGTCCTGAGCGTGGGTCGGAAGCCGCAAGCGCAGTGGCTGTTGTGCCGACATCGAGGACGAATCGAAGATCTCGAGGTCCTGGGCAATGAACTTCGCTATGTCGTCTTTACCGTCGAGACGCCCGCGGACCACAACGATCGAGTCATCGATGAGCTTGTGGCCGTGTTCGTTCATCGTCCGGGGGAACACCATGACCTCGATCGAACCTTCGAGATCTTCAAGCTCGAAGATCGCCATTAGGTCGCCCTTACGGGTCCACTTCTTTTGCAGGTTGGTGATTACGCCACCGACACGCAGGAACGCGCCGTCAGCTTCGTCTTCGAGAGCGCCAACCGTCTTGTCGCACCGTCGCCCGAGCGCTGCCTCGTATCCAAGGATTGGGTGGTCGGAGATGTACAGGCCGAGCATCTCCTTTTCGTTCGCAAGTTTCGGCATTTTGTCGAACTCGACGTCGGGGATGTCCGGGCGGTCATCGAAGGTCGGTTCGTCGCCGAGGCTGCCAAAGAGCGTTGCGACACCGATGTCGTGGTCCTTACGAGACGCCACGGTGCGATCGATGATGATCTCGTACACGCTGAGCAATCCCTTGCGCGGGTGCCCGAGCGAATCGAATGAGCCAGCTTTGATCAGCGATTCAATCGTGCGCTTGTTGAGCACGGTGTAATCGACACGTTCCACGAAGTCCAAGAAACTCTCGAAGGGACCATTCGCATCACGTTCGGCGATGATCTGTTCGACCAGCGCCTCCCCCACGTTTCGTACCGCCGACATACCAAAGACGATCTCGCCCTTGTCGCTGCTCTCATCGAGGTTGGGTTCTGGATGGAAATCGACCCGAGCACGGTTGATGTCGGGAACCACAACGTTGATGCCCATGATCCGGCATTCGTTGAGGTAAACGGCGGCCTTGTCGAGGCTGCCTTTCACCGACGTGAGCAGTGCCGCGAGGTATTCGACCGGGTAATGCGCTTTCAGATAGGCGATCTGGTACGCCACGAACCCGTAGCCGTAGGAGTGGCTCTTGTTGAAGGCGTAGTCGGCGAACGGCTCGATGATCTTCCACCACTCCTCGCCGAGTGGGCGTCCGTAGCCGGTCGTTTCACAACCATCGACGAACTTGGACTTCTCCTTCTGCATGACCTCGCGAATCTTCTTACCGCAGGCCTTGCGGAGCGAGTCAGCATCGGCCAAGGAGTATCCGGCGAACTTCTGGGCGACTCGCATCATGGATTCCTGATAGATCATCAGGCCATAGGTGTCGCCGAGAATCTCGGAGGCGTCGTCGTGGAGCAGCGTGACCTCTTGACGACCGTTCTTGCGATCGGCGTAGTCGTTATGCATGTTTGCTTCCATCGGACCGGGCCGATAGAGCGCCACCAGTGCAGCAACGTCTTCGAATGAGGTGGGGCCGAGCGACTTCATGAGCGCCCGCATCGGGGTCGATTCGAGCTGGAACACGCCGATCGTTTCACCGCGTTGGAGCAACGCATAGGTTTCGTCGTCGTCGAGGTCGACGTTGTCGATATCGACGTCGATGCCACGCGTGATCTGAATCGACCGAAGCGTGTCGTCGATAACGTCGAGGTTTCGTAGCCCCAGGAAGTCCATCTTGAGAAGGCCCAGCGACTCGACGCCGTTCATCTCGTACTGCGTGACCACCGGTGCATCTTCGGGATCCTGGCCAGCTTCGGGCTTGCGCTGGATTGGGACATAGTCGGTGATTGGATCTCGGGTAATCACCACTGCAGCTGCGTGGATGCCATCGGAACGGCGCAGGCCCTCGAGTCCCTTGGCCACATCGACCACTTCGGCGACGACCGAGTCGGTCGCGACCATCTCGCGAAGGTCACCGGCTTGGGCGTACCCGCCCTCGTACTTCGGGTGCTTTTCAAAGCAGTACTGGAGGGGCGTGTCGCGCCCCATGATGAGTGGTGGCATTGCCTTGGCCACCTTGTCGCCAACCGCATACGGGTAGCCGAGCACCCGAGCGGCGTCTCGCACTGCAGCGCGAGCCTTTATCTGGGAGAACGTGACGATCTGGGCCACGTGGTCGCGCCCGTACCGATCGGCGCAGTACCGGATCATTTGGTCCCGGTATCGGGTATCGAAGTCCATATCGATGTCGGGCATCGACATACGCGATGGGTTGAGGAAGCGTTCGAACAGCAGGTCGTATTTGATCGGGTCGAGATCGGTAATCCAGAGGCAATAGGCCACGGCACAACCCGCGGCGGAGCCACGGCCAGGGCCCACTCGGATGCCTTCGTCTCGGGCGTACTTGATCATGTCCCACGTGATGATGAAGTACGACGAGAAGCCCATGTTCTTAATGACATCGAGCTCAAAGAGCAGGCGCTCTTTGGCTTCCTCGGGGATGTTGTCGCCCCAGCGCTTCTTCGCTCCCTCCATCGTGAGGTGGAGCAAGTACTCATCGTCGTCGGCAAAGCCGGGCGGCAGCGGGAAGCTCGGCAACAACGGTTCGCCGAATTCGATCTCGACGTTGCAGCGTTCGGCGATCCACAAACTGTTGTCGCAGGCCACTTCGATCTCGCGCCACTGATGACGCATTTCAGCAGCGGTCTTCAGGTAGTGCTGGTCGCCGTGAAATTTGAAGCGGTCCGGATCGCTTCGTAGCGAGCCGGTCTGCACGCAGAGCAACGCATCGTGAGCGGAGTGGTCGACCTGATGGGTGTAATGGCTGTCGTTGGTCGCCAGGATCGGTGCGCCGATCTTCTTCGCGATCTCGAGCAGCTGTGGGTTTGTGCGAATCTGCTCGGGGATGCCGTGATCCTGTAGCTCGATGAAGAGGTTGTCCCGACCAAAGATGTCTTGGAGTCGGCCGGCCCGGTTCACCGCTTCGTCGAAGTCGCCGGCCATAAGCGCTTGGAGGACCTGACCGCCGAGGCAGCCGGTTGTAGCGATGAGTCCTTCGGAGTGCTGATCGAGCAGCTCCCAGTCGACACGTGGCTTGTAGTAGTAGCCCTCCATGAACGCCTTTGAGGCGAGCTGGATCATGTTCTGGTAGCCCGTGTTGTTCTCCGCGAGGAGAATCAGGTGGTAGTAGAGCTTGCCGCCGCCGGCGGTACTGCCGCCCGAGTCGTCGACCTTGCCGCGCCGCGACGGGCGCTCCGAGCGATGCTCGTGGGCCATATAGGCCTCGGTGCCGAGAATGGGCTTGAT
>CALLAA010000218.1 GCA_938002955.1 uncultured Acidimicrobiales bacterium
GTGCCGCCGACAGCAGCCCATGTTGAATCGACGCCCGTTCGGTCAGTTGAGTCATGTTCATCCTCCCGTTTTAGCGAGGGGTACTGACAGCAACTTTTTGTGAGCGATCGCGCTCGCTCAGCCTGCAGAATCGCTCACAAATCTTGGGAGCGGTCTATGCCGGTGAAGAGGAGGACTACTCGTTCTTGGTCGGCGCTCGGTGCCGGAGGCTGGGTGAGCAGGCCGCCAAGACCTGCCGCTCCCGTCGAGCAGACCGGAATGTCTGTGTGTGCGTGGGCCATGTCGTACGCCTGCACAATCAGCGTTTCGGGCGCAACGATCGGCTCGCCGCCGGTCGCATGCGTCCGCTGCAACAGAGGCAACCAGTCGTATGTGACATCGTCGAGGATTCCGGATGCGAAACTCTGCGGCTCGTCCCACGCCCACATATAGGCATCTGGGTTCGCCGCGGCAGCCGCAAAGTCGAAGTCGGGTGCGAGCAGGTCCCATGCACGACGGAGTGGAGCGCAGCCTTCAGCTTGCACCGGGTGTAGGCGGGCATCGGGGACAGCCATGGAGACCGCCGTCGCCAACGCTCCCCCGCCAACCTGGATGTACAGCGCGTCGATGTCGTCCAATTGGTCGGCGAGCTCCCAACCGAGTGTTCGGCCGCCATCGAAGGTGGTCGGCGTGTCGGTTCCCTGGACGCTGAACGCACGGGCTCCAGAGTCGACGGCCTCTCGGAACCGAAGGTATGCCGGATCACCGACCTCGCCGTCGCGGCGTTCAGACGGAGTGACGTTCGAACCGAGCTCGGTGAGTTTGGAGACGACAGTCGCATCGGCCCACGTGGGCACGAAAACGTCGAGCGGCCGCTGCATCGCCGCCGCAATAACGCCCGCACCCATGGCTGCGTTGCCACAACTAGCAATCGCAAGCCGTTCCGCCTTCGGCGATCCAAGCGCCTCTTCGACGAGCATCGCAATCGCGACACCCATCAAATGGCGGGCCTTGTGCGACCCGCCGACGTTGTGCGGCTCGGCCTTGATCCAGAGATCGACGTCGAGACCAGCGGCCGCGGCGAGTGCTGTTGCGTTTGTGACCGGGGTCTGTTCGAAGCCATGACCCTCCACTCCTCGAACGGCCGCATCGAGCGTGCTGACGATCTCGACCCACTGCCCATCGGACATCCGGCCGTCCCGGACCGCTTCGTAGCTATCGAGCCGATCGCGATACCGAAGAAACGGGTTGAGCTCCACTATGCGCTGAAGCTTGCGCCGGTGGCTTCGTTGAAGCCTTCGATCATGCCGTCCCACTTGTCGGCGAGGCCGCGAAGGCCTCCCCACCAGTCCTGGCTGCGGCGAGCTTCGAAATCGGGAATGTCGATACCTTGCTGTTCGACCCAGGTGTAGTAGCCGAGGTTGAAGACACGGTTGCGTTCGATGTCGCCCATCATCATGTGTTCGGTCGGAAGCCCAGCCAGGTGGTTTTCGAAGACTTCGTTCGCGTCGCCGTCGTCGAACCCACCCGCGTAGTGCTGGCTCATGATGCGTTCGCGATCAGAGTTGTACAGATCGGAGCCATCGGTCGCAACAGACATGATGACGTCGTCGGAGCCGAGGTTCATTGCCTTGGCAGCAGTGATCGCGGCGAGGGTGTTGCAGATGGACGAGTAGCCGAAGTCGACCAACATGTCGGCAAGCATGGGATCGATGCCACGCTCGGCCAGGACGCGCTTGCCCGCTGGCGTGTTGAACATGATGTCGAGTCGGTTGGTCGAGTCGTCGCTCACGCCGACGACAAGGTCGGTGTTCGTGACGTTGTGGATCAGCGGTACGTGCTTGTCGCCGATGCCCTGAATGTTGTGTTCACCAAACCCGTTGTAGAGCATGGTCGGACATTCGAGTGCTTCGACGGCCACGATCTTGGCGCCGTGTTCGTCCTTTAGGTAGTCCCCCGCTCCGAGGGTGCCGGCCGAACCCGATGCCGACACGTACGCGGCCAGGTTGCCGCCAGTGTCCTTCGTGACATGGTTGAACACGGTTTCAAGCGATGGGCCGGTGACCGAGTAGTGGCCAACGTGGTTCGAAAACTCGCTGAACTGGTTGAGGATCACGTTGGTTGGATCGAGCGCCAGCTCGTTGCAGGCGTCGTAGATCTCCTTAACGTTGCTCTCCGTGCCGAACGTCTTGATGACGTCTTCGTCGGGGTTGATCGTCCAGCGCTCGAGCCATTCGAAACGCTCGCGGCTCATGCCTTCTGGCAGGATGGCGACGCCGCGCACATCCATAATCTTGCTGATCGCGATTCCGCCTCGGGCGTAGTTACCCGTGCTCGGCCAAATTGCGCGGTTCTGCGTTGGGTCAAAGCGCCCCGTCACGAGGCGAGCGACGAGACAGCTGTACGCGGCGAGCACCTTATGTGCACGGATCATTGGGAATCGGTTGCCAAACGCCAAGACGATACGAGCGTCGACGCCGGTCATCTCACTCGGCAACTCGATGTGGGTAGGCACGTCGACGAAACCGGGAAAGTTGTCGCCAGGTGCATCGGCGTGTTCGTTGAACCAATGCACACGGAACAGGTTGCGCGCGTCGGCTGCATCCTTCTCGACGCCGCTCAGCTGATCGACGATGGAACTCGGGATCGTGGACGGATTGCGCAGCTGGGCGAACGTCGGGAGCACGATGTTCTGGTCCCGGAAACGTTGCACAGCGTTGTCGTACGACGCTTGCCCGTTTGGGGCGAAGTCGCCAAAGACCGCGAGGCCAGAGTCGGTTGCGGTGGTGTTCGTCATTGAATATCCAGTCGTTTCTACAGCTCGTCGAGCTTTGCAAAGAGTTTGGTTGCGGCCTCGGATGCCTTGGCCTTGATTTCGTCGGCGTCGACCTTCGTCGGGATGCCGTCTTGGAGGAGTAGTTCGCCGTCGACCTCGACACTCCGGGGAGCGACGGCGGTCGTATATGCAAGCCGCCACGGATCCATCACGTCGTAGTTCCAGGTGACGACGTCGTTGCGGGCTTCAGGGAAGAGGTCGTAGCCGGTTTCGAGCCATCCCCACATGATGTCCGGTGTGGCCGTGACGTCGACTTCTCGAGCTTTGACGAAAGCGACGCGGAATTCATCGAGCATGTCGCTGCCGATGCCGTCGGTGCCGAGTGCGACCGGGTTCGCGAAGCGGCGCGGGTTTGCGTAGCCAACTCCGTTGTTCATGTTCGACCGAGGATTGTGCACCATCGTGCCCGACAGACCGTGGTCGTCGGGCAGGTGGACGCCGTGGATGATCAGCCAGTCGTCGTCGGAGTGTCCGTTGAGCAGCTGCCACGTGTCGGCAGGGCCCTCGGCCACGTGCACATGGACCCCAACTCCGTGCTTGCGACCCATCTCGGCCGCAGCGGCGATGGTGTCGGGTTCGCAGGTAAACGCTGCGTGCAAGCCAACTTTGCCAAGGCCACCAGCGGACAGGAAGCGATCGTTCTCCGCAAGGCCGGCAGCGGCGCCCTCGGGACCGTGGCGATCGGTGATGCCGTAGGCACAATTCACACGCACACCGACTTCGGCGCATGCGTCGGCGATGACCGAAAGTGATCCTTCGATTGCGTTGGGCGATTCGTGGTGGTCGATGACCGCCGTGCACCCCGACTCAAGCGCAGTGAGTGCGGACAGTTTGGCTGAGTGGTAGATCAGATCGAGGTCGAGCGCCATGTCGAGACGCCACCAGACCAGTTCGAGAATTTCGTTGAACTCGGTAGGTGTGCGAGGCGGGGCCGGCATGCCGCGGGCCAGCGCTGAATAGAAGTGATTGTGCGCGCAAACCAATCCGTTGGTCTGGTTGGGGGCGAGCTCG
>CALLAA010000219.1 GCA_938002955.1 uncultured Acidimicrobiales bacterium
TGCTGCGGTGTTGGGAAGTATCCAGCCCCAGCCAATCGAGTTCTCCGCCGACGGAACCCTCGACCTCGACCTTGTTCGCGACAAGATCAAGCCCGACGACGAGCACTTTGCCCGCACGAAGCTGTTGTCGCTCGAGAACACGACCGACGGCAAGGTGTTGCCCATGGCGTACCTGCATGAGGCCCGAGCGCTGGTCGATGAGTTCGGTCTGAAGTTCCATCTCGATGGGGCCCGCGTCTGGAACGCTGCTGCGGCCCTCGACGTCGATGTCGCAGCAATCGCCGAACCGTTCGACAGCGTGTCGGTGTGCTTGTCGAAGGGGCTCGGCGCTCCCATGGGCAGCGTGCTCGTTGGCGGTGCTCCGTTTATCAGCAGTGCGAAGCGTTGGCGCAAGATGCTCGGCGGCGGACTTCGCCAAGCGGGAATAGTCGCCGCAGCGGGAATCTATGCCCTCGATCACCACCGCAAGCGGCTAGTCGACGACCACGCTATGGCCGAGCAGATCGGGGCCGCCCTCGAAACCGTCCCTGGCGTGGCGGTGCTTGGGGTGAACACGAACATGGTGTTCTGCAATTTCTCCGGCTACGACGGCGATGCGGCTGCTCGGTTCGATGCTGCTGGCATTCAGGGTGCGATCGGTGCGACGACGAGCCGTCTGGTCGCTCATCTCGATGTTCCTGCCGACACGCCACAACGTCTCGTTGCCGCACTGTCCTAGCGGGGCCATTGCTGGGCGTCCCTAGCGGGATCATTGCTTGTGACCGGCCAGGTGCGGTAATTCGAGCAAGTTGAGCCGTTTGACCCCCAAGTGATCGATCGATCCCGCCGATCACATATGTATGGGATTTCTACGACGACGCGGGGCATGGATTGGTCTGATCTCTGCGATTTGCCTGGTATTTCTTGCTACGGCGGCAACGGTTGCATTCACTTCCTCTTCTGAAGAACCTGCGGACGCGGCCGTCGGCGGACTGTTTCCCGAGACGCCGCGACGCGGCCTTCCCCGCGTATTAGATGGCACGGTCTTCGATAGTGCCCGCGTTGGCAATGTCATTGTCGTCGGCGGCGACTTCACTCAGATCGAGAAGTCCAACGGCGAGATCGTCACCGTTTCTGGCGCCTACGCCTATCACATCGATAGCGGCTCGCTCGTCGACACATTCTTACCAGCGTTCGTCAAGATCGACGGGGCCCCGAGCATCTTGGCCGTCGAACCAGCCGGACCCGACAGCGTTCTGTTGGGCGGTAAGTTCGGTAGCGTAAACAGCCACGCACATCGTCGCCTCACGAAAATCACGATCAGCACCGGACAGGTTGACACGTCGTTTGCTTCGGACTTCAACGGCCCGGTTCGCGACATCGTTCTTAAAAACAACCGGCTCTTTGTCGGTGGCGAGTTCACCGAAGTCAACGGTGTTCCTCGTGGACGTCTCGTCGAAATGAACGGTACGACGGGAGCGGTCGATACTAGCTTTCGCCACGACATCACGGGATCTACCCATCTCGCCGGCACGCCGTTTGGCCCGAAGCACCTCGCCATTACCCCAAACAACACCTTGGTCGTCGTGCACCGAGCTCGTTTCGTCGGCACCGAAGAGCGCCGTGGAATCGCGCTGATCAACCTGGCGAACGACACCGTTCTGCCGTGGAGCACGAACTTCTGGGAAGAAAGCGCAATCCACATCGTGGACGCCGAGGTCGCACCCGACGGCTCTTACGTCGTCGTGGCGGGCGATGGAGGTGACTTCCCGTTCTGGGGGCGAGACGCCGCAACAGCGTTCAACCTGACCGAACCAAACGTGGCAAACCAGAGCCCTCGCTGGATCGCACGAAACTTCGACAGCACCTACGCAGTGGGCATCTCTAACGACGCCGTGTACATCGGCGGCCACTTCTGCTGGGTCGAAAGCGAACTCGCGCCGGATCCCTATCCCGGCGACGGCGAATTCACGAACAACAACAGTTGCTTCGGTATCACCCCAGCGAGCCGCTTTGCCCCGGCGGTCGTCAACCGTGACCAAATCGCCGCGCTCGACCCCGAGACCGGCCACGCGCTGCTCTGGGATCCGGGTAGTGACGGCGTCGAGGGCGTGCAGTCCATCGAGGTCATCGGCCGCGGTTTGCTCGTGGGCCACGACGGAACGTTCCTCGGTCGTGACGGTGCCGACCGTCGGGCCTGGAACGTTGGCCGCCACGGCTTCTTCGACATCACCCAGCCGGACGGAAAGAACAACTCGTTGTTTATCGATCAGCCGGTGGTTGGATTGTGCAACGGCTTGGAGCCAACCCTCACCGGGACCATGCTCGACGATGTCTTGGTCGGAACCGACGGCGACGATGTGATTCTCGCCGGCCCGGGACGAGACACCATCGACGGTGGGGCCGGCAACGACACCATCTGCGGCGGCCGTGACAACGACATGATTCGCGGTGGCAACGGCAACGACGTGCTCTTCGGTAACGAAGCCGCTGACACCCTCATTGGTGGCTTTGGTAACGACGACCTGCGCGGCGGCTACTGGAAGGACACGCTCCTCGGTGGTGCGGGCAACGACATTTTGCGCGGCGGTCGCGGCTCGGACGTCCTCGAAGGCGGCACCGGCACCGACACGCTCTACGGCAACGACGGCATGGACTACCTCAACGGTGGTGCGGGCAACGACCTCGTCGACGGGCAGCAAGGCCGAGATCAGGTTCAGGGCTCGAGCGGCGCGGACACCGTCCGTGGCGGCATTGGGCGAGACCGCTGTTCCGGTGCGCTGTTCGGTAATGCAAACAACCCCGGCGACACCCTCGCCGGCTGCGAACGCAGCTAACCGATTGTCACAGTGCCCGACTAGGTTGGGCGCCATCAATCCCTCTATCGCAACCGCCGCAACGCACTACACGCGCCAACGCGTGTACGGCCTCGACATCGAGACCGACACGTCGCGCGGCGGACTCGACCCGGCGGTTGCCCCGATCGTGGCGGTTGCATTGTGCGGCGACGGCTGGAGTTCGGTGTTCGACGGCGATGAGGTCGATATTGTTCGCGAGCTCGACGAGGCCATCGCCGAACTTCCACCTGGAGTGCTCGTGACGTGGAACGGCTCCCGGTTCGACCTGCCGTTTCTTGCGGATCGAGCACGACTGCTGGGGCTTGTGCTCGGGCTCGAGCTTGCTCCCGACCCGCACCATCGTTCCCGCCACGAACCGCTGCCCGGTCACGCTGGCGGATACATCGCCTCGTGGCATCAACAGCGCCATCTCGACGCGTACGCCGTGTACCGGGCCGATGTTGGGGCGTCGCTCGGCATTCCGTGCGGGCTCAAGCCGCTGTCGAAGATGCTGGGGCTGCGTCCCGTCGAGGTCGATCGGGCTGCGATTCATGAGCTATCGGGCGAAGCGCTGAACGAGTACGTGGCGAGCGATGCAATTCTGGCTCGCGAGCTGGCGTTGCGACGTTGGCCGACGGCAAGCCGGTCCATCGACGTGGTTACCGACTCGAGCCGCCACTAGGCCAATGGCGGGTGGACGGAAGGCGGCGGGGGCGGCGCCATGTTCGGCTCCGACTTCGGTTGCGCTGCTGGTGGTGATGGTGGTGGTGGCGGTGGCGGCAGCTCGGGCGGGGCCCAGCCGTGGCGATCGAGGTAGAACGGTGATCGCCGCCAGGTGAATCCGAGGTATTGGAGGCCGATGCCGATGATTGCGCCGCCGACGCCCCAAGCCTCGTCGACGCTGGTCGTTGGATCGTCGTCGAACACGAACAGCGTTAGGTCGTTGGCTTGTGTGGCCGCCTCGGCGAGCACAACGAAGATGAAGAAGTTGTTCCACCAGTGCGTAACGAGCGCGGCTTCCATACCTCCGGTACGCATGACCAGGTAGATGATGAAAAGCTCCGAGATCACGAAGTACGGCAGGATGAGCCATAGCTCGCTGGTGACGTCGGGGTTGCCGATGTGCAGAGATACGAAGACCGCGGTGACGACGACTGGGGCTAACCACCACAGCGGGGCGGCCGCTCCGACCTGGCGTAACAGGTAGCCCTTGAAGAACACATCCTCGGCTGACGTTTGGAAGAGGGTCACAAGCGCAATCGGTATAAGCCAGGCCAGGAGGCCAAGTCCCGGTCGGGTGAAGCGGATTCCCTCAAGCCACGGCAAGGTAGCTACGGTCCCGACGATCAAGATGATGATTTGGAGCGTCAGGACCTTGCCGACGATCGACCATCGGAATCGATGAAGCGGCGCGATCAGTGAGCGAACAGATCGACGGTGCGCGAGTGTTGCGGCGATGGCGGCGGGCCAAAAGATCGCACCGATCAGCGCCAGCTGCACGGCGACGTCGACCGGGTCAGAAACAGCGATCTCTCCTTCGCTGATCAACACGTCGATGGCGTCGCTCACCGACTCGAGTCCGAGCCGGCCAGCCACATAGATCACCCCGAGGAGCAGCGAGGCACCCAGCATGCCGACGATTGCGCTTAGCGGCAGGCTGATGATCAACCGTGACCAACGCCAGAGTCCCTGGCGCTGCGATTCGAAATAGGAAGATCGCTTTGTTATCACGATGTCAAGGTACCGCGGCGCGATCGTGCCATGGCCCCGTGCCGTCGACCCGCGTGTGTTCTGTCGCCGGCTAGTCGATCGGGGTGTAGTTTGCGACCTCGTGATGTGGGGTGTCGAGGTAGACCTTGGCTTCGGGAACGCCGCCGAACCGACCGCGACTCCATCGCACCTCGATGTGACCTTCGATTGGCCGTCGGGCGCCGTGGAGCTCGGCTCGCCAGCGCACCATTGGTTGACCCATTGCGTCGGCCCACACGTCGAAGGCACGTATGGAGAACTGGCGGCGAAAGTCGCTTGGCGTTCCAACACGAAAGCGCAGCGGAGTTCCGTCCGACGAGGCCCCGAGCACAAAGTACGGGGCGGGCTGGAACCGCAGCAGCCGCCACAACATCAGTTCCTGGTCGGCCTTGTCGACGAGGTTGTCCTTCCACCGGTGCGCGGTTGCGACCGAGACCGCGTTGACGAAGTCGCGGTACGGGCTGGTGAGCTCGTCGGGCCAGGTGCCGCGGGTTGGGAGCGCATCTTTGAGCCGTAGTCGGGATTCACCGTCGAGGTCGCTAACGCATGCGGGCATGGACTCGAGTGCCATCGACCGGATGCTTCGTTGGTAGAGGTCTTGGTAGGCCTCGGGGGCAATCTCGAGAAACCAGTCGGTCCGATCGCCGCGCCGTTCGGCGAGGAGCCGGTCAAAGACGTGGCTCGGCGACACGTTGAACAAGATGTCCGACCCGTACTTGCAGCTGATCAGGTAGACGTGGTCGACACGAAGGTCGGCGGGTATTTGGTCGTAGCCGGGCGGGCGTCCGGGGCCTTGCCATTCGACACGGTCGGGAACTCTGCCTCGAAGCCCGTCGCTGGATTCGAGGAACCGCTTGCCGTGTTCCCAGGCCGTGGCGAACTCGTCGTCGGAGTCACCGGTTGCGAGCTCGTCGGAGAGCAGGTCGTACTCGTCGTCGGTGACTCCGTGGAACCAGTTCGGTCGGACGGCGAGGGCCCGGTCGACGCTCGGGAACCCCAGCATGGCGAGGCCGGTGACGATCTCGGTGATCTTGGTGCGCGAAGAAGCCACTGGGGAACGGATCGCTAATCTCGAAAGAGCGCTGCGAACTGCAGCTGTGCGCCAATGAGTTCACTGGGCAGATCGTCGTCGGAGTAGACGTGCATGTGGGTGTACACGTCGATGGCTACACCGGTGGTGTCGATCCACTCGACGACCGCGTCGGCCCAGCGCTCATCGAGCAGGGCCTTGCGCATCCGTTCGCGCGCTTTGGGGTCGAGATCGACGGGAACCGATCGTGCAACGACCTCCAGCGCCAGCAGGCGCTGGAGGACGTCCATCGATTCGGCTGCGTACACCGTTGGTGGTTCGTCTCGAACCACGGCGTAAGCAACGGCGCTCATGCGCCTCGGGAGTAGAAACGTTCTTCGATGTCCTTTGGAGTCCAAAAGCCGGGCAGCGGTTCGGCGGCGCCGACCTGTGCGTAGCTACGAAGACGCTGAACACCTGCGGCGGTACCGCCGGTATCACCAAGGTCGAGGCCGTCGCCGGGATCGTCGAAGATCTCGATGGCATCGAAGATCGCCCATGGGCCAACAGCGCGCATTGCACGGTCGCCCTCGCTGCTCTTGCGGGGCAGATGCGAGGTGAGGACCAACAACCGTGTGTCTGGATGGGTGGTCTTGAGCACGTTGGCCCGACCGAGCATCTTCCACAGCGTGTCGGTGCGCATCAGGCCTGGGCGGCTACTGGTGAACGCCCCGGACATGTCGACGTAGTAGCGGTACTCGCCCGCCTGGTCGGCAACCTCGAAGTTGAGCTGCAAGCCGGTGCCTTTGACCTTGACCTTCTCGGCGATGATCTCAAAGCCGGCTTCGGTCAGCACCTCCTTTGCGAGGTCCTGTGCCTTCTTGCCTTCTTTGGTCGCTCGAGCCTGGAAGTGCTCGACGCGCTCGTCGATGTTCTCTGGTACCTGAAGTAGTGGCAATGGTTCATCTCCTGCTGATTCGACAGGCCGGTGTCGTCGTCGGGCCTGTTCTGCGGCGACCCGTTCACGGGCCAGTTCGACATAGTCGGGGTCGAGATCGAAGCCAATGCCGGTACGCGCGGTGCGTTCGGCGGCGACGACGGTTGAGCCCGAGCCGAGGAATGGATCGAGGACGACGTCGCCCTCGAAGGTGTACAAATCGATCAAGCGACGAGGAAGTTCGACCGGGAACGGTGCTGGGTGGCCAACACGGCGGGCGGACTCGGGGTCGATGCGCCACACGTCGAGCGTGGCTTCCATGAACTCGTCGGCGCTGACGCTGCTCTTGTAGGGCATGCCTTCGGTTTCGCGCTTGGCGGGCTTTTGGGCACGGTCGAACCGGCCCTTGCTCGCAATGATCACGCGCTCGGTGATGTCGCGAATGACCGGGTTGGTGGCCGAGCGGTACGAGCCCCATGCGAGGGAGCCGGTTGCGCCGTCGGCTTTATGCCAGATGATCTCGCCACGAAGCAACATGCCGAGGTCGTCCTGGAGAATCGTGATGATGTCGGCGGAGAGACTGCGGTAGGGCTTGCGACCGAGGTTGGCGACGTTGATCGCCATTCGTCCACCCGGCTCGAGCGTGCGAAGGCATTCGCTAAAGACGTCTCGCAGCATCTGGAGATAGTCGAGGTACGAGGTGGGGATCGCCTGGCTGCGATCGCGGTCGCCGGCGACCGCTTGTTCGTATTCCTTGCCAACGAAGTACGGGGGCGACGTGACAACGAGCGCAACCGAGTTGTCCGGAACCACATCCATAAACCGTGCGTCGCCGTTTACACACCAATCGCTCAGCCCAACGTCCTGTGGGGCGGGTAGCGGATTGACCGTGTCGTCATCGGAGATGACAGGCGGCGTGAAGCGAGCATAAAACTCGCTCGCATCGTGACTTTCTCGGCGGCCAGCGCCAAAGGCCTGCGTGGCCGTTGCCCCCTTCCGTTGAGAGGGCTTCGCGACCTCCGCATCAGCGGCGGTCGGAGTATCGGTTTTTGTAGCGATGGGTTCCACGGATGGAGCCTTTCGGAGATGGGACAATTTTGGATGGTCCTCTGGCGTAGTAACCAGTCTCCGACCGCTCGGGGACATGTTACGAAGTGCTGAGGGACAACTTACGGATGGGGTGTGACAGTCTCCGAAGATTCCTCAAAAATCGTTGATCTTTCAGGGTCTTCGAAGGTCATGTAGTCGGAGAACAACGGGGCCATGTTGGTGAAGAACACCGGCTCGGCCCGTTCGATGGCTGCGAGGGTGCGTCTGGTCTCGATCGCCGGGATCTGCTCACGGGAGCCGACGTAGCGAACCCAACCCCGCAGCAACGCCGGGAAGAGTGCGGCGCGGGTGGGGTCGGCGAGATGCGCTCGATCGAGGATGTGCTCGAGGAATTGCACGGCACGGGTGTCGTCCCAGGCAAAGATGTCGGCCGAGTCGTGGGTGCCCGCAAACCATGCAATGTGGTCGAGCAGGTCTGAGGTTTCATAGCTATCCCAGCCATCGCCAAATGGCGAGGCGTAGAAGGCATCGACCTTTTCGGACATTTCGTCGGCCGAGGGCCACAGGGTCAACGGGGCGAGTTTTGGGGAATCGAGTGTTGGGGACTGGTGGGAGGGGTGCGTCATGGATAGAACATTAGTTCGACGGTGTGACACGACCTTCTGCGTTACCGAACCACAACGGCCTCGACCTCTAGTTCGCCGAGTTCGACGTCGGCCTCGCCCCAGTGGACGACGTTGACCGCGACGCTGTCGAAGGGTTGGTCGGGCTTCACTGCACCCCAGTGTTCGATTCCGAGAGTGAACTCGGCCTGACAGCCGGGCCGTGAGCCGCTGCGATGCAAGGGC
Organism: uncultured Acidimicrobiales bacterium; assembly: GCA_938002955.1. Taxonomy (GTDB): domain Bacteria; phylum Actinomycetota; class Acidimicrobiia; order Acidimicrobiales; family SHLQ01; genus SHLQ01. Next base: position 8,410 of record CALLAA010000219.1, read on the forward strand.
CATGGGGTCGACTGCTCGAGCGTCACCTGCCTGAGCCCCACCTGATCACTTCGGCGCCGCTGCAACGTGATCGATCGACCCAACCCGTCCACACCGGTGGGACCAAGGCCAGAGATGCACACCTCGATCATGACGTCGTCGAGGAGATCGACCGGTTCGTTGAGGGCCGCGTTGACTACGTGTTGCGAGGGCACCCGGGCGGCTTCACGCTCGACCACCTGCATGGCGCCGTCGGACACGACGTGGACATCGCGAGCATCGCCGAGACGCACGACAACGGTGCACGATTCGTCGCAGGCATCGGGCTGGATGGAGATCGGCGTCATCCGTTCGATGTCGGTGGCCGTATCCCCGTCGAGGATGAACGGCTGCTCGACCGGAGGGGTGTCGCCAGGCGCCGCCGGGTAGGCGGGGTAGATGACGTAGGTCTCGGTTGCCCCGGTGAGCTCGATCGTGAGCTTCATGATCGACGGACTGCGCATGCGGCCGACGCGCCAGATCGTCTCGGGATCGAAGTCGCTGGGTAGGACGGCCATGACCTCGGGGTCCTCGATGCGTTCACCCTCGAATTGCGAAGCGCCAAAGATCAGGACGATCCAGATGAAGGCCAGGACACCAACGGCGAGCACGGCTGCGCCCCACGACAGCAGGACGGCCCGAGGGGACATCGGCCCTCCACGCCTCGCCACTAGTGAAGCGTGCGGCGGCTGATGGAGATTGCGGTGGCCATGTCTAGACGGTAGCGCCGCCAGCGCGCTGGACTATCGCGCTAGGTCAGCTGTTGGCGCCGAGAGAACGCAACGAGGGCCATGCCAACCAGCACGGCAAGTGCCCCGAGGATCGCGATCTGAGTGCCCTTTGGTCCGGTGACGGCGAGTTCGGGTTCGGGTTGAACGAACGTGAGTCGCACGTAGCTGATGGCGGAGTCGATCTCGTCGGCGGAAAGTCGTTCGCCAAAGGCCGGCATGTTTCCTTTGCCGTCGGTGACGCTCATGATGTGAACGCTTCGATCAGCCTCTTGCATGGCGACGCCGACGAGCGGTCGTCCGCTGTTTGAGCCTTCACCGTTTGCGCCGTGACATCCTGCGCAGTTCGTTTCGAAGACGACCTTGCCGGCGTCCACCTGAGCTGGGTCGTCGACATCGCCCTGCGCCGAGGCGGTCCCGAGCCCGCCAGCGAGTACGAGTAGGACCGTCGCGGCAAGAGCCAACAACAATCGTCGAGTTCCGCGCTGGGTCTGTGCAGTCATGGCATCTCCGAATCTCTTTAAATTTTTAATGATTGCTTCACCGTAGTTGTAGATGCGGGCGCACACAAGAGACAATGACGACACGGCCATGGCCTACCGCCACGAGATGGCCAACACGCAAGAGGACCCCATGACGAAGACAGTCGGCACCGGAGCACATCTATCGGTTGATGAGCTGCGCGTGTGGACGAGCTTGCTCGACACCATCCGCATCATCGACACCGAGGCCGAAACGCAACTGCTCGAGCAGCACGACATGTCACATCGCGAGTACGAGGTGCTCGTGCGAGTCGATGGCGCTGGCGGCACGGCGAGGATGTCGACGTTGGCCCGTCAGATCGAGGCGTCTCCCCCACTGATCACCCAAACCGTGACCCGACTTGAAACGCGAGGCTGGATTGAACGCAAGCCATCGCCGGACGACAAACGCGGCGTCGACGCGACCTTGACGCAAGCCGGACGACAGGCGCTCGCCACGGCCGCAGCGCCACACGCTGAGCTCATTCGCTCGATACTGCTGGCGCCGCTCGGCAATGACGTCTCGCTCGTCGCCGATCTCGTCGAGCCAATCGCCGCACACCTGCGCGCACATCGAGCGGGAACCGATTGCGATGACGAGACGTGTCCAGTCGCCTGAGGCTAACCGGGGCGTTGGGTGATCGAGATCCGCCGGCTCTTGACAAGCGTTGACGTTTAGTAACGTTTCATATACTTTCATGTTATGTCGGTAGTTCGAGTGCACCCGGAGCGGGCCCGTGACCTCGTTGAGCGCTACGCATCTGCGGGCCAAGACATTCGACAGTGCATGACCGAGTTATCGCCGTTGGTGAGTCAAGCCCTGGCCCTACTCGACCAACCCGGCCAGCATCCGCTCTACGGTCCGCTTCCTGCACTCACCACGGCTGCGAACGATCTCGCCGCAGATGGACGAGACGTCGACTGGCGACTCGACATGATCCTGGCCGGCGATGCTCGCCCAATGGGGATGTTGGGGATTTTGCGCCTCGACAATGCCGGACCTGTGGTCGACAATCCCAACGTCGATCTGGTCGACGCGCTGATCGCAGCCGGACTCACGCCAGTCCAGGCGCAGAACGCTCGCTGGGCGATCGTTGATGGCGCCAGCTTTGGCGATGCTGTCGAGCAGGAACGCCAGCGCGTGTGGGCCGACAACATGGCGGCCTTTCGGCGGATGGAGGCGGAGGCATGGACCGAACGCTCCCCCGTCGACCAGGCTCGGTATTCCCTCGATCAGATTCGCGTCATCCTCGACACGGCTCGCCAAGACCGAGATGACGGGGATGGCATTGGGTACGGGGGCGACCGGGACGGCGTGTGGTCGACGAACGATCTCCGGGCAGTCATCGACAACGGCCACGGCTTCTATACCGAGACGCAGATCGAACATGCCCGCACCGTGCTCGCCATGGCCGAATCGTCACCCGAGGCACGTGAGGTGCTCGGCATTACCGAGTCCGGTGGCGGCTGGTCGTTCGCCGACATTGGGCACCTGACGCTCGACGTTGTCGGCATGGTCCCGGTCGTTGGGAATGCAGCCGATGCAGCGAACGCGGCGTGGTATGCGGCCGAAGGCGATTACCTCAACGCTGCGTTGTCGAGCCTGGGCATGATTCCGGCCATTGGCCAAGCCGTCATTGCAGCGAAGCCGGTGATCATCGCTGCGAGCGCAGGCATTGTCTTCAAGAGCCTCGATGAAGCACTCGCCTGGGCCAGGCGCTGGCTCGACGACGCCGGCATCCTCGCCCGAGGAAGCGATGAAGCAGTGGACGGTGTTATGGCCACTGCACGCGGAGTGAATGGAACGCCAATTCCTCGAACAGCGACAGACGCCGAGGATCTCCGCATCGCGCTGGATCATCTCGATACCGTCGACGGCCTCGACGTCGCCCATCAACAGGCGATGGTCGATGCAATACAACGAAACGTGGACAACGGTGTCGAGCTAACGGCGGCGCAGCGCAATTTCCTCGATCATGAGCTTCTTGAGGCTCAGTACGTCGCGAATGGCATGGACCAGTGGGACGCCCATGAGCTTGTCCTCGAAGACATTCCGGTCGGTGCTAACTTCGACCCAGAAGTTCTGATCGAGTACTCAGAATGGTTCAGCCAGCCCTACTTCGACTATTGGGGAATGACAAAGCCGTGAACAGCGAAACAGCAAAGGTCGGCGGGTGGCGCTGCAGTTCGACGCTTTCACACAATGAACAGGGCCATCACATAATTCTCGAGCTCGATCGGAACCTCGGCGGCATGTGGCCCCGTGTCGTTCTTATGCTGACAGCGAGGAGTGCCGAGAGCACGTCCATTTCCGTTATTGCATCCTCACCGTCTGAAGACCAGACGGTCACGGGACCCAGCGGTACGACGTATACCGAGGGGATTGTTGACTCGTGCATTCCCGCGATCCTCAAGGGGGCAGCCACAGGACTCGGCGCTCGCCGTGGCATTGACGTCGCCGTCACCTCGGGTGGCTACGCAATCGATACGGCCGAGGCAATATGCGAGCGTGCTGCTGAAATTGCGCTGCGAGTCCTCACACAAGACCCGTCGCATGAGGTTGATCTGAACACACTTCTCGAGCAGTGCGTAGCGAACTGGTGACAGATCGGGATCGTCGACTACTGGAAACTGCGCGACCTACGTCATGAGCGAACTTCACATTATGAACACCTATGGCGCCATTCTTGGAATGGACGCTATGTGCGATGGCACGATTCCCGACGATCTACGGGTTGGCGACGTCGTGGTACTTGAGGGACAACCTGTGGGCGCAATACGCCTTACGGTCGGGGCCCTCGATGCTCACCGGACCGAAGATGGTCGGGTTAGCCACGTCGTCGGAATCGGCCTGAAGGGTGATGGTGCTTCGCTCGTCAAGGTGGGAGATGTCTTGACCAAGGAACTCGAAGAGGTCGATGCCGACACGGTCTGTGGCGGCACCGAAGCTGAATAAATGGGGCGCTATGGGGTGGCGAGGAATGAGTCGCCGAACTCTGCTTCGACGTCGGCTGGGAGGTCGGTGAGCTCTTCTTCGAGCTCGTCGTGAAGGTCGTCGACTCCGGTGAGTGCGAGCTCGGCGGCGAGCGCTCGCTCGGCTGAGGCGTTGATCCATTCGGACAGACTGACCCCACCCGCTTTCGCCGCCTCGATAGCGCCTTCGGCTACTTCTTGATCGAGGTCAACGGACACGTTTGTTTTCGTCATATTCCTCATCCTACCCGGGGCGCTGCGGGCGATTGCTTGAGGGTGACAGACGTAGCGGGTCTCGGGCTCGCCATTTCTACCGTCTCTGGGCGGAGCACCCGGTTATGACTCGCATCTGATCGAGGCCGCTGCGCCGTGACCCGATCGTGGCCGATAGCACTGAGCCCGAGACCGAATAGCTGTCGGTCGGGCCGACATCGCCGTCGACGTAGTTGACGCCGTCGATGGCCAGGACGGCGGTGTCTGCAAGGTGGTCTTCGGTGAGCGCGAGGCCGAGGATCGGGGCGCCGAAGTCGATCACGGGCGTGACTTCGAACGTTTCGGGCGCGTCTTCGGTCGGTTCGAAACGGACGAGCCATGCGCAGACGACGGATCCTGCGGGGAGCACCGTTCGCGGGTTGTCCCCCGCTTGGGTCTCTCGGCCTTGGACGATGGCGACGACCGGAAGGTCGGAGCGCAGTGTGTAGGCCTGGTCTTCTTGAATGACGTAGGTGGCCGTGTTGGACACCAGCGTGTTGTTGGACAGATCGGTGGGCACGTCGGCGCCAGCGAGCACGACGATGCCGGTTCCGGTCGGGATCGGAGGGGCTGGAATCGTGGTGGTGATAGGTGCCGCCGTGGTCGTGGGCGCGGCAGTGCTCGTGGGCGCGGCGGTGGCCGTCGGTGCCGCCGTGGTTGTCGGCGCGGCCGTCGTCGTGGTCGTTGATGTAGTCGTCGTGGTCGTTGGAGCCGCTGTGGAGGTCGGCGCAGCCGTGGTGGTTGTCGTCGGGGCGGCGGTGGTCGGAGCCGTAGTTGTCGGAGCTGTCGTGGTCGTCGGAGCCGTGGTCGTGGGCGCCGGTGAGGCAGAACCAGCGTCGATGTCGCTCGCATCATCGCCAGGTTCGTAGGTGTCGACCTGCACCATTGCGATGGCGTCGGGGACTGGCTGTTCGATCGGTCCGGTGCCGACCAGCGACACAGATACGGCAATCGCGGCGGTTGCCGCGGTCGCTGCGGTTGCGGGCATAGCCGCTAGCAGTCGTGCCACCGACGGAATTTCCAGCAGCCAACCGACTCCGCCGAGCCGTTTCGGTTCACGCAGGCCGACCTGCAGCGCGGCGCGGACGACGACCGGGTCGAACTGTCCGCCAGCGCAGCGAGCGAGTTCGCGGCGGGCTGCCTCG
>CALLAA010000220.1 GCA_938002955.1 uncultured Acidimicrobiales bacterium
ACCAGGGCCGAGGCGGACCGCTTCGGCTTGCTATTTGGTTCAGGGTTGTCGGATTCGTTGCTCACAGGGATCTCGACCACGGTAGTTCTCCGGCCTCCCGGGTAGCGTTCATACATGGCCGAGTTGCACGCACTAACCGCCGGAATGCCGATCGTGTACGGGGGTGACCAGGTAACGACCGTCCCCGAAGAGCTGGCAGCGGCGTTCTCCCCGGGCGACCACCTGGTCGTCGTGCAGACTTCTGGAGACCTGCTGCACGTTCCTGCAGATGTCGTATCGATCGCGAACCAGGCCGTGACTGCCGCCGTCGATGCGTTTGCTCGAATGGGGACGATCACCGACGAGGCCATCTCGGACTTCTTCGAACGGTTCGCCGACCATCTCGCCGATGACGCTGCCTTCGCTCCGATCGCAGCGGCCAACGACGCTGATCGAGCAGCGGCGAAGACGAAAGGTCGCAGTACCACGCGGCTCGAACTGTCACCCGCCATGCGTGCCGACATGATCTCGGGGTTGCGCGGGTGGGTATCGCAACCTTCTGGCCGCGGCCAGTCTGTCGATACGGTCGATCACGATGGATGGTCGATCCACCAGGTCCGCGCCGGCCTCGGCGTTGTCGGGTTTGTCTTCGAAGGACGCCCGAACGTCTTCGCCGATGCATGCGGCGTGTTGCGCTCCGGAAACACGGTCGTGTTCCGCATCGGCAGCGATGCGCTTGGCACCGCCGAAGCGATCGTCGAACATGCGCTAACACCGGCGTTGGTCGGCGCCGGGCTGCCAGCGGGTGCAGCGAGCCTTGTCGCGAGCCCATCTCGTGCAGCTGGCCACGCGATGTTTAGCGACGACCGGCTGTCGTTGGCCGTAGCTCGGGGGAGTGGCGCGGCGGTTGCTCAACTCGGCGCCGTGGCCCGCCAGGCCGGTGTGTCCGTCAGTCTGCACGGAACGGGCGGGGCGTGGATGGTTGCCTCCTCGAACGCGGACGCGGACCGCTTCGCTGCCGTCATCGAGCACAGCTTGGACCGCAAGGTGTGCAACACCCTCAACACGTGCTGCATCGTCCGCAGCGATCTCGAGCGTCTACTACCGGTCTTTCTCGCCGCACTCGATCGAGCTGGGGCGAACCGGTCCGCGACCGCCAAACTCCATGTCGTCGACGAGCAAGTCGATGCGATTCCGCCAGCGTGGTTTGACGATGCACACATCGTGCGCGCCGAAGGTGCGGTGCTCGAAGCACGAACCTCGACGCTTGGTTGGGACGACCTCGGCACGGAGTGGGAATGGGAAGATAGCCCCGAGGTCACTCTGGCGATCGTCGACTCGATCGACCATGCGGTCGAGCTGTTCAACGCCCAGGCGCCACGATTTGTGGCGACGCTCGTGAGCGAGAATTCAACCGAACAAGACGAGTTCTTTGCTGCCGTCGACGCGCCGTTTGTTGGCGACGGCTTTACTCGGTGGGTAGACGGTCAGTATGCGTTCAACCGGCCTGAGCTTGGACTCTCCAACTGGGAGTTCGGACGTCTATTCGGACGTGGTGGGGTGCTCAGCGGCGACAGCGTGTACACCCTGCGCAGTCGCGTGTATCAGACGGACCCACAGCTGAAGCGCTAAAAATTCAGTCGTGTGCTTTTGCGGCGCGATGCCCAATGATCGCGCCGTACACGATGGCCGCTACCGCCGGGGTACTCAACGCGAGCAAAGCAAGCGACCACACCAGTCCAAAGAGGTCTGGATCGCCATCGGCAAACAGCGCCGCGATCGGCACGCTGATCAATCCAGCGAGTGCCTAAGCCAACCGCCAACGACCGTCGGCCGTTCGGCCGCCTGGTGAGCGGCTGCCCATGCGCCGTCGCTAGACCTGGTCGCCGTGGTGCGAATTCCGGCCCACCCGTTTCGCTCGAGCTGTCCACCGGCAGCGCGTCGGGCGATGCTGACGACGAGCATGCCGCTGCCGAGGAGCAGCACACCGACGGCAATGCTGGTGACAACAATCCCGGTCACTGGACTCAGCGCTCTCGCATAGCTGTGTGGCTCATGGTGCACGACCGTAACGCGCCGTGCCCCTGGGTCGCAGACCTTTGCTTACCGTCCGGTAGTATCTCCGGATGGATCATCGCTTTGAGAATGTCGCCGAAGTCCGCGAGAAGCTGGAGTCGGTCGACTACCTGGCCGACGATGCAATCGCTGGCATCGTGCACCTATCTGACCGGCTTGAGAAGCCAATCCTGATCGAAGGACCTGCGGGTACGGGCAAGACTCAGCTCGCAAAGTCGGTCGCCGAGATGACGGGCGCAAAGCTCATCCGACTCCAGTGCTACGAAGGCCTCGACGAAGCCAAGGCGCTGTATGAGTGGAACTACAAGAAGCAGCTGCTTCGCATCCAGGCCGACCGCGGCGGCGATACCGATTGGAGCGAACTCGAGGACGACATCTTCTCCGAAGAGTTCCTCCTGGCACGACCGCTGCTCGAAGCAATCCGTTCCGAAGAGCCCGTCGTGCTTTTGATCGACGAGGTCGATCGTGTCGAGATCGAGACCGAGGCGCTCCTGCTCGAGATCCTGTCCGAGTACCAAGTATCGATCCCCGAACTCGGTACCGTGACCGCCAACCAGATCCCGCTCGTGTTCCTAACGTCGAATAACACTCGCGAGTTGTCCGAGGCGCTGAAGCGGCGCTGTCTCTACCTCCACCTCGACTACCCGGACATGGAGCGGGAGAAGCAGATCGTGATGACTCGGGTTCCCGAGATCACCGACCATCTTGCCAATCAGGTCGCACGTGTCGTCCGTTCGGTTCGACAGCTCGAACTGAAGAAGCACCCGTCAGTCTCCGAGACCATCGATTGGGCGCGAACGCTCGTCATGTTGGGTATCGACCAAATCGATGCCCAGACCGCAACCGACACCGTCAACATCTTGTTGAAGTACCGCACCGACATCGACAAGGCCGTCAAGGACATGAACGCCAACTCCGACAGTTACGCCGGATAGTTGACGTGACGACCGATTCGAACGGGACTGTCGTGAACAGCTCGACGGACGCGACTCTCAGTCGCACGTCTGGAGAACAAGCCAGTGCCGACGAGTCTTCGCCGCTGCTCGACCTGTTGACGGGGTTCATCATCGAACTTCGCAACGCCGGGTTGCCGGTCAGCCTGACCGAGAACCTCGACGCAATGCACGCGGTGCAGCACATTCCCCTCGAGGATCGCACGGCGCTCAAGTATGCGCTGGCCGCGACCTTGGTCAAGAACAACTCGCACTGGAAGGCATTCGAGATCGTCTTCGATGTGTACTTCTCGCTGCGTGGCGAGGAGTACGCGCTCGACTCCGAGCTTGCCGACAGCCCATTCGACGGCGACGACGAAGACGAAGACGGCGGGGCCGATGGTGGTCAGGGCCAGGGAGACAAAGGCCAGGGCGGTTCGAACTCGGGCATGTCGCCCGAAGAGCTCGCAGAGATGCTGTACAACGCGCTCGCGAACGGCGACTCGGCAATGATGCGCTCGATGGCACGGGAGTCGGTTCGTCGATACGCCGGTATGGAGCCAGGGCGTCCCGTCGGTGGCACGTACTACCTCTATCGGACGTTGCGGAACCTCGACCTTGACGGTGTTCTCGAAAAACTGATGCAACAGGAGCAGGATTCCTCCGAGGACACCAGCCAGTTCGAGCAGCGTCTGCAGCGCGACGAATACAAGGACCGCATCGAGGCGCTCAAAAAGGAGATCGAGGCCGAGATCCGTCGCCGCCTCGTCGCCGACCGAGGCGTCGAAGCAATGGCCAAGACGCTTCGCAAGCCACTCCCCGAAGACGTCGATTTCATGCATGCAAGCCGTGAGGAGATGGCCAACCTGCGAAAGGCGATCTACCCGCTTACTCGCAAGCTCGCCGTTCGCCTGGCTCGTAAGCGCCGGCGTGGACGCAAAGGTCCGCTCGACTTCCGACACACGATCCGTTCGTCTCTGAGCTACGGCGGGGTTCCCGCAGACCCCAAGTTCAAGAACCCGCGTCCGAAGAAGCCCGAGATCATGGTGATCGCCGACATTTCGGGCTCGGTGGCGGCGTTTGCTCGTTTCACGCTGCACCTCGTCTACGCACTGTCGAGCCAATTCACCCAGGTCCGCTCATTCGTATTCATCGACGGGCTCGACGAAGTCACCGAGTACTTCGAGCAGACCGACGACATCACCGAGGCCATCCACAGGGTCAACAGTGAAGCCGACGTTGTGTGGGTGGATGGCCATAGCGACTATGGCCACGCTCTCGAGGTGTTCTGGAACGCCTACGGCAAAGACGTAGGCCCAAAGACGTCGGTGTTGATCTTGGGCGACGCACGCAACAACTACCACGCCCCGAACAGCTGGATCATCAAGGACATCAAAGAACGGGCGCGCAACGTGTTCTGGCTGAACCCAGAGCCAAAGAGCTATTGGGATACCGGCGATTCAATCATTGGCGAATACAGCCAGTATTGCGACGGGATCTTCGAGGTTCGCAACCTACGCCAGCTCGAGTCGTTCGCCGACAATCTGGCCTAGTCCGCTTCGGTGTCCGGTAACGAATTCACCGCATGTACCAACGCTGTTGGCGAGGGACCCCGCGAACTCTTCATCGTTGAAGGCATTTCGGCTGCGAACGCTGCTGCGGTTGCTCGTGATCCTCGTTCACAAGCAATTCTGGCGGTCCAGGGAAAACCTATGAATGTTGAACGGGCCTCGGAGCGAGAGATTCTCGCGAACGAAAAGCTCCGCTCGATCGTGCGGGCGATAGGGGCGTGGTGCGGCGACGCGTTCGACCTCGATTCGGTCCAATACGACCGGGTATTGCTCCTGACCGATGGCGACGCCGACGGCATCCATGCGAGCGCATTGCTGCTGCTGGCGTTGGATTATCTGATGCCCGAACTCATCGCGGCGGGTCGCCTCGAAGGGGTCCGGGCTCCGCTCTTTGCGATCGATGCCGACCAGCTCGACGAGGTGGTCTATGCCTATTCGGCACCACATCGTGAGCGTCTCGTGACCAAGATGCAAGAGCACTCGATGACCGGCATCGACCACGACTACCTGAAGAGCATCGCTGGCTTAAATGCGGACGAACTCGCCCGCGTCTGCTTGGACCCCGATACCCGGGTGGCGAGGGTTCTCACCCGAACAGATGCCGCTACTGCACGAGCGACGCTCGCTGGCTTCGCAAGAGCAGCCAAGCGCTAGCGCTGGAGACGAAGCCGACTCGCAGCCGTCATCGTCGGGCCATCCTCTTGCCCCGAGCATTCCGACGACTGTGGGTCGATGTCCTGATCGGTTGAGTCTCCGTCGGAGCGAAACGCAATCAATACGAGCGCTCCGGTGACGACGAGGCCGATAGCCGGTTGGAGGTGAGGCAGCTGGTCTTCGAACCGGTGGCTCAGAGACATCATTTGAGCAACACCGATGGTGCTGACGATGGTCGCGGCCGGGCTCCACCGCAGGGCCACCGGAACGAGCGGCAACCACATCCAGTCATGCATAAAGGCATGGCCAGATAGGTACACGGCGACAGCGAGCGAGGCGAACAGCACGACGCTCGCGTCGCGGTCGCGCCACTTCCACGAGATCATCGAAGAGAGGCCCAGCCCAATGAGTACGCCGAAGAGGCCAAGCGACCGCCATGGCAGCAGCGGCGTCAGCGTTCCGAGTGACATGTCCGGCAGCGTCGTCGGCGGATGGGTATTGCCCCCAACCATGGCCTCGACGAACCACGGCCACACCATAGGTCCGAGAAACACGACGGTGAGGGCGGTCAGCACCGCGTATGGAACGGCGAGGCGCAGCAGGCGGACCCGAAGCCCGGGGCGTACGAGCTGAACAATGCCGACCGCGAATGCAATGTGTGGCTTGGCGGCCAAGAACGCTGTCGGCAACCCGGACCAACTTCGCGAACGAGCCACAAGTTGGACGCCGATGAGGCCAGCGAGGAAGAACCCCCATTGTCCGAGAAGGAAGGAGCTTGCTGCCGGACTCTCGAGTGCAAACATCGTGGTGCCGGCGATGGCACACATAGCGTCGACGAGCGGTCGATCCTTGGTCAGGACAACGATCGACCCGTACAGCAGAATGGCTCCAGCGAGAGATATGGCGAGGGCCGACGAACCGAACGTGCGAACGGTCGCCAACCAGGTCGGTGGGTTCGACAAATACATGTAGAAGTCGCCGTTGTCGTAGCTGCTTCCGTAGCGATCTGGATGTGCCTGAAGCTCGGTGTTTAGGGCGACGGGATCGTACGGATTGCCGCCATTGGGCACCATGTTGACCGCTGCCTCCCAGACCTGGAAGTCGAAATGCTGCAGGTCAGGGCGCCATTCGAGCGCAAAGAGCAAGAACAGCGCTGCAAAGCTTGCAGCGAACCGCAAGATCAAGTCAGCCCGTGTGCCCATATCTCGTCATATCGGCTGAAACGCGCGGCGAATAAAGGCGCCCCTAGAGCGCCAAACGTGATCCGGCTAGCCCTGCCGGGCGGAGATGATGTCGGCGACGCGGAACGCCACGTCGAGGGCCTGGCGGCCGTTGAGCCGTGGGTCGCACATGGTTTCGTACGCCTGGGCGAGGTCATCGTCGCCGAGACCGTCGCCACCACCAACACATTCGGTAACGGCGTCACCGGTGAGTTCGAGGTGGATACCGCCCGCAATTGTTCCGGCCTTCTCATGCGATTCAAAGAAGCCAGCGATTTCGTCGACGATCGAGTCGAAGTGGCGGGTCTTGTGTCCATCCGATGCGGTGTAGGTGTTCCCGTGCATAGGATCGCTTACCCAAAGCACCGGGTGACCCGTCTCCTTCACCGCTGCCAGCAGCGGCGGAAGCTTCTCGCGAATGTTCTCCGCTCCCATCCGGGTGATAAGCGTGACACGACCCTCGATCTTGTCGGGGTTGAGCGCCTCGCAAATGCCAACGACATCGTCGACGGTTGCGGTTGGACCGATCTTGCAGCCGAGCGGGTTCTTGACGCCGCGAAGGAACTCGATGTGTGCGCCGTCGAGCTGCCGGGTGCGCTCGCCAATCCAAACCATGTGGGCTGAACAGTCGTACCAATCGCCGGTGAGAGAGTCTTGGCGGGTGAGTGCCTCTTCGTAGTCCAGCAGGAGGGCCTCGTGAGATGTGTAGAACTCCACCTCGTTGAGCGAACCTTCGCGCTCGAGGTCGATTCCGCAGGCCTTCATGAATGCGAGCGAGCGATCGATTTCCTGTGCGAGGGCGTTGTACTTCTCACCGATTGGGCTGTCGCTGACGAACTCTTGGTTCCACTGATGGACCTGGCTTAGGTCGGCGAAACCACCGCGGGTGAAGGCGCGGACCAGGTTCAGTGTGGCCGCGGCCCGGTTGTAGGCCATGAGCAAACGGTTGGGCTGGGCCCGTCGTTCGCTTTCGGAGAACCCGATGTCGTTGACGATGTGGCCGCGGAACGACGGAAGTTCGACATCACCTTGGGTTTCGGTGTCTGAAGACCGGGGCTTTGCGAACTGGCCAGCGATGCGGCCGACCTTCACGACGGGCATGCCGCCGGCGTACGTGAGCACGACGGCCATCTGGAGAATGACCTTGAGTCGGTCCCGGATGCTGTCGGCTGAACTTTCGAACGATTCAGCACAATCACCGGCTTGGAGAAGGAAGGCCTCGCCTCGCGATGCGGCCGCGAGCTTCGCGGTGAGGTCGCGTGCCTCGCCAGCAAAGACGAGCGGTGGTTGATCTCCAAGGATCTTCAGGGTCTGCTCAAGTGCGCCATCGTCAGGCCACGATGGCTGTTGCAGTGCCGAGAAGTTGCGCCAGCTTTGGGGGTTCCACGTGTTTGTCACGCAGATAAGTCTATGGTCCGAACCGCCAAGCCCGGCCCTCAGGCCGCCAAACCTCCAGCGATCTTTGTACCAGTTGCTGGCAGGAGGGGCGGCAGGGGTAGCCGAACCGAGTCGGCGACAACGCGGATCAGTTCCGCTTCATCGATGTCGATCTTGCCGTCCATGGCAATCGCTGCGATTGCTCCTTCAACGAAGGCGATACGGCTGTCATGGGACATTTCGGACAGTCTGTCGAGGGCCGCATCAAGATTTCCAACGCTCATTGCTGACCCCGTTGGAATCTCCGATGGGCGTGGAAGCCCTGCGCTTCGATGCGCCGCAAGAAACGCATCGTCACGGGCGGCTGGGCCAGCGCTGTTAAAGAGCGCGACCATCGAATACACCACGGCAGCCTCTCTGTGGAGCGAATTGAGGTTGCGGTCGTCGTGCATGCTGCCGTCGTCGCCGCCGTCGGTCAGATGGCGAATGACCACGCGTCGCAGCATCCACCGGAAGAGGTCGGTGTCAGGACTCGACGTCGTGAAGTTACGTACGACCTCTACCAGCGCCTGCTGAAAGTCGTCGGGTGTCTCCCGAATCGAGTGCAAGGCGATGTCGACGCACGGCAGCTGCAGTGCCCGATCGAGGGAGCTAATGACCGTGCTTGCGTCGTTCAGCGACTGTGCATCGAATCCGCTTAGCTCACCAGCACGGCCAAGCTCTTCAGGGCGGATCGCTGGATCTTGTGAGACGAGCAGTCCAACGACCGCTGCTACAGCACCTTGCCGGGTATGCAGGAAGTCTTTGGTGCGTTGTGGGATGTTCGCAAGGAGGTGGCGTGCATGATCGATGTGGGCGCTTGTTGGCGGCCCGAGCTGCGGTATTTCGAACAGCTGCCCTGGCCCTGGTTCGTTTGGTGTTGCGTGAGCGCCGGCAGCAGCACCCAGCACGAGCGACGTTCCCAGAATGGGACCGAGGGGAGTGGACGAGATGCCGGGGATCCGTTGAGCAGCCTCAGCTGAGCTTCCCGGTAGGCCAGGAATCTCCGGAAGTGCTGCGCCGTCGAGCGAGATGTCGTGCCGGATATTCACCGACTGCTTGACCGCTTGGAGCTCAGGCCAACGACGATCCCAGCTCGGCAACAGTGCCAACACGCGTTGGGTGAGGGGTGGGTGTGTTGCGTGAGAGGTCGTGAACGGTGATTCGAAGAACAGATGTGCTGCTTCTTCAGCGTGCGGGGTGAGGAGTTGGTTCTGCTCGCCGAGGGCTCCGATCTTGAGCAAAGCCCCGGCAAGAGAATCAGGGTCGCGGGTGTACTCCACCGCCGAAGCGTCGGCGAGGTGCTCCCGTTCGCGCGAGATCGCAGCTTGACCTCGTCGGGCAAACCAAGTGCCCAACGACCCCAGCGCAACCAGCACCGAACCGATCGTTCCGATGACGACGATGGCCCGAATATCAGCCGTGAACTTGTTTCCGGTCGGGCGCAGGCTTCGGAGCAAGATCTTGCCCAAGATCGCGACCGAAGCAATGCCGTAAACCCACCCCAACACACGGGTCTTTACCTGTGTATCTCCGTTGGCAATGTGGCTGAACTCGTGGGCGATCACCGCCTGAAGCTCGTTGCGGGTGAGGTGCCGCAGCGCTCCGTGGGTCACCCCGATGGCGGCGTTGTCAGAATTCCAGCCAGCGGCAAATGCGTTGATGCCCGGCTCATCGCGAAGGACGAACAGGGTCGGCGCTGGAACCCCGGAGGCGATCGAAATCTCCTCGATAATGTTCACCAGCTGCCTCTCCGCCTGATCGCGGGTATTGAAGTCGATCGGCCAACCTCCGAGCGACGCAGCGAGATACCGGCCTCCGCCATTTCTCACCTGCGCGTTCTTTACGACGGCGCTCAGCAGAATTCCGGCAGCGCTCACCGGGGCCGCAACCAGGAACACCTTGGTTCCAATATCAGCGCCGAGCCGAACGTAGAACCAGGCGCTCGCAAGAACGCTCAACGTGAGCACCATCGCCATGGTGCCAAGACAGAGCAGGAAGATCAGCCGCGCTGTTCCTTCTTTTGCGTGCTCTTGATGAGCGTGAAAGTCCATTGGGATCGCCCGCCGAGGTCGACCGACCTAGGCAGCAGCGCGAGGGTCGTCGAAGCTGACGTCGACGGCATCTCGCTTGTTGACGTTTCCGTCGGCTTCGAGATCGAGGTAGGCATCGTCTTCGAATCCAAGAGCGCTCGCGAACAGCACCGGTGGGAACGTCTGCTTGTATTCCTGGTAGCGCCGTACTTGATCGTTGAAGCTTTGCCGGGCAAAGGAGATCTTGTTCTCGGTCGTCCGAAGCTCTTCCATGAGTTCGCTCATCTGGCGGTCGGCTTTGATCTCGGGATACGCCTCAGCTGTTGCGAGGAGACGGCCGAGCGCTCCGCCAAGGTTGTTTTCCGAGGTCGCGAGCTTCTGCATTGCCTCGACATTGCTGGGATCGCCGTTCACTTCGATTCGCATCTGCGTCGCTGAGGCGCGAGCGGCGATGACCGCCTCGAGTGTCCCGGCCTCGTGAGCCATGAATCCCTTTGCCGTCTGCACCAGGTTCGGGATGAGGTCGTG
>CALLAA010000221.1 GCA_938002955.1 uncultured Acidimicrobiales bacterium
GTGAGGGCGAAGTTGAGCTGGGTGAACATCACCCAAGCTGACGAGTGCATCGATGCGTTATCCGGTTCCCAGTTCATGACGTTCCATCCTTTTGATCTTCGGCACTCGGGGTGAGCGCCATATGTATGAAGGTACGGATGGAGTGACCGTTGGGGAGTTAGGCAAATCCCCCAAACATGGCTGGGGAGTTATTCGATTGCGGTCACCGAGATGTGCACACCGACCCCATCGTCACATGGAGACAACGTGTTGTAGTGAACCGGGAACCCGGTCTCCACGTCGAAGCGAACAGTTACGTGATTGCCGCACTCCCCCTCGGGCAGGATGAGCGACGGGTTTGCTTCGAGCCGACTGATGATCTCGTCGATCTCGACAAAGGCGTCCTTGACCCTCTGCGGCAGTACCTGCACTTCACGTGGGTTGCCGCTGTCGCGAGTGACCGTCATGGTCATGACGGTTTCGTCGGCGACCTCGGTCTGGATCGAGGCATAAGAGTCGACCACCATCGTGTATGCCGAGGGCCCCTCGGCCGCCCACAACTCGCGCGCTGCGTTGAAGTGCGCACGGGTCTTCACCAAGTCGCGCTCGTTAACGTTCTCTGACAGATCAGCGTTCTCCACGATGATCTCCGCCGGCTCGTCCGCTTCGTCGGAGCTGCACCCGACAACGGCAAAACCAACGAACAACAGAAGAACGACACGGAAGCGAAGAAGATGTCTCATGTGATTTGGTACGAGTAGGTCATCGATCTGGTTCCCACTCGATCGTAGCTAGCCTCAACCCATGGCAGAACTCTCTAGCGTTTGTGTGTTCCTCGGGTCGTCCACCGGCACGAACCCAGCAAACGCCGAAGCCACCATCGCAATGGGCAACGAGCTCGTTCGCCGAGACCTCACCTTGGTCTACGGCGGCGGAGCGGTCGGCCTGATGGGTCTGCTCGCCGACACCGTGATGCAAGGCGGCGGCCGTGTGGTCGGGATCATTCCGCGCAATCTGTTCAGTCGAGAGGTCGCGCACCAGGGACTCACCGAGCTCATCGAGACCGTCGACATGCACGAGCGCAAGGCGCTTATGTACGAACGTTCCGATGCCTTCGCGGCGCTTCCCGGCGGCTTTGGCACGCTCGACGAACTGGCGGAGATCTCAACGTGGCGTCAGATCGGTACGCACACGAAGCCGGTCGGAGTCGTCGATGTTGACGGGTACTACACCCACCTGCTCGCCTGGCTCGATCGTGTCGTCGATGACGGCCTGCTTAGCGCCGACAACCGGTCGCTCCTCCACAGCGCTGAGGATTCTGGATCGCTGCTCGACCTGTTCGAGGCCGACGATCGCGTTGCTTCTCCAAAGTGGGATTCGTGAGCTCACGATGACCTCTCCGATCGAGGAGTCGTCGGTCGTCTCGGGTCCTCTTCGCTGGCTCTGGTTCGCTGCGGGCTGGATTGCGGTGGCCATTGGCGCCATCGGTGTCGTCGTCCCCGGGCTTCCGACAACTGGTTTCATGGTCTTCGCCGCCTGGTGTTTCTCCAAGTCGAGCCCCCGGTTCGAACAATGGCTGCTCAACCTCCCGGGTATTGGTCCAATGATCAGCGACTACCGCGCCGGTCTCGGTATGCCGAAGAAGGCCAAGATCTCGGCCGTGTTGATGATCACCATTGCGGTCACGACCAGCTCGATTATCGTCGACAACGGTCTCATGCGAGCAGCGATCATCATCGCTGGTCTGATCGGCGTGTACTGGGTAGGTATCCGAGTCCCGACACGACCCGAGGACCTCGACTAAATCGCCGGCACCGGCCGCGAAGTCACGCAATACGTCTGCCCGGCCGGCCCCTTTAAAACCGTCCAGTATGTGGTCTCTTCGATGACGTCGGAGCCGACGCTTCGATGACGATGTGTTACCTCGGCGACGTGGTCGCCGGCGGAGATGTCGAGATGTGCCCGTGGCCCACCGTCGTCATCAGCGCCGAGCTGCTGGACCAGCAGTCGCAGCGGCAAGGTGCTCGGTTGTGCGAAGGACCGATATTCGGGTCGACCTGGCGGGTTCACGTCCCAGCCGCTGATCGCCGACCAGAACGCGACGTCAGCGTCGAAGTGTTCGTGTGGCACATCGAGGCAGATCTGATCCACCGAATGTGGCAGTGCCGCGTCGATCACCGGAGCGCGTTCGGCTTCGTCGCTGGAGGGCACGATGCAGAACAGCATTCCGCCCGGCGTCGTGAGGACCGAATGACCAGGCTGGGATACGAGCGTGGCGCCGAGTTCGACGGCCCGGGCCGTCGCCGCTGGGATGTCGTCGACCAGCAGGTCGAGATGCGCTCTGGCCGGCCCGCTATCGATGCGCTGCAGCTCGAGATGCATACTTCCCGATTCGGGGAGCAAGTGGATGAACTCGTCGTGATCGGGGTGAATCGCCCCAAGTGTGGTCTTGGTGATCTGTGGCCAGAACCGCTTTGCTTCGTCGAAGTCGGCTGCCGGTACATCGATTACTGCGTTAAGCCACTTGATCATGGTGGGATCGTAACGCGACCAGAAGCTCGGCTCAGCAAGGCGCGCGGGGCGCGACAGTTGTTACTGTGGAGTAACAAGTCGTTCGTTCGAGGAGAGCACTATGGATCCCACATACTCAGCTGAAGCAGAAGCATTTCGTGCCCGTATTCAGCAGTTCCTCGATGAGAACCTTCCCGACGGTTGGAAAGGCATCGGCGCCCTCGACCACGAAACGGCACACCAGTTCAGCCTCGATTGGCGTCAGAAGCTTGCGGCCAACGGCTTGCTCGCACCGTCCTGGCCAACCCAGTACGGCGGCGGCGGCTTGAGCGAACTCGAGCAGGTCATCCTCGCTGAGGTCTTTCGCAAGGCCGGCGCACCAACGGGTGCGGCCAACGATGCCTTCAGCATTCAGATGGTCGGCAACACCATTCTCCAGTGGGGCACCGACGAACAGAAGGAGCACTTCCTTCCTCGGATCATCTCGGGCGAAGACGTGTGGTGCCAGGGCTACTCCGAACCAGATGCCGGCTCCGACCTCGGTTCACTGGGCTGTCGTGCTGTGCTCGACGGAGACGAGTGGGTCATCAACGGACAGAAGATCTGGACCTCTGCCGGTCAGTTCGCCAACTGGATCTTCGTGCTCTGCCGCACCGATCCTGATGCACCGAAGCATCGCGGTATCAGCTTCATGCTCTGCCCAATGGAACAAGACGGCGTCGAGGTGCGGCCGATCACGATGATGAGCGGTGACGCCGACTTCAACGAGACGTTCTTCACCGACGCAAAGACGCACAAAGACAATGTCATTGGCGAAGTTAACGGCGGTTGGGCCGTTGCGATGACGCTCCTCGGCTACGAGCGCGGCGAAGCCGCAGCAACCACCCCGGTCGTGTTCCGTGGCGAGTACGACAAGCTCGTCGAGCTCGCAAAGAAGATGGGCAAGAACGAGGACCCGGTCATTCGAGATCGCCTCGCCAAGCTCTACTGCGAGGTCGAGATCATGCGCCTCATGGGTATGGCAACGCTTACGAAGTTCCTCGGCGGCGGCCACCCAGGACCGGGCGAATCGACGTTCAAGCTCTACTGGAGCGAGTACCACAAGCGCATCACCGAGCTGGCGCTCGACATTCTTGGGCCAGCGGCGATGACCCCAGAGGGCATTGCGATGACCTCGTTCGGTGCTGACCTTCCCGGTGCACCAAACAACGCCGACTCCTGGACCGGAGCGTTCTACAACGCTCGCTCCGGCACGATCTACGCCGGCACGAGCCAGGTGCAGCGCAACATCATTGGCGAGATGGTGCTCGGCCTGCCCAAGGAACCAAAGCCAGCGAAGTAGTCCATGGGACATCACGAGGTCATCGTTGTCGGGCGTGGGTTGATTGGATCTGCGGCGGCCAGACACCTCGCTGATGCCGGTCACGATGTTGCACTCGTCGGCCCAATCGAGCCAGACGACTATCGCGGCGCTGGGCCATTCTCCTCTCACTTCGACCAAGGCCGAGTCACACGCATCGCCGCGTTCGAAGAGCCTTGGGGTACGTGGGCCAAGGCGTCCATCGAACGGTACGCGGAGATCGCTCGACGCTCTGGCATCAACTTCCATGACCCCGTCGGGCTCGTCGTCCTCGCTGAAGACGCCGAGCGAGCTATGTCGATTGGGGCCGGTCTTGGAGCCGACGTTTCGATGCTCACGACACGCGAACTTCGCAATCGCACCGGTATTGCCTCAGTCGTCCCCGAGCATCGCATCGCGTGGGAAGGTGCCCCCGCCGGAGTTATCAATCCACGTGCGCTCCGCGATGCCCAGGTCATCTGCGCATCCCAAGCTGGTGCAACCGCGATCGACGATGTCGTCGTCGGCGTTCAGCGCGATGAACAACCCGTCTCGCTCACCTTGCGGTCTGGCCACACGATGACCGCCGACCGGGTGCTGTTCTGCACCGGCGCCTACGGCGCCGAGGTGCTCGGCATCGACATTCCCCTACAGAAACGGTTACGCACGATCATCTTGGCCGAGCTCGACCCTGGCCCAGAGCTCCCGACGTTGATTATCGACAACCCGCCACACCCTGCGCTCGAAGAGGCGTACTGGGTGCCTCCTGTCGTGTGGCCCAACGGCAAGCACCTGATCAAGATCGGCGGTGACTCCATTCCGATGAACGTGGGCACGGATGCCGACCAAATCGACGACTGGTTCCGTAGTGGTGCGTCTGAACAAGAAGGCGACGCGCTGTTCGAACTGTTGGAGACCCTGTTACCGGACCGGTTGGTGACCCGGTATGCCCACAAGCCGTGCGTCGTCAGCTACACACCCGCTGGCGTTCCACACATCACGTCGGTGAGCGACTCAATTTCGGTCGCCTTTGGCGGATGTGGCGCTGGCGCGAAGTCGAGCGACGAGCTCGGACGTCTCGCCATGGTCGAACTACTCAGTAGCTAGCGCTGCGAAGCGAAGTCGACAAAGCGCGCAAGCCAGTCGGCGAGCTCGGCTCGGGTGTCGGCGTCGGCCAATTCGCCAGCTTCGTCGAGCTTGGCTGGATAGCCGCCGATGCCGAGTGACTCGAACCGCGGGTAGCGGTCGGCCATGTGGTCGTAGATGTCGGCGATGTGGCCGAGAACTCCGGTCCCGGCGCGACCGCCCGGTGTCGTCGACACCGCAGCGAAGGGCTTGCCCTCGAGGCTGGTCGGTGGCCGAGACAGCCAATCGATGGCGTTCTTGGTGACCGCTGGGATCGAGCTGTTGTATTCGGGAGTGAAGAAGATGACACCATCGGCCCCAGCTACGGCATCGTGTAATGCCTGCACGCTGTCGGGCAGACTACGCGCTTCAACGTCTCCGTTGTAGAGCGGGAGGTCGGCGATCGGGTGAATTGACAGCGTGGTGGTGTCCGGGGTGAGTGCGATTGCCGCACGAGCGACAGCCCGGTTCACCGACCCTGAACGAAGGCTTCCGAC
>CALLAA010000222.1 GCA_938002955.1 uncultured Acidimicrobiales bacterium
AGGACGTCACCAACCTGACCGAGAAGGCATGGCAGAGCATTCGAGGCAAAGAGGTCGGTGTCATCTTTCAGGAGCCGATTGCTGTGCTGAACCCGGCCATGAAGGTCGGCGCACAAATCATGGAGCCGCTGCGCATCCATATGGGGATGAGCAAGGCCGAGGCACGAACGCGTGCGGTCGAACTCCTCACCGAAGTTCGGGTTCCCGACCCAGCGCGCAGGCTCGATCAGTATCCGCACGAATTCTCTGGCGGCATGGCGCAGCGTGTGGGCATCGCGATGGCACTTGCGTGCGAACCAAAGCTGCTCATTGCCGACGAGCCTTCCACTGCGCTCGACGTCACGGTGCAGGGTCAAATCCTCGACCTCTTGGCCGAGATCCAAACCCGTCGGAACATGGCGATCATCTTGATCACCCACGATCTCGGCGTCATTGCCGAAGCCGCCGACCGGGTGCTGGTTATGTACGGCGGACAGGTCATGGAGACTGGCTCGGCTGAGGAGGTGTTCTTCCGTCCGAAGCATCCGTACACCAAGGCGCTGCTCGACACGATGCCGCAGAACCACAGCGGTGACGGCGAGCTCGCTGTTATCGCCGGCATCGTTCCTCAGCCAACGGCGTGGCCAACCGGCTGCCGGTTTGCGCCACGGTGCGTCCACGCCACCGATGCGTGCACGTCGACCACGCCGCCTCTGCTCACGGTGAACACCGACGTTGTTCGTTGCGTTCGTCATGGTGAAGAGGGTTTCGACCTTGCCCAGCCTGCGTCGGGCGCGGAGGTGCTGTCATGACCGACACCCCGACGGCCAAGACGCCAATGCTCCGGTCCCAAGACATCGATGGAGCGCTGCTCGAGGTCGACGACCTGCACGTGCACTTCGCGAGTCGAGGCAAGCTGTTCGGCACAACGCCGCCCCCGGTGAAGGCCGTTAATGGGGTGTCGTTCTCGATTGCTCCGGAGAAGACCTTTGGTCTCGTTGGAGAATCTGGGTCAGGAAAGTCGACCGTCGCCCGGGCAATCTTGCAGCTGGTCGACATTCAGTCGGGGACGATCCGTCTCGCAGGAGACGATGTCACCAAGGTTCCGCCGAGGGACGAGCTCGACTTTCGCAAGAATGTGCAAGCTGTTCTTCAGGATCCGTTCTCGTCGTTGAACCAGGTGCACCAGACACGCACGATCGTCGGCGACGGGATCACTCGTCACTACGGGACGAAGGCGGGTGCCGCTCGCGACGAACGCGTCGGGCTGCTGCTCGACGCGGTTGGGTTGTCACGCGAGTTCCTCGATAGATATCCCTACGAGATGTCGGGCGGGCAGCGCCAGCGAATCTCGATCGCCCGTGCCCTCGCCGTCGAGCCGAGGCTCATCATTGCCGACGAAGCCACGAGTGCTCTCGACGTGTCGATCCAGAGCCAGGTCATCAACGTGCTGCGCCGGATTCAGGACGATAGTGGCGTGTCGTTCCTCTTTATTGCTCACGATCTCGAGGTCGTGAAGCACGTGAGCCACGACCTCGGCGTCATGTACTTGGGCTACCTCGTCGAGAAGGGCGATGCGAACGCGATCTACGACGCACCGACTCACCCGTACACCGAGATGTTGATTGCCTCGATCCCGATGCCCGACCCGGGTGTGCAGGCGGCCAGGCGAGAGCTTCGTCAAACGTTCGAAGACGACGCCGAGCCGCCATCGCCGGCCAATCTGCCGCCGGGTTGCCCGTTCGAGAACCGGTGCCCGGTAGCAATGGACATTTGCCGTGAGGTCATGCCCGAGCCAACGCCCGCGCACCACGGCGGCGACGTCCGTTGCCACCTGCACACGTCGGGGCCCGAGCTCGCTGGCGAGTCGGTTGTCGAGTTCATCAAGACCAAGGCCCAAAGCAAGCTGAGCGGTTCGCAACGGTCGACCGACAAGAGCTCGACGCCATGACGACCAAGGTGACCATTACCGGCACGGGTACACCGATTCTGAATCCCGACCGCGCTGGTGCCGGCGTCCACGTTGCTCGAGGGTCGACCCATCTCCAGTTCGATGCCGGACGGTCGACGGTCAATCGGCTTGCGGCTGCGGGCACGTCGCTTCAAGAGCTCACCGCCGTGTTCCTCACTCACTACCACTCCGACCATCTCGTCGGTCTTCAAGATGTGGTGCTGTCGCATTGGATCAACGACATCTACGACGTATATCCGTCCTTCGAGTTGTTCGCGCCGAACGGGCACACGGTCGCATTCTGCGAACGGATGCTCGACATCTGGGAAGCCGACCTCGCTGTCCGGGCGCTGCACAACGAGCGCGACCCGCATCCGAGGGTCGAACTTCGAGGGTTCGACGCGCCAACCGAACCGACCACGATCTTCTCAAACGACGACGCGACGGTTTTGTCAGCTGAGGTTCGCCACGAACCGATCGAGAACGCTGTTGGGTACAGGGTCGAGACCCCCGATGGGGTTATTGCGATCAGCGGTGACACCCAGGTCTGCGATGAGGTTGCCGCTCTCGCGGACGGAGCCGACGTCGTGGTGTACGAAGCCATGCGCATGGACGAGATTCGAAAGCGTCCGAAGGACAAGCAGTACATCATCGAGTATAACGCCGACACTCGTTTGATTGGCAAGCAAATGGCCGAACTCGAAGTCCCGACCCTTATGCTGACGCACCTCATTCCCGCACCGTTCACGGATGCGGAGAAACAAGCGTTTGCCGACGAGGTTCGTGAAGGCGGCTACGAGGGCAACATCATCGTGTGCGATGACTTGGACACCGTGACCCTCGACGACGGTTCCGTTTCGACCCCCATGAATGCGACGAGAAAGCAAGCCAAGCCATGAGCACCGAACTGATCATCACCGGAACCGGTTACCCGATGCCCGACGCAAACCGCGCGGGCCCAGGTGCGTTCGTCCGGCGCGGCGACGTGACCTTGCAGTTCGATGCGGGGCGAAGCACGGTGCAACGCCTTACCGCAGCAGGCCTGCATACGCCGGCGCTATCTGCCTTCTTCGCCACGCATCACCACAGCGATCACCTCACCGGGCTTCAAGACTTGGTGCTAACGCGGTGGAACATGGATCGCCGCGATCAGGCCGACCTGCTGCCGGTCGTGGTGCCCGAGGGGCATTGCGTCGACTTCGTCAAGCGAATGCTCGATGCGTGGGATCACGACATCGACATTCGCAATGCGCACAGTGGACGCGGAACCCACCCGACGGTCGACCTTGTGGCGTTCCCGGTGCCAGGCCCGACCGACGTTGTTGAGGTGTGGTCGCAAGGCGACGTTCGTGTGCTCGCTGGTCAGGTTCGCCACGAGCCGGTCAGCCCCGCTGTTGGCTACCGGATCGAAACGCCCGAGGGAGTCATTGCCATTACCGGTGACACCAAGGTGTGCCCAGAGGTTGCTCGGTTGGCTGACGGTGCCGATGTGCTGGTGTACGAGGCGATGCGCTTCTCGGTCATCGAAGCGGAGAACATCGGGCGAAGCTTCGTCACCGAATACCACGCCGACACCCGCCTGATCGGTAAGCAGGCCGCCGAGCTCGGGGTTCCGACACTGGTGCTGACCCATCTCATTCCGGCGCCGAACACCCCGGAAGAGCAGCAGGCCTTTGCCGACGAGGTGCGCTCGGGTGGATACGAGGGTGAGCTGATCGTCGCGAACGATCTCGACACGGTCACGCTGGGCTAGGGCCGAGCCGTGACGAACGTACTGTTCATCTGCACCGACCAGCATCGTGCCGACCATGTCGGTTTCGGCGGCAATCAGGTCGTGCGAACACCGAACCTCGATGCGCTCGCTGAACGGGGCACGGTGTTCGATCGAACGTACGTGGCCAACCCCGTGTGCATGCCGAACCGGTCGAGCATCCTGACCGGTCGGCTTCCGTCGGCGCATGGCGTGGTGTTCAACGACCGGTCCCTCGACTGGGGAGCAAACACGTTTGTCCGGCGCCTGTCCGATGCCGGTTTCCGAACGCAGCACATCGGCAAGGCACACATTCAGATTCACGCCGCGAGCTTCTTCCCCGATGGTGAAGGCAGCCCGGTCGGTTGGGATCGC
>CALLAA010000223.1 GCA_938002955.1 uncultured Acidimicrobiales bacterium
GGCATTGCGCTGTGGAGCCATCCTGCGAGCGGTTATCTGATGTCACCACAGCTATGTAACCGTCTCGCCGACCTCGAGAACGTCGTTGCGATCAAGTACAGCGTTGAACGTTCTATGTATGCCGAACTGACCGAACTCGCATCTGATCGAATCCAGGTCAGCACCGCTTCTGAACCGGAGTGGCTCGACAACATCCTGGATCTCAACTGGAAGCTCTACCTGTGTTCCTCGCCGCCGTTTCTGTTGCAGAGCGCTAAGGACCGGCGCATGCACGACTACACCCAGGCCGCTCTTGCCGGGAATGCTGCCGAGGCCAAGGCGATCAGCGCCAGCCTCGACCCGGTCCGAGATGCGCTGTGGGGCACCCGACCCGCCGAAAAGCCTCATGCCCATCAGAAGTACTGGCAGGAGCTGCTCGGCCAGGTCGGCGGACATGTGCGCTTTCCGTTGCTCGAACTGACCGACGAGGAGAAGGCGATCACACGTGAGGCCTTCGAGAGCTGCGGGTTGATCGTGTGAGCGAGAACCCCGAGCGGCTGGTGATCGTCGGCTGGGGAGCCATTGGCCGAACCGTCGGCCGCCTGCTCGCCGAACCAACGGTCACAACGGTTGGTGTCGCCGTCCGTGACCCCGACGCTGCTCGGGACGACGTTCCGACCGGAGCGATCGTGATCACCGACCCTGGAGCGCTTGCGTCGCTGCAACCAGACGTCGTTGCCGAAGCGGCCGGGCGGTCCAGCGTCGAGCCGTGGGGTCGCGCCGCACTCGAATGTGGTGCCGACTTCATCGTCTCCTCGATGTCCGCATTTGCCGACCCCGACGTTCTGGAGTCGTTGAGCAATATTGCTCGCGCCAATGGGGCGCAGATCCACATCCAGCCGGGAGCACTCGGCGGCGTCGACGCCCTCTCCGGCGCTCGACGAATGGGAATCGACACCGTCGAACATCGCATGGTCAAGCCGCCCAAGGCGTGGCTTGGCACGCCGGCAGAGGACCTCTGCGACCTGTCCTCGCTAACCGAGGCGCACACGTTCTATAGCGCTCCAGCGGCGACCACGGCAGAGGCATTCCCGAAAAATGCCAACGTCGCCATGACGACCGCACTGGCGGGCATCGGCCCCGAACGCACAAGGATCACCCTTATTGCCGATCCGAATGCCACGACAAACCGCCACGAGATCTCCGCACACGGTCCCTTTGGCTCGCTCGACGTCGCGATTGCGAACAACCCGCTCCCCGACAATCCAAAGACGTCGGCGATGGCAGCACTCAATCTTGTACGAGCGATCGAGAATCGAACCGCAGCGATCGCGATCTGATCCACGGGTCCCAAACGTTCCCCTACGCTGGAAGAACGCTGTCAGGAGGGCCCATGCGAATCGGAGAACTCGCAGACCGTTGTGGGGTAACGACCAAGACGATCCGCTTCTATGAATCCATCGACCTGCTGAGCGAGCCGAACCGGACCGCTAGCGGGTATCGCGACTACGACGACGGGGCTGTGCAGCGTTTGCAGTTCATTCGCGATGCGCAGTCGTCTGGGCTGACGCTTGCAGAGATTGCCTCGGTCCTCGAGCTCAAGAGTGCGGGGCAACGTACGTGCTCGCACACCGCTCAGCTCGTGAGCCAACACATTGCCGCAATCGATCAGCAGATCACCCAGCTGATCGCTGCTCGTGACGAGCTGTCCGAACTCGCCCAGCGGGCAGAATCGCTGGACCCGTCGAGCTGCACGGACCCGAATCGATGCCAGGTCATCGAAGCTGGCAGGAGTCACACTTGACCTTCTAGTCGACTGGAAGGAATATCCTGGACCTATGTCCGTGGACACCGCCGAACATCAGGTCGATCTCACGATCGACGGCATGACGTGTGCTGCCTGCGCGAACCGGATTCAGCGGCGCCTGAACAAACTCGATGACGTCGCCGAGGCCACGGTCAATTTCGCCACGGGGCGAGCCACGATTCGCTCCGAGCAGAGTATTGCATCGGAGATTTTGGCCACAGAGGTAGAAGCCCTCGGCTACGCCGTCATCGACGATGGAGAGAGCGATGAGGCCGAGCAACGGCGAGAAGCCGACCTCTGGCTTCGTTTCCGCGTCGCGGCGCTCCTGACCATTCCCGCAATGGCCATCAGCATGCTTCCCTCGCTGCGTTTCGATGGCTGGGAGTGGGTCGTCGCCGCGCTGACGACCCCGGTCATTGTGTGGTCGGGCTGGCCGTTTCATCGCGCTGCATGGATGAACATTCGCCACGGCTCGACAACAATGGACACGTTGGTGTCGATGGGCTCGCTATCGGCCCTGTTGTGGTCAGCGGTCGTTCTGATCGCCGACATAGCTGACGGCCACATCTACTTCGAAACCGGCGCGGTCATCGTCACCCTGATCTTGTTGGGCAAGTGGTTTGAGCTCCGAGCAAAGAAGCGCTCGGGGGATGCCATTCGAGCGCTCGCCGACCTCGGCGTCCGAACGGCACTGCTCGAGGATGGGACGGAAATTCCGCTCGAGGGCCTCGTTGTGGGCATGACCTTCCGGGTCCGGCCTGGCGAGAAGATCGCTACCGACGGAGTCGTCACCGAGGGCACGTCGGCCATCGACACCTCGATGGTCACCGGCGAACCCGTCCCGGTCGAGGTCGGACCTGGCGATGAAGTCGTTGGCGCCACGATCAACACCAACGGATCGTTGCTCGTCGAAGCAACTCGGGTTGGCGCCGACACCGCGCTCGCCCAGATCATTCGGCTCGTCGACCAGGCCCAGGGCAGTCGTGCCGAGGTCCAGCGCCTTGCCGACCGGGTCGCCTCGGTCTTTGTTCCTGCAGCGATCGTGATCGCTCTCCTCACCTTGATCGGATGGTTTGCAACCGGTCACGATGCAAACGAAGCGTTCACGGCCAGCGTCGCGGTGCTGATCATTGCGTGTCCGTGTGCGCTTGGTCTGGCCACTCCCCTCGGCATCATGGTCGGCACCGGCCGAGGCGCTCAGCTCGGGGTGATCATCAAAGGCGGCGAGGTCCTCGAAGACACCCGCAGTGTCGATGCGATCGTGATCGACAAGACGGGCACAATTACCGAAGGGCGGATGGCCCTCACCTCGGTGGCCGCGCCAGAGCTCACCGATAGCGACCACGATTGGCTCCTCCACGCGGCTGCATCGATCGAGGCCAAGTCCGAACATCCAATCGCTCAGGCGATCGCATCGTCGCACGAGACATATTTGGACGTGGAGGCGTTCGTCAATCAGCCCGGTTACGGCGTGAGCGGAATCGTCGATGGCCAAGAGATCAGGGTTGGACGCCGCAGCCTCTTCGGCACTGTTCCCGATGCGGTCGAATCTGTTGCGAACACGGCTGAACGTGACGGCCGGACCGCTGTGTTCGCCGGCCGGGGGGACCTCGCCGAGATGACCCTCATCATCTCCGACACGATCAAGCCCACCTCGACCGAAGCGATCGAGGCGTTGCGCGAACAGGGCCTCGACATCACGCTGCTCACCGGAGACAACCAGCTCGCCGCCGACGCTGTCGGCCGCACTGTCGGGGTCGACAGAGTCATCGCCGAGGTCTTTCCCGACGACAAGGCAGCCGAGGTCCGGCGCCTGCAAGCCAGCGGCAAACGCGTCGCCATGGTCGGTGACGGGGTGAACGATGCACCCGCACTCGCTCAGGCCGACCTCGGTATTGCCATCGGCACCGGAACCGACGTAGCGATCGAGGCATCGGACCTCACGATCGTTAGCGGCGACCTCCTCGCCGTCGCTGACGCGATCGCCCTTGCCCGTCGCACGCTCTCGACGATCAAGGGAAACCTCTTTTGGGCATTCGCCTACAACGCCGCGGCCATTCCACTCGCTGCATTTGGCGTGCTCAACCCCATGATCGCTGCCGGCGCCATGGGGCTGTCGTCGCTCTTCGTTGTCAGCAACAGCCTTCGACTGCGTAGCTTTGCGGGCTATCGTCGAGCCGGTTGACTCGTCTCCAGAACAGGATTCCCTCCATGAGCAACACCGATCAACACGTCTTCAACGTCCCGGACATGAGCTGTCAGCACTGTGTCGATGCAATCACCAAAGAAGTTGGTGCGGTGGCCGGGGTCGAGTCCCTCGACATCGACCTCGAGTCGAAGCTCGTCACGATCGTTGGCGGCGAAAGCGCCGCGCTGGTCGATGCGATCGACGAGGCGGGATTCGATATCGCGAGCGCCTAGGGGTACACCTGTGGCCATGAACGGCTCTGCATAGGAGCACCGACCGCAAACGGTTCATCCTCGTGGGGCAATAAGGCCGGATCCTGGAAGACTCCACGTCGAAGGGTGTGGCGAGCGTCTTGTCCAAAGAATCGCACCGAGTAGGCAAGGCGCCGGGCGTCCTTGGACCGATTGCCGCCCGATGAGTGCACGACCCTGGTGTTGAACATGACGGCGTCTCCCGGCTCGTAGGAGAACTCGAGCACGCCGTAGCGTTCCGGGTCGTCGTGAAACGCCGGGGGCTCCTCGTCGAGGAACTCATTGCTCGCATCGATTGCGAGGGCAGCGCGCTCGCCGAGGTCGCCGTCGAGCTCCGACCCGTCAAACGACTTCGGTCGATAGAAGCCGCTCGCATGGCTACCGGGAACAAACTTGAGGGCTGCCGACTCGGGCGAGCACGAGGTCAGGCTCAGCCAGAACGACACGATGTGGTCGCCCTCGACCGGCCAGTACGGCAGGTCCTGATGCCAATAGTGCCCGTCGACCGGCGCATCGGGTTCGAACAAAAACATGTGATCGAAGAAGAAGTTCGCGGACGGTGAACGCATTGCACGTGCTGCGTTGTGGCCAAGCGTGTCATCCAACAGATAACGCCGCAGCGGCTCCTGTTGAAGCCCAAAGCACCGGTCTGACCGCTGCTTGCCCGTCCCGCCCCAACGACTCGGATTCTGTATCTGGGTATCGAGAGCGGCCGTGATCGTGTCCACCAGTGATGCGCTGACGAAGCCCGGCAGTTTCACGACACCATCGGCCCAATACGTCTCGAGCTCGTCGTCCGAAACAGGCCGCACGGCCTGGCGCGTCCTGTCCTCCGGGGGTTGGGTCGACATACGGCGACGTTAGTCGACCCAACCCAGGGAGGGGGCGGGCGCCGCTAGTTGGCGACGGTGGTTCGCAGGAGAACGGTGTTGTCGACCTCGAGGTCGGTTCCCCAGATCAGCTCGGCCGAACCATCCCACGAAATTTCGTCGTACCCGAGCTTGGGATCGACATCGGCGGCGGACCACTCGGTAGCGTTCGTCCAACCGCTGTCATCGAAGTCGATAGACGTCCAGTCCCCCGGCGTTTCACTGATCTCGTACTCACAATTTGCATCCGGATCAGCGTCGCTTTCACAGTCGGTGTTGAGGGGAGCACGATGCACGACGAGCGACTGCCAGTCCCCGTTGGTCACCGAAACAATCGCACCCGAGGAGTCTGATACCTGGGCGATGATGCCGCCGTCACCCATTTGCTGGTTCGACTCGCCGATGTATTCGAGGCCCGAATCGGTCTCCTTGTAGTCCTTGGCTTCGATAGCGAGCGTGAAGGGATACGCGGCCTCGAACGTGAAGACTTCCGAGTTGAACGAGCGCTCGGTCGTAATCGACACGGAGTCCTCGCCAACGAGCTCACCGTCGACGTACACGGCCATCCAGTTATCCGCCCACACCTCGATGGTGAAGCTCTCGGTCGTTGCGGACTCTGTGGTGTCGCCGCTGCTGTCGTCGACGGTTTCGTCGCTACTGTCGGTTTCTTCGGTGTCGTCGGAGACCTCATCGGTGGCTTCGGTGGCTTCGGTTGTTTCGGTGCTCTCGGTTGCGTCTGTGGCCTCAGCCACGACGGTGTCTGCGGCGTCGGAAGAACACGCTGCGCCGATCAAAGCGACCAAGAGCAGCAGGGAAATACGTCGTAACATGAAAAGTCCTGTCGGAGAGCCGGTAACCCGGGCGAATTGGAAACAACATCTCGCAGCGTAGGTATCGGGTGGACGGCACTGAAGTGCCAGCGAGCACGTTGTCCCGGTCGCTATCCCATGCTGAGTGGCACGTGCCATGTCGCACTTGTGGCGACGCCCGAATACACCGACAATCAACATATGTCGCCATCACCGCAGCCACGCCGTCTGGAGCGTGGACTTTCCTGGCTTGTGGCGCTCGGCGTTGCCGCGACCGGAATCTATGACTTCGCCCAAGGTGAAAAGCCTCGGGGGATCTTTGGCATCGACCCCAATATTGCGCTCGTCGCGTTTCTTGGGGGCTGCCTCGCCTTCGCTATTCTCGCAGCTCAGATCCTGGCCGATGGCAACGAACAACATCGGGCCCGGTACCGCCATGCGCTGCTCGTGATGTCCTTCTTCGCGATTGCGTTTACCGACCCGACCTATGGATCGCTTCTTTTGGTCATTCCGATCATCGAGATTCGCCGCCGAGACGAAGAACCACTTCGAACAGCGCTCGTTCTCGCCGTCATCGTGGCCGTCGGCGTGCTCCTTGCGACCGAAGACACTCCGGCTGCCGGCAACGCCCACGAGACGATGCTCGCCATCGCCATATCGTTCCTCGTCGTCGTGGTGCTCGGCGACGTGCTGCGCCAACTGGACACCTCGATCGAGCTGGAGAGCGAAGTTGCTCAGCTGTCCGAGCGGAGTCGAATCGCCGAGGAATTGCACGACAGCCTCGGGCACCACTTGCTCGCTTCCTCGGTGCAGCTACAAAAAGCCAAAGCGCTCCGGGACCGAGACCCCAAAACAGCAGCGACCGCAGTCGACTACGCATCCGATGCCATTGCTGAAGCAATTTCGGAGACGCGGCTCATCGTCGACGCAACCCGTGACGATGAACAGTTCGCGGTCGAACCGTCGATTCGTGAACTCGCTCGCCGCATCGTCCCAGCAGAGACCGCGATCGACGTGCAGATCTCGGGAGATCACCAGCGGCTGGATGCAACAACGCAGCTCGCACTGTACCGAATCGTCCAAGAAGCCTTGACGAACCTCGTCCGTCACTCAACCGCCACGACAGCACGCATCATCAGTACCGCGACCTCGGACTCGTTCACCGTGGAGATCACCGACAACGGTGGAGGCTTCGATGTGCAACGTGCATCGGCTCCCGGAGGCATTGGCAACATGCGCAGGCGAATCGAGGCGCTTGGCGGCACCCTCTCCATTGCATCGGCCAGTGATGGCACCAGCGTCAAAGCATCGGTTCCGCGATGACCGAGATGATCACCGTCGTCGTCGTCGAAGATCAGTGGATGGTCCGTGACGGCCTCACAGCGCTCGCCGACATTGCCGACAACATCAACGTGATCGGCAGCGGAAGTGACGGCAACGAAGCCCTCACACTCGCAGCGACCTTGCAGCCTCATGTGATGCTGATGGATATCAAGATGCCGAACCTCGATGGAATCGAGGCGACCCGACGGATCAAAGCCGCCCAACCGGGTATCGAAATACTCGTGCTCACCACGTTCATCGACCGGGACCTCATACAACGGGCACTCAGCGCCGGAGCGTCGGGGTACCTCACGAAGGACATCTCCGCGGAAGACCTCGCTGAAGCGATTTCGGCGGCTGCCCGCGGCCTCGTGCAACTGACCCCCGACGTGGCTGCTCGCCTCACGTCCGGTGCCTCTCCGGGCCCCAGCACAAGCCAGGACATGCAATCAGCGATCGACCAGCTCACACCTCGAGAACGGGACGTCCTGCAGTTACTTGCCACCGGAGCATCAAACCCGGCGATCGCGAAAGAACTCCATCTCAGCACCGGAACGGTGAAGAACCACGTGTCGTCCATTCTTCGCCAGCTCGGATTGACCGAGCGCACGAGCGCCGCTGTGGTCGCCAGCCAGTATCGACTGTCCTAGTCGGCGAGCATCGACACAAATCGCTCGACCTGACTCGCATCGGTTGCCCACGACGTGACGAGCCGGACAACAGATTCGTCGTTCGGACGGGGCTCCCAGGTATAGAAACTGAAGTGCTCCGAGAGCCGACCGATGAGAGCGTTTGGCAATACCGCGAACACTTGGTTGCTCTCGGTTTGTGCGGCGAGCGCGAATCCTGCCGAGGCCACACCACTGGCAAGCGTCTGGGCGAGGTCGTTCGAGATTGCCGCCGCCTGTTCGAAGAGGCCGTCGCCGAACAATGACCGGAACTGCACGCCGAGCACCCGACCTTTCGCCAGCAGTGCCCCACGCTGCTTGAGGTGAAACTCGTAGTCGGAGCGCAACCGCTCGTTCGGGATCACGATCGCCTCGCCAAAGAGCGCCCCTGCTTTGGTGCCACCGATCCAAAAGACATCGGCGATCGAAGCGATATCGGCCAACGTTGTTCCGTTGGACTTGTCCGACGCGAGCGCCACGGCGAGACGAGCGCCATCGATCATGAGCAACAATCCATGTGAATCGCAGCAGGCTCGAAGTGCGAGGAGTTCCTCACGGCTATAGACCGTCCCGAATTCGGTCGCGTTCGAGACGTACAGCATTGCTGGCTTGGCCATGTGCGGGGCGTGGCCATTGGCCGCCACAGCGGCTTCCACATCGGTGGGAGTCACCTTGCCGTTCGTCGATGCAACCGTGATGATCTTGTGCCCGGTCGCTTCGATAGCCCCCGTCTCGCGGGTCGCTATGTGGCCCGACGACGCCGACACGATCGCCTCATAGGGCCGAAGTGCAGCCGCACTGATGATCAGGTTGGCCAGAGTTCCCCCAGATACGAAGTACACCGGCACATCGGGCTGCCCACACGCCTCGGCGACGAGGGCACGTGCATCGAGGGAGTAATCGTCGTCTCCATACCCCGTCTGTTGTTCGAGATTCGTCTCCTGCAACGCCTGCAGAATCTCTGGGTGGCAGCCCTCGCTGTAGTCGTCGAGGAAGCTATACGTCGTCATAACTCGAAGCCTAGACAGCAGCCAACGATGGTCACGCCCCATCCCGATAGATCGGTACCGAGCGATACACACGATGCGCTGGAGTGGCCGTACGTTGACGCACAACCTGCCCGAATTAACAGAAGTGATCGATGACACCAAAGACACCGGCCCGATCGATCAAGGTTCGATGAGCCCGTGCCGAAATCGAAACAACGATCACCAATGAAAGCTGCTGTACCCATGAAACAATTTGCCTGCGGAGACGTCGTACCTGGATGCGATGCACGATTCGAAGCTGAAGATGACGCCGGAATCCTTGGACAGGTCGCCACCCACGCCACCGAAGATCACGGAATGACTGAAATTCCTGACTCGCTCGTGCAGCAGGTCACCGAGCGCATCAGCGCTCTCTCCTAACCCACCAGTTCATGGCGGTCGACACGGAGCTTCCTCTGTGGTCGGCGCGTATAGCCCGCTCGCTCGCGGCGCACAGCGTCACCACGGTCTTCCAGCCAATCGTCGACCTCAAACGCAAGACCGTCGTTGGATACGAGGCCCTCTCTCGGTTCGACGAGGTCAACGGGGTCTACCTCGGCCCCGACCAGTGGTTCGCTGCGGCCATTGCGCTCGACCTCACCGCCGAGCTCGATGCAATGACGTTGACGTCTGCGTTTCGCCGGCGGCCCGACCTGCCGCGCAACTGCTTCCTGTCGGTCAACGTAGATCCGACGTCGCTGCTCGACCGTCGGGTGCTCGACATATTCTTTGCTCAGGGACACCTGGGCGGCATCGTCATCGAGCTGACCGAGCATCGCGCCTGGGACTGGACACGACTGTCCCCTATCGTCGAACGCTTGAAGCAGGCCGGTGCGACGTTCGCCATGGACGATACCGGCGCCGGGTTCGCCGGACTTCAACAGATCTTGGAGCTGCGACCAGCGATCCTCAAGCTCGATCGAGGCTTGGTCGACGGCGTGGATCACGACGAGGCCAAACGTGCCCTCATCGAGATGCTCGGCATCTTTGCGAGCCGGACCGATGCCTGGATCCTGGCTGAGGGAATCGAGACGCCGGCCGAAGCCCAAACGCTCATGGAACTCGAGGTTCCGCTCGTGCAGGGCTACTACTTTGGTCGCCCTGGGCCCGCGTGGATCTCGATGGACCCGGTCGCCGTCACGGAGCTTCGCCAAATCCCGCAGGGCTCGCGCGATACCTTGCATGCGCTCGTCGACCCAGTGACCGCGCTGAGCGAATCCGACTCGCTCACGCCGGCGTTTCTGGGCCAGAACGTGCCCTGGTCCGCAGTCGTCGATTCCGACGGGCGCCCGCTCGGCTTATTGAGCAGCGAAGGTGCCGCCACCGGCGTGTTGACGGGAACGTTGGTGGCAAACGTGACGAGTACCCCGAGTGAGGTCGGCCAGCGTATTGCGACCTCGAAGACGCACGAGCCCTACGCACCCATCATCGTCGTCGACAACGCCGGTCGATACCTCGGCTTACTCTCACTCCGGCGGCTTATTCGGGCGCTGAGTTCCTCTAGCGAATAGTCCGCGGCCGTCGGTTCCGTAGGTCGAGGGTTCCACTCATCGAATTCGACGCGCCGGTCATGGCGTCCGTGCAAGACTCGCTCCATGAGTATCGAACCGTTGAGCAAGAAGTACGCGACCGTAAATGGTAAGCGAATGGCCTATCACGATGTGGGGTCTGGCCCGACCGTGCTGTTCCTTCATGGCAATCCGACCTCGTCGTACTTGTGGCGAGATATCGTCCCCCACGTCTCGGACCGAGCTCGTTGTGTCGTCCCCGACCTGATTGGGCAGGGCGACTCCGACAAGCTCGATGACCCGACGGTCGACTCCTAC
The DNA here is from genome assembly GCA_938002955.1 of uncultured Acidimicrobiales bacterium. Classification (GTDB taxonomy): domain Bacteria; phylum Actinomycetota; class Acidimicrobiia; order Acidimicrobiales; family SHLQ01; genus SHLQ01. The sequence goes on from CALLAA010000223.1 coordinate 10,749, forward strand.
ACCATTGTCGAGCACCGCGAGTATCTCGATGCACTGCTGGATCAGCTCGACCTCGGCGAGAACATCACGCTCGTGATTCATGACTGGGGCTCAGCGCTTGGTTTCGACTGGGCCAACCGGCATCGCGACCGCGTCGCTGGCATCTGTTACATGGAGGCGATCGTCCGGCCGGTTACATGGGACGAATGGCCAGAGGCAGCCCGCGGAATCTTCCAGAACATGCGGACCGACGCTGGCGAAGAGATCGTGATGACGAAGAACCTCTTCGTGGAGGCAATCTTGCCGTCCTCGATTATGCGGACCCTCAGCGATGACGAGATGAACGAGTACCGACGACCGTTCGCCGACCCGGCCGATCGCCGTCCCACGCTGACGTGGCCTCGACAGATTCCGATCGAGGGCGAGCCGGCAGATGTCGTCGACATCGTCCAGTCCTACGCCGACTGGCTGTCGACCTCCGACGTCCCAAAGCTCTTTATCAACGCCGACCCGGGCATCATCTTGACCGGCCCGCAGCGCGAGTTCTGTCGCACCTGGCCAAACCAAACCGAGGTCACGGTTGCCGGATTGCACTTCATCCAAGAGGACAGCCCCAATGAGATCGGCGAGGCCCTCAGCGCGTGGCTCCCAGCCACTGCCTGAGCGGGGCTTGGCCTACCGGCGTCGAGCCAACATGTATTCGGCGGCCACCTTGGCCGATGAGGCAGCGCCTTCGGTGCCGATCTTGCCAGGCGGGGTGCAACCATCACCAACGTTGTACAGACCGTCGATCGGCGTCGTAACGGGCATGGTGTGGCCAACCCATCGGTGCATGCCGGGTGAGCGGCCGCGATGCATTGCCTTGACCACAAACTCGGCTTCGTCGAGAACCCCGGGGAAGTTCTCCTCGAGCTCGACAATGGTGTTATCGAGCTCTGCTTTGTAGTCGACGTTCGCCGAATCGGCGGGAGCCCCATAGGCGGTGTGTAGGTGCACGCCCGGAGGAGCGACATAGGGCGAGATGTTCGACGGAATCTCCAGGTAGATCAGATTCGTATTGTTGCCGAGCACGAGGCTGCCATCGAGATCGGGCAGCAGCGGTCGGTCCATCACGAAACTCACGTGGAAGATCGTTGCCGGATGCGGGTGGTCTCGCAGCCGAGCGATGTAGCTGGCCTCAAAGTTGTCGTCGCCACCGGCGAGCTCGACCGTGCGGTCCGGACCCGCATTGGAGAACACGGTCGTCGTGGCGAGGATCTGGGATTGGCCATCCTTCGTCAGCCGGACGCCACGTACGTGTCCGCCATCCACGACGATCTCCTCGACGGTGGCCCGAAGGTAGAACTCGACGTTGCGGTCACGCAGCGCCGTGGCGAGCGTGTTCATGATGTCGCCGTTGCCCTCGGCGGCCAGCCCGAACCGGCTTCCTTTGCTGCTGCCCTTCAGGAATTCAAAGAACGTGCCGGCGCCGAGTTCGTGGATACCGATGCCCATCAGTGCGGCCGTGTAGCCATTGAAGAGGTTCTTGGCGTTGTCGTTGTCGGTGAACTGATCGAGCCACTGTCGCATGGTGATCGTGTCGAGTGGAGCCCACCCCGACAGCGCCCGACGAAACTCACCAAAGAGTGCTTTAGCTTGCGTTTCGTCGCCTTCTAACGCGAACTCGATCATGCCGTACAGGCCGCCACCACCAGGTGGCAGGTCGTAGTCGCCGTGGTCGAGGCGGTATCGCATCTTGCCGGTCGTCTCGATCATGTTCATCTCGGCGTCGACGGCATCGAACGCCTGGCGGATCGCGCTGTCCTCTCCCATCGGGACCATGATGGCGCCCGTTGTCACCACACAACCGTTGCGGGTTCGGTGTGAGGCGCGACCGCCGAGCTGACCCGACCGTTCGATCACCGCAACACGGAGGCCAGCAGCGGCGAGCCACGCGGCGCAACACATACCGCCCATCCCAGCGCCGATGACGACCGCATCGAACGTGCTCTCAGCTATTGGGTCCGTGTCCGCAGCGGGCATCGACCAAACCTAGTGCCTTCTAGGTTGTCGACGCCTTGGCCTGCTGGGAGAAGAACGATGCTTCCTTGGGCACCTCAGGAAATTCCATCTCATAGCTCGAGCACCGAACTCGGTTCGTGCGCTCGCCGCGGACGACTTCGCCTTCGTAGATGCTCGGCAAGTGATTTACCTGCAGGGGCTTTGCGTCTTCGGCGCGGTACTCGGCAATAAACAGCGTCCGCGGGTGATCGGACGCATTAGGCGCTGACCCGTGGAGCAAACGGGTGTGCATGAGGCAGGCCGACCCGGCCGGACCGTAGATCGGAACGGCATCGTTGACGTGAGCGGCCTCGACCTCGGCGCTCACCGCACCGGTGTAGACCCCATCATGCCAGTGGTCAAAGAGCGCAGACCGGTGCGTTCCGGGCACCACGTTGAGCGGACCGTTCTCGAGGGTGACCTCGTCGAGGAAGAACAAACAGGCAATGAGGTCCTCGTTCGAGTGCGGCTGGAACATGAAGTCCTGGTGGTACTTCACCTCGGTCGACGAACCGGGTTGTTTCGCATTGATCTTGGAGTTGTTGAACTCGATGTTTGGGCCAATGAGTTGCGCGACTGCATCGAGGGCCCGGTTATCTCGCATCGTGTCGCGGTATGCGTCCGAGACCTCGACGGGAGACGCCACCCGACGCAAGCGGGGATCGTCGGCGTTGTGTTCGGGGGCCATGTCGAAGCGGGGCCGGCCAGCGAGGGTATCTCCGTACGGCTCGGAGTGCTGGCGGCTCTCGTCGGTCCACCGAGCAACGTCGTCGACGAGCGCGGTGAGCTGCTCGTTGGTTATGGCGTTCTCGACGAAGACGTACCCGTTCTCCCAATACGACGTGATCTGGTCTTCAGTAAGCGGTCCCATGCCCATAGGACGAGTTTACGGTGCTGCTCGACCGGTTTTAGAACTCGACGACCACACGAGCGGAAGCAGATCGGTGCCTGGCCGGTCGCCGGAGTCCAAGCCGTACGACTTCATGATCTCGCTGAAGTCGGGATCCATTCCCTCGTCACGGAACGCGATGCGCACGTCATCGCCCAACCATTTCGAGGTGAAGACCGAGAGTCCATCGGTCTCGTCGAGCAATCCCGATCCCCCGTGCAGGATTCGGCTGTTGAACACGACGCAATCCCCTGGCTTCATATCCCAGCTCACCACTCCGTGGGCCGCACGGTCGGCATCGATATCGGGAATGTCGACCTCGGCGATCGCAGAGAAGTCGCTGCGATCAACATCGGGTTTGTCATCGGGGTTTAGGACGCCAAAGTCCGGCTGGTCAAAGACCGTGTTCGTTCGATGCGACCCCGGCACGAACGCAAGCGCATTCTTTGCCTGTACCGGCACCAGGGGCATCCAGATCGTGCAGGTGTCATGACCGCTCACCGACCAGTAGGGCTCGTCTTGGTGCCACGGGGTTTCGAATTGGGAACCAGCACTGCGTACAAAGACGGCATCGAAGTAGAAATGCACGGCGCTCGAGCCGAGAAGCCGCCCGGCGATTTCGGCCGCCGAGGACTCGTGAACAAAGCGTTGGTATTCGGGAACGTCGTGCCAGGCCATGCTGTCCCAGAACATCGTCCGTCCCGCATCGTCACGGTCCCAGATGCGCGCCCGCGGTGTGGGCGACTTCCGGTGACGTTCGAGGCCTGCGGTCAGCAGGTCGATCCATGGCTGTCCGAACATATTGCGGAGCACGATGACCCCGTCACGGTCGAACGCCGCAATCTCGTCGGGAGTGATCTCACGTAGTGTCATCGTGGCTACCTCGCTCGTGCGGGTCCGAGGCCAAGGCCGCGACGGCCGTGCTCGTTGAGTTGATCGATGGAGAACCGGTTGCTCCACCCTCGTTCGTAGTGCTCCTCGGGAAAATCCGAGGGACTCGAGCCGGTCTCGAACGCGCTGAGCACGCTCGCGGCATACGTTTCGTTGCGCTCACACCACGGCGCTGCCGGGATGTACATCACGTTGCCCCATCCGACCTGGTTGGTAACCCCAGCCACACCGTGGACGAGGTCGCAATGCCACCACACCGAATCTCCTGCCTGCACATCGGGAATCGAGCTCTTTGCTCGCAACAACAGCGAGTGCCAGCGTTCGTCGAGCGCAAAGACGCGGTTGACAGTCACCCCACACATCTCGTCGTCGGGTACGTCGCGGAGCAGCGGCCGCAGCAGCAGGTAGGCGATTGCCTCGGGGATCGGGATCGACCACAGCACGCCTTGATCGTTCGCCATGTCCGAGAGCGCCGTCCAACCTTGGAACGTACGGAAGGCCGAACACATGGTCGTTCCCGGGTACTGGGTCCCGGCGGTCCGGTGAGCAGCGTCCCAAGGATCGAACAACTCGATTGCGCCGTCGAAGATATGACGGAAGGACGCCTGGTACGCCGATGTCATCCACAGGTCGAGGTTTCCCGTATCGAAGTGTGCCCCGAGGCCAGCCGAATCGACCCCGGGCGGACGCCGCCGAATCCGGTCTGGGTACATCGCGTGGTGATCGGGGTCGAACCATTGCGACCCGTTCGACGTCCAGTTCCAACGACGATGCAAAAACGACTGCACGGTGGCCATGCGGTCACTCTGATGGGCTTCCATCTGCGCTGATGACCAGTAGACCGGGTACATCTCGGGCAAGGCCTTGTCCGTTCCGAAGAATCCGTCGTCGGCACCCCCGTACGCGTCGGAAAAGTCATTGTCCTGAACGTAGGTCAGAATGTCGGTGTCCCATTGCAACGCCTGCTCGCGGGAGAAATGATCTCGTACGACGAGACATCCGCTGCGCCGGAGATGCGCAAGGGTCTCGCTATCGACGTTCCCGCCTGCGATGTCGTCGTAGTCGACGACGGTCCACGACGTCTCCCCCGCTTCGTTGTTTGCTTCGACCTCGTTCACCCGTTCAACGATGGCGGCCTCGAGAGCCGCGAAGACGTCTTCGAGGCTTCGACCGGAGGATTCGATACGGGCGCGAATCGCGGCTTTGATCTCACTGGTCGCCTGTGCGAGGTCCGTCGGTATCTCCTCCCAAGTCGGCAGAACCGGCTGGTCTCCCGAGGAAGGCATGGTTGGTGCAGGGCTCATAATGCGCGCCATATTAGGCCACAGACTCGTCATTTCTCGGAACGACCTTGAACAGCAGTGACGCGCCGATCAGCCCGGAGACCAACGCAGTCCACTGCGCTGCGGTGTGTCCGGAGGTGTCGATGATGCGGCCCATCACGGGCGGCCCAACGAGACCGCCGAATCCGTTTGCCGTGTAGAGCGCGCCGAGCACACCTCCCATACCGACGATCCCAAAGAGTTCGGCGACGACAGCTGGTGACAGGGCAATGATGCCGCCGTAGGCCACTCCGAGAACGAGTGCGAACACCACCAGCAGCACATAGTTGGTGTCGGCGATGATCCAGAGAAGAAAGCTCAATCCGAGACCTGTGCAGGACAGGCGGAATAGGGCAATGGTCCCGATCTTGGCAGCGATTGCACCAAAGCCGAGGCGCCCAACGATCGACGACATGCCGATGAGGCCGAGTAGCACAGCGGCTGACCCGTCCGTGCCGGTTGTTTCGATGTAGTCGGCGAGAAACACAAAGGGCGTGAACAACGCTGCCGACAAGAAGAAGGACGACACGTAGAGCAGCGTGAAGTCGATGCGACCACCGATGGACTCGCGAAGCGGCAGTGGTGTTGCCGATGACCCCGGCGGCCGATGCGCCCCGAAAGCGGCGATCGCGAGAAGCACCGCCGAGATCGCTCCGAGGAGCCGATAGGCGTCTCGCCAACCGTTCTGCTCGATCACCCACTCGACCAACGGAACGAGCACGAGCGTGCCAAGGCCTATACCGGCCACCGCCAGTCCGAGCGCCATCGTACGTTTCTGCTCGAACCAGCCTCCGACCGCGGCGACCATCGGGACGTAGCAACACGCCACGCCGATGCCGACACCCAATCCATAGGTGAGATAGCCGAGTTGGATGGAGGACACTTCGGCGGTAAGGAACAGTCCGGTCACCATGCAGACAGCACCGAAGATCAGCACTCGGCGAGGCCCGATCCGATCGGCGATACGGCCACTCACGATGCCGAGCCCGAAGTACGCAAAGGTCGTAATCGAGAAGAAGAACGCTGTCGCTGATCGGCTCGTGCCGAACTCGTCGGCCATCGGCCCAAAGAATTCACCAAAGCTGTATGCGACCCCGAAGACGGTGAAGAGCGTCAGAAAGGTCGAGCCCAGCACCACCCACGAACGAGCGGAATCAACTCGGTGTGTCGTCGGTATTCCGGTCGGGGTGGTCGTGTCCACGAGAGCCTTTCGCTACACGAGTATGACCGCCCCTTGGTTTAACCAGCGATCCGGCGGAGGAAGGAGTTGTCGAACTTGCCGGACGGGTCGAGCTCGTGCACGAGCCCGACGAAGTCGTCGAGCCGGTCGAACCGTCGAGCGAGCTCAGCGTGTGTGAACGCAAAGAGCTTTCCCCAATGCGGGGTGGGTTCGAGCGGGGCGAGCGCTGCCTCGATCTCCGGCAGTAACGACAACACCTCGCGGACGTGCTTCTTCCACGTAAAGCCAATGCACAGGCAATCGCGGCCGATCGTCGGGCTCAGCCACATGTCGTCTGCGGCGAGCGTGCGAATCTCGGTGCCGTGCAGGTGCGGGTCGATCCGGGTGCCCATGGATCGCAGTGTGTCGATCGCCGCTACGGCGTTCGAACGATCAACGAAGTACTCGGTCTGCAGCTCGTCCCCACCGACCGAGGGGGCGCCCTCTGGAACGAAGTGTGGAAGCCGTTCGTTCCATGGACCTGGTGGCAGCAGCGACGTGACCCGGCCGGGGTCGAGCTCTGTCTGGTCGAGACGGGTCGCACCCCAGAGCTCGGCGGGAACCGCATCGACAGCGTCGGTCGCCACCCGGGACTTTTGCCAGATCGTCCGAGTGTCGGACGATGAGAAGTCGGCGTGCAGGTTAACGCTGTACGCGCTCGCCATAACCTCGTCGAGGTTTTCGAGCACAACATCCCATGAGGCGCCCTTGTACAGGTCCTGTCGAACGAGGTAGGACGGCTGAACATCGAGGGTCACCGCGGTCACGATGCCGAAGGCTCCGAGACCAACCGCCATCGCGGCGAGCTCCGGTGAGGCACGGTCCACGTGCTTGAGGGATCCGTCGGCGGTCACCAGATCGAGTGCACTGATCTCTGCGGCCAGAATCTGATTCGCGTCGCCCGACCCGTGAGTACCGGTCGCACTTCCGCCGGCGATCGAGATGTGTGGCAACGACCCCATGTTGGAGAGCGCGACTCCAGCCGCCTCGAGCGTTGACGCAACCATCGCGTAACTCCAGCCTCCGGGAACGGTTGCGGTCATTGCGTCGTGATCGATGGTCGCCGAAAGATCGAGCGACGCCGTCGAGATCTGCGCGCCCTCGGTGTCGGCGATGCGGTTGAACGAATGTCGGGTACCGAGCGCCTTGACGTGTGTCGCTGCCGCGACGAGCTCTTGAAGCTCCGCCACCGATGTCGGGTGGTGGAGCGCTGAGGCGGTGTATTCGATGTTCTCTGACCAGTTCAGCTCTGCCATCGGTACGACAGTACTGAGGCGGTGGGCCAGCGGACCAACGTCGGCTCGGTAGTTGGGCTAGGCCCAGACCGCGTTCATGATCGCTGTCGCTACGAGCGGGTCGCTCAGATAGCCAGAGATGCTGTGGCGATTTGGCGTCGAGTTCACGACAGCGTTGTGGTTTCTGATCGGTGGCTCCGCGCCAAAGTGTTCCGCATCGAGCGGATGAAACGCAACGAAGTCATGTGGGTCTCGAGCATTGAACCATGCGTCTGGACACGGATTCTCCAGCGTTCCGAGCTCGGTGCGTATCGATGAGCATGCCAGCGGTGACCCGACGGTGACGTGCTGCACGATCTTCGCCGTGCGATATCGAAGCAGCGCCCGGTAGCTCACGACCGTTCCCAACGAGTGAGCGACGACGACTGTTTCTTCATCGGTGATCGCCGTATCGATGATCGCATCAATCTCTCGTTGTGCCTGTGGCACCTGTACGTAGAAATGCACCTCGCTGAGGAACTGGGACACCAGGAAGGACTCGGCTCCCGAGCGTCGATCGATCGCCTCCGCAATTGCGCGAAGCAGCCCCGAGTTCAGTGCGACCCGCTCCGCCTCATGGGTAGCGGCGAGCTCGGTGGCAGCGACCGCTTCGCGAAGTCCCGGGTGATGCGTATGCATCTCGAGAAGCATGTCGGACGAGAACCCCTCCAAGGCAACGTCACGCTGCTGCTTATCCTGGCCGTGATGGGCTTGATCGATCAGCGCATCGAGGCGGTCGCCATAGAACGGCAGGTCGATCGGGATGTCCGGATCCCACTTCGCTCCTGCGGCCGCGCACCCAATGGTGAGAGCGTCGATCCATTCGTGGCGAATGTCGTCCGGGTCCCGGCCACCCTGTGCCACGCCATGGATGAAGAGCAGTCGTCTCATAGCTGCTGACAGAGGCGACGAGCCTCGTAGATTCCCGCTGCAATCCCTCGGCTCGCGACCGCATCCCCGACTCGGTACAGGGCGTAGCCGCTCCCGTCGGCCGGTTGGGGCCGCCCACCGAGGAGCGCGTCGAGATCGATCGCTCCCCCGTTCGACGAGGCGTCACAGAGCTCGTGATAGAGGTCGTCGTTTGGAACGACTCCGTGCTCGGTCACGACGGCATCGACGATCCGCATGGTCTCTCGGCGGGTGAAGATGTTCCGCAGTGTGGCCCGAAGCGCGGTGCCATCGCGTTCGACACCAACGAGTTGTTGGTCCGGGGTCATCGTCACCTCACGCTCATACAGCATCTGCAGGTATGCGGGTCCCGTCGTCGCCGCAAGGTCTTGGGCGATCAGGCGGTCGGGTGTGACGAGCTCGATGTCGCCGACACCGTTGTCGCTCAGAAACTCGGCGACCGACGGCGCATGTTCGCTTCCATGGTCGTCGTAGATAAGGACGCGACCCGAGATTGCTGCGTGTCCACCCAGTACGTCCCACGAAGTATGCACGAGGTCGGCACCGGTCGACAGAAAGCTCGTATCGGGAAACCCTCCGGTGGCGACGACGACAATGTCGGGGTTTTCCGAGCGAACGTCATCGACGTCGACCGGCGAGTTGAGCCGCAGGTCAACGTTGACGTGGCTGAGTTCGGCCTCGAGCCACCCGGTGATCCCGAGCAATTCCGATTGGCGTTCGCTCGCTCGTGCAGCGAGGACGACTTGGCCGCCCACACGGTCCTGGGCCTCGAACAGCACGACGTTGTGGCCACGCTCGGCGAGGACCCTGGCGGCCTCCATGCCTGCAGGACCGGCACCGATCACGACCGCCTTCTTGCTCGCAGCCTCGGAACGCGAGACGAGCTGCGGAATGTGGGATTCTCGACCGGTCGCTGGGTTCTGGATGCACACCGATTCGAGCCCCATGTGCAATCGGTTGATGCAGGTCGAGGCGCCGACGCACACGCGGATCCGCTCCTCTTCGCCACGTTCGAGCTTGCTCACGATGTGCGGATCAGCAATGTGCGCACGGGTCATGCCAGCGAGATCGATCAAGCCCTCGCTGATCGCGTGGCGAGCCGACGACAGATCGGTGATGCGGGTTGCATGAAGGATTGGGATGTCGACCATCTCCTTGATCGAACCGGCCAACGATACGAACGGCATGAGAGGCGTGCCCGATGGCGGGATTGCTTTCGACAGTCCCTCCTCGGTCGCCAGCGACGAGCTCGCGATGTTGAGGAAGTCGAGCAGGCCCGACGCCGCGAGTCGAAGCGCGATGTCTGCGCTCTCTTCGGTGCTCAGTCCACCGATCTGCCCCTCGTCCGCGATCATGCGAATGCCGACGAGCAGATCACTTCCGACCGCGTCACGAATGGACTGCAACGCCTCGATGGTGAACCGAAGCCGGTTCTCGATCGAGCCGCCGTATTCGTCGGTACGCCGGTTCGAGAGCGGGGTCCAGAACTGGTCGATGAGATGGCTCGTGGCGCACAGTTCGATTCCGTCGAGCCCGCTGGCATGAGCCCGCACCGCCGCTGCACCAAAGTCGTTGACGACACGTCGAATGTCGCTCTTTTCGATCTGCTTCGGCCAGCCACGATGCATGGGTTCGCGAATTGGCGACGGAGCGATCGTCGGGAGCCAGTCGCCGTCGTTCGACACGTTGCGCCGACCCATGTGGGTGATCTGGCACATGACGGCGGCGCCATGGCGGTGAATTCGCTCGGTCATCTCCGCCAGCGGGTCGATAATTGCATCGGAGCCGAAGTACATCTGTCCCCATAACGACGCAGAGTCCGGCGATACGTTGCTCGACCCGCCGATCATGGTCATCCCAATGCCGCCTTTGGCCTTTTCCTCGTGGTACGCCATGTAGCGCTCATTGGGAATGCCGTCGGTGTTGTAGCCGGGAGCGTGGCTGCTCGAGAAGATGCGGTTCTTGAGCGTCAGCGAGCCGAGTTGAAATGGCTGCAACAGCGGATCGGTGCTCACTGAATACCTTTCGGAATTTCCCTCATACGGCGACTAACGAATTCGAGCAGCTCTTCTTCGACAGCGTCGTCGATCGCGGGCTTCTCGTACTCTGCCATCAGCGCGTCGACCCGTTCGAAACCGAGCGCTTGGGTGTCTTTCTCCCCTGCCTCTTGCCATTGTTCGAAGCTCGTCTGGTCCATCACCTCAGGCATGTGGAATGCCGATGTGTAGTTGTCCACGGTGTGTGCGGCACCCAGGTAGTGGCCTTGGGGGCCGACTTCTCGAACTGCGTTCATTGCGTCGGCGAAGTCGTCGGTCCGAGGCCCCTGGGCATAACGGATCCATCCTGCCGTGATGTCGCTGTCGGTTGCATATTTCGCCAGATTCACCGTGAGGCCATGCTCCATCCAGCCACCGCAATGTGTGATGAGGTTTATTCCACCGAGCATGGAGGCGTGCATGTTCATGTTGGCCTCGTATCCGGCCTGAGCGTCAAGCTTCTTTGAGCCCGTGTGCATGCCCACGCTTCGAACAGGCAATCCGTAGAAGCGGGCGAGTTGGCCGGCCATGAGCAGCATGTGGGCAAGGTCTGGGGTGCCGGTCATCGGCGAACCGGTCCGCATATCCACAATCATCAAGAACATGCCATAAATCGTTGGCGAACCAGGATTAATCGCTTGCGTGAATGCGCACCCGGCCAACGCTTCTGCGTTCAGCTGTGCAATACCGCCGATCGTGCTCGCAGGAGTGTTCGCACCAGCCAGCGCAAATGGCGAGTAGTAGACCGGTTGACCAGCGCGGGCATACAAAATCGCCGCGCTCAACATCGACTCGTCCCATACCAGCGGCGAGTTTCCGTTCATAAAACCGGTAATTACCGCGTTGTTTTCAACAATCCTCTCCCCGTGAACGATCTTGGCCATGTCGATGGTGTCTTGAGCCTGGTCGGCTCCCTGACACGAGCCAATACTTATCTTGTCGGTGTAACGCATCGAATCGGCGTAGTACACGAGGTGCCGGTGCGGGATGTCGATGTCGGTCGCTTCGCAGTGGAAGCCGCCGGCGATGTTGATCGTCGGGAGCTGATGGCTGAGCTGGATGCACGCAATGTTGTCGGCCCGCGTGGCATAACGCCTCCCGTGCTCCCGGTCAAAGAAAAACGGGCTTCCCGAATTGGGAGAAATCGCAAAGTGCTTGCCGCCGATCTCGACGGACTGGGCCGGGTTGCGAGCGTGCATCGTGAACTGCGACGGCGCTGTCGCGATGAGATTCATAAGAAGCTCACGAGGAAGTCGCACGCGCGAACCATCAACGTCGGCTCCGGCGTCCTTCCAGATCGTTAGCGCCTCGTCGTAGCGAAACTCGATGCCGACCTCTTCGAGGATTCGCATCGACCCGTCGTGGACCATCTCGACGGTTTCTTCGGGCAAAAGCTCGTAGAGCGGGATAGTTCGCTCGAGCGGCAATGGCTTCGGAGGCTCGAGGCTGCCGCGGCCGGCCCGTCGACCCCTTCGGCTCATGACCCGCCACCGATCTCAAGGTTCTGGCCGTAGGCCCAATCGTTGTAGATAACCCCATCTCTCAAGACGCCCTGTCCGGCCTGATCCGGCGGTCGATGACTCCAATCGGGCCTGCCGCTCGTTGCATCGACCGCCCGGAGGAACTGACGTCGACGCTGGCTCTGTTCGACACGGCGTCCGAGCTGCTCGATATCCCAGCGAGCACTTGTGAGCGCATGCAGTTCTGCTGCCACGGTTGCGTAGTCGGGGTGGCCAGCGAGGTTGACCAGCTCGTTCGGGTCGGCCTCAAGGTCGAACAACTGGTCCGGGTCGCAGCCGCTCGTGACGAGCTTCATCGACCCTCGCTTCACCATCAGGATCGGAGCGGTTGCTCCCTCGGAGAGGTTCTCGCCGTAGACGACGTCGTCGAGTGAATCGTCGGCACCCTTTGTCATCAACGTGACCAAGCTTCGCCCGTCGAGTGTGTCGACCGACGCAGCGAGGCGCGCGTCACCGCCGAGTTCGCAGAACGTTGGGAGCAGGTCGACGAGCGACACGTTATTTACGAGCCGCTTGGGTTCGATGGTGCTCGGCCACGAGATCATGAGCGGGATTCGTGATGCTTCCTCAAAGAACGTGCGCTTGTACCAAAGACCACGTTCACCCATCATGTCGCCGTGATCGGTCGTGAACACGACGACGGTGTCATCGTCCATCCCGGTATCAGAGAGTGTGGCGAGCAGTTCGCCGACCAGATCATCGACATAGCTGACCGACCCGTAGTAGCCGTGACGAGCTCGCCGGATCTGCTCGTCGGTAAGGTCGAGGTCGGCGAGGCCGTATTGCTTGCGAAGCCGAACGCTGTACGGATCCATCTCGGCTTCTGGAATCGGACCCACGGTCGGCATGTCGATGTCATCGGAGTCGTACAAGTCCCAGTGTTCAGGTCGGCACTGGTACGGATCATGAGGATGCGTGAACGACACCGTGACGTGCCACGGCTGAGCGTCGTCGAGCATCTCGCCGCGGGCCAGGTCGTACAGCTTTCGCTTCGCACGATGTGCTACCTCGTCGTCGTAGTCCATCTGCACCGTGCGAAGGTACGGGCCAGCCAACGTGAATGACCGGGCATCGTTGCTGTGGGCCTCGGTGCTTTCGGTCCAGTCGCCGGTCCAGCTAAAACCGGACGGATAAATGTCGGTCGTCAGCCGCTCGTGGAAACCGTGAAGCTGATCCGCACCGACGAAGTGCATCTTCCCGATCAGAGACGTGTGGTATCCCAAGGCGCGCAGGTAGTGCGCGAATGTCGGAATCGAGCTCGTAAACTCCGCGCCGTTGTCGAAGGCGTCGATCTCCGACGCCAGGCGTCCAGAGAGCATCGAGAACCGCGACGGGGCGCACAACGCGAAGTTCGTGTACGCAGATTCGAAGATCGCCGACCGTTCGGCGAGGCCATCGAGATGTGGCGTCTTTGCGATCATATTCCCGTAGGCGGGGAGGAACGACGCGGCCAGCTGGTCGACCTGGATGAGGAGAATATTTGGAGTTCCTGCGGACATGTTGCGAGAGGCTAGTGGCCGGGCCTATCGCTAGGCGTTGGCCAGCCACTGCTCGCTGAGCTCCCAGAGCCGCTCGGCCTGGTCGTCGTCGCAGGCGTGTGCCTCGACCCCGATGTATCGGGCGGTGGGGCTTTCGGGGTCGGTCGGCGCGGCGATGTTGCAGTCTTCGCAATAGACGCCGGCGACACCGTCGAGGTCGGTTGAGGTCGCTGCCCACAGCGTGGTCGACGCACCCTGCTCAGGGCTCTTGAAGCCGGCCTTTGCAAGTTCGGACGGTTCGCCGTCCTCATCGAGCCAGCCCAACATCACCATCTCTTCGGTCGACAGGTGCCGTTGCAGAGGTGTGAAGATGCCACCTGGATGTACCGAGAAGGCGTGTCCGCCATGGCCCTTCATGCGCCGCGATAGTGCGTTGATAAACAGCGCGTTTGCGGTCTTTGCCTGACCGTACGCCTGCCACTTGTCATACGGCTGATCGTCATAGTTCACGTCGTCCCAGTTGATTCCCGACATCTTGTGTGCCGTCGACGACAGCGAGACCACACGAGACGAAGGGGTTGCGGTAAGCAGCGGCATCAGCGCGTTCGTGAGTGCGAAGTGACCCATGTGGCAGATACCGAATTGGGATTCCCAGCCCGGTCCAACACGAGCCTCTGGACAGGCCATGATGCCGGCGTTGTTGATGAGCAGGTCGAGCGAGCTCAGGCTCTCGTTCAACGACGCTGAGGCATCGCGGATCGAACCGAGGTCGGCGAGATCCATGGGGACGGTCGACACGTCGCCGGAGATTTCTGCGAGCGCATCGGCGGCCTTCTCTGGAGAGCGAACCGGCACGATCACACGCGCCCCACTGTTGACGAGTCCCCGAACAGTTTCGAGGCCGATGCCGCTGTACCCGCCGGTGACGACCGCTGTCTTCCCGGTCAGGTCGATCCCGTCGAGGACCTCGGCCGCCGTGCTCTTTGCGTGAAAGTTGTGGTCGACGGGGACTTGATCGGACTGTGCCATTGGTGCTGTTCTCCCTCTGGGGCTACCGGCGCGGCCCCACGTCCTCAACCTAGGGGTTCGCTCGCCCTCAAACCACAGTCAGGCTGAAGTGCCGGAGACGTCAGCGCTCGTCGAAGCCGACGTACGACGCAACGTCATCGTTGTTGGCTCGTCGTGACACGACGTCGTTCGCGACGAAGCCCGGGTCGGGCCATCCCATCGCAACACACGTCATGATGACCTCGTCCTCGGGGATGTTGCCGTGTTCACGAACGACCGAAGATTGCATGATGCCCTGGCCGTTGATCACACAGCCGAGCCCCTTGGCCGTCGCTGCGAGGACGAGCCCGTAGGTTGCAGCGCCGCAATCGAAGTGGCCAATGGTGTCGTCGGCCAGCTCCCGGTCGAGCGTAACAACGACCGAGACCGGCGCATCGAATTGACGGAACCCTCGCATGACCCAGTCCTGGCGGCGTTCTTTGTCGTGGCGTTCGATACCCATGGCTTCGAAGAGCTGAACCGCGATCTCGACCTGACGTTCGCGATGCACACCCTGATAACCGTGATCGACCATTTTGATCTCTCGATCGACCGCAGCGCCCGCGAGCATTCGCTCGGTATTGCCGGCCCGTACGAGTTCGAGCGGTTCGCCGGTGAGCACGTGGAAGTTCCAGGGCTGGGTGTTCATCGACGACGGAGCCCGTTGGGCCAGGTCGATGATCTCCATCATCAGTTCTTTCGAGACCGGCTCGGGCAGATAGCCCCGGGTGCTG
>CALLAA010000224.1 GCA_938002955.1 uncultured Acidimicrobiales bacterium
GCCTTCGCGTACCGGCCAAAGGCCCGCGCCGTCCGCTGCGCATCCTCAGGCGTGAGAATCGGCGGCGTCGCTCCCCCATCGACAAACCGGTAGCACCGCCATGGAATGCCATCGAGCTCAGCGAGCCACTCGCCATCGATCGTTCGCAAGAACGACAGCGCTGGCAAGTTGTGCTCACGCTGGCGTTCCAGAATCTTGACCGTGTTCGACATCAGCGCAGCAGGGTTCGAGAAGATGCTGACGTTCATTTCCTGCAGCACGATCGCACCATCATCGGTGTCGACAACAGCGGTCCGATTGATGTTGCCGGCATGCATCGTCCGCAGCGGCGCGGTCGGGCGCAAACCAAAGCGTTCAGTCGCAAGCCGTTCCAGTTGTTTACCAGTCATCGAATCTCCGGCCCACCGCACCTTCGCAGGTTAGGGCTTTGACTCCATCGGCAGCCGTCACCGAAGTGTGATGTCTGTCGATCCTGATGCATCAGCGTCAAAACCTGGTAGTCTCCGAAGTCGTTTCGGGGCCTTAGCTCAGTTGGTAGAGCGCTTCCATGGCATGGAAGAGGTCAGGGGTTCAATTCCCCTAGGCTCCACTATCAAGACCGTTGAGAAATCAACGGCTTTTTGTCTTTTCGCAAGACTCCAGGCTGGCGCCATCCGACCGCTGTGACGGAAATGTGACAGCTTGAGTTCTTTGGGCCGGGATAGTGTTGCTCTGCCTGAGATTCTTTGTGAGCGAGATTGATTCAGCCGACGAAGCCATCGGAGAGCTGCACGGCCCTTTCCCAACGGAAGACGCGGCTCTGGAGGCAGCCCAAGAGCTGGAAGAGTCTGAGGCTATGAAGCGCGTGGCAGAGGCACTAGACGGCAGCAATCCGTCCCCGGAGCAGACTGTTCGTTTCGGCATCTTCAGCGAGGACTAACCTCGCTTCGCTGTACCCGGTAACAGACGCTACCCAAGTAGTCGAAAATGTTCGTCAAGGCATCCTTGAGCAAGCGACGTTGCTGCAACGAAACCAGCGGGTTCGGCTGGCAGAGATGCGGCAGCAGCGTTGATGGAGATCAGGTCGACAAGCCCATCCCGATACTCCGCCCGACCTAGTGAGGTCTACCCATTGTCGTGGACACGGTTGCACACACGCACTGCACTGAATCTAAGCCGAACGAGTTCGCTTCAGGAGCTCCAAAAATTCTATGCCTGAGTCGGGCTGCACGAACACGGCCTTAGTCAACGGGAGTGCCCGGACTGGTCGTCCACCTCTACGAGCCAACCGAGGAACGCCAGTGCCGAAGGGCAGGCGTGGCCGTGGCGACAACACCTCCAGGTCGGCCACGTTGCCCAAGTCTGAGTTGCGGCCTAGTTGGCGCAGTGACACATTCCCGCCAGCGTCGACGATAATCTGACTCGCTGCGACCAGTCCTGCGATTAACGCTCCGGGGAACATCAGGAGAACTACGAAGAGGATGGACCATGCAGCCTCTTCGGTTGCGCTTCTAAATATGAAGTATCCGAAGATGGCCGCAAAGATATTGTATGCAATCGAGATCCGTGAAATCTTCGGCGAGAAGGTCTTCATAGCACTCCTGCACCTAGGCGAAAGGCGCCACTTCAGCTTGGTCTGTCGTCAGGTCGTCCGGAGCCGGTCCGGGTGCGTAATCGCACTTTTCGGGTGCCTGGATCTTGATGGTACCGCCCGCCGAAACAAATCCGCCGGCGCCTGTACCGACAACACCCTCTCCAGAACATCTGTATGGTTCGAGTAGATTGCCAGTAGCTCCACGCGAAGTCGTCGGCCGCTTTGCGGCCTTTGGGGTTCGGGTCACCTCTCCTCGCTTCGCTTGGAAACGTGCCGCTGTTGGACTTGAGCGCTTCACGAAACGCTCGGGCCGCTTCGGGACTTGAGCGCTATTCCTCTTCGTCGCTCGCCGAGGGGACGACGTCGGCGCTGGTCTCGGCCGGCTCGTCGCTCGCCCACTCGATACGCGGACGGTCACCATAGAGACGCTCGAGCTCGTAGTAGGCCCGATGCTCTGCCACGAAGACATGGCAAATAAATACACCGAAGTCGAGCAACACCCACTCGAAGGTGTCGTGCCCCTCTCGCCGGACCGTCTTGGGACCGCCGGCACGCACAACCATCTCTTCGATGTTGTTCGCGATTGCACGGACCTGCCGCGGGTTGTTTCCGGCGGTGATGAGAAAGATGTCGGTGATCGCAAGCACCTCGGCGACGTCGATCACCAACGTGTTCGCCGCCAACTTCTCGTCGGCCGCACGCGCAGCGATCTGCGCCCACTCAACCACCTCGGCTGATGCGGGATAGGTGGCTTGTGGGGTTGAAGGCATCGTGTCTTCGCTCGTCGACATTGCTCGAAGGCTAGGCGCGACACCGCAAATCACCACGCCGTCAGCATTGCGGCTTAACCAATCACCACCGTGATCGACGCCGTCGAATCATCCAGCGGGACCGAACGAGGAGGCCCGAATCCGAGCGAATCGGCGATCGCTGCCGCAACCGAACCGGCATCGGCGTCATGCACGAGAACCTCGTTCGTTCGATCTGCGCCACTCTCGCTGTTGCCGAGGATCGTGACCAGGCCGCCCGCTCTCGTCACTGCAGACACAACCGGACCTTGGTCCACCTCCCCGCTCGACGAATCGAGCAGCAGCACCGAGGGCCGCTCGCCGGGAAAAGCTTGCTCGGGAAAGGGGACGATCGCGGAGATCAGCTCGTCGGTCGCTCCGACAACCGCTGCGTAACGCGTGTCTTCGCCTCCGGGCTCGGACTGCGTGACCGTTGGAATGACCCGATACGACACCTCTGCGCTGGCCAGCGTGCCGATGAGATCGACGAAGCCCGATTCCAGCTGAAAGAGTTCGGGCCGGTCATCGGTTCCAGCTGTTCGGGCAATCCATGCCTGCCAGATCTGCTGGTGCCGCAGCGCAACACCGAGCGACGGCTCACCCGGATTGCGATGGGCAGCGATCCGAGCAATCTCGGTGAGATTGAACTCACGCGTGCCCTCGGGCAGGAGAATACGTCGCGACGCGCCGTCGTCTGCGAGCTCGACCAAGTCGGTCCGCAAACTGAGCAGCAGCGGAAGGTCGGCGGTCATGAGCGTGGTCCACGACGATGCGTCGAGGACCACCACTTCGCCAAACCCGATGCCGAGCGCGCTGCGAAGTTCGTTGGTCACCGCGTCCAGCCCATCGGAAGCAAACAGCTCCGACAACGCCATGTTGCTTCCGTTCGAAGCGACGAACGTCCGAGGAATAGTGACGACCGTTCCGCCAGAATCTCCGTCGGCTGCCGTCAGAAGTGTCACCCCCACCAGTTCGGCGCCGACCTCGGGCGACACTGCGGTATGCAAGACGAGTGCCGTCGGTGTTGCCTCCGTGAAGGCACGGAACCCTGGTGCGCTGGGGTCGAGGGTGAACTCCGAGATCGATCCCGACTGTGATTCCAATACTGCCGTCTGTGCGGCACGGACGACTCCGTACCCGGCACCGGCAAGCGAGACCAGCACAACGAGAAAGCCGATAGTGAGCAGTCGGCTCCGGCGAGCGGTCACGGCGAATCGGACTCCGGCACGTACAGCCGATGCGACTCCACGATGTTGCGCACCGCAGAAGGCACCAGTCCGACGATCGGCACCCCTGCGGCGGCCCGACGACGAATGTCTGTGCTCGACACCTCGAGCCCAGGAAGCTCTAACGGCATCCACGTGAAGCCAGCCGGAGGTACCGCCGACTCATGACCTCGACGCGGAAACACGGCAATCGACGCGAGGTCGGCGATCTCCTCGTGCCTGCCCCACGTATCCAATCCGGCCGCTGCGTCGCTACCGAGCAGCAAGATCAGATCGGTGTCTTCCGCGGAGAGTTCGTGCAGCGTGTCGACCGTATAGCTGTTGCCCTCACGGCGTAGCTCCATGTCAGATACCTCGACGCCGGACACTTCGGCGAATGCAGCCTCAGCCATCTCGAGACGGACCTCGCCGGAACTAATTTCGCGGCTTCCGACCTTTTGCCACGGCACGCCTGCGACTGTGACCACAAGCACGTCGAGCTCGAGTTGATGCATCGCCGCAGCGGCGAGCACGACATGGGCAACGTGTGGTGGGTCAAATGTCCCACCGAAAATTCCGACCCGACGACGCTCGCTCACGCACGACACGATAGGTCCGATCGCACGCGCAACTGCTCCATACCCCACGAGTGTTCCGATGTGTAGTAGCGTCAGACGTTGGTAAACCGGGCTTTTGGGAAACTTTGGCCCGGCAAATCCACTCGCGGTTCACCGTCAGCATCGCCATCAAGAAACAGCAAATTCGCTAGTCAAGTCTGTGTTCTGGGGGGCGAATGTAAAAGTGGGCCTAACGACCCAGACAGACTTCGACCAAGTTGGCCGTAATACAGCGGTCCGGCAGTTGAAACTCCCCTAGTGACCGAATTCATAAGCCTCCCATTAGCTCTAACCGGGCAGGTGTACTTGAATAACAACTCGGTTCAAACATTGGAAATGAAGATTTCCCCCGATATAGGGAATCGCCAGGGGGCGAATCCCGTTAAGTGAAGCATCATGAGTGATTCAGTAGGCCAGTACCTGAACGAGATCGGTCTCGTTCCCCTCCTCACGGCACAAGAGGAACGCGATCTTTCCAAGATCATCGAGCGTGGAGCAGAAGCTCGCGCCAAGAAAGAAGAAGGCGAAACCGGACGCGATCTCGATCGTGCAGTCCGCGAAGCCGCCGTTGCGAAGGATCGCTTTATTCGTGCGAACCTCCGTCTCGTCGTATCCGTGGCTCGCCGCTACCCATTGCCTCCGGGCATGGAACTTCTCGACCTCATCCAAGAAGGAAACCTGGGTCTCGAGCACGCAGTCGACAAGTTCGACTGGCGCAAGGGCTTCAAGTTCTCTACATATGCTACGTTCTGGATTCGCCAGGCCATCGGCCGTGCGCTTGACCAGAAGGCAAGCCTGGTTCGCCTTCCCGGCGATCGTTCAGCCAGCCTCCGCGCTGCGCTGCGTCAGGTTTCTGGCGATGGCGATGAGCTCGACGAAGAGCACGCACGTTTGCACCGTTTGACCACCCCAACTTCCCTCGACCGCACCATCGGCGACGACGACTCCAACGAGCTCGTCGACCTCCTCCCTGACGCAAAGCCAGGTCCGGAGGCCGAAGTGATGGCCAAGGCAGAAGAAGAGATGGTCACCGGACTTCTCGACATTCTCGACCCACGGGCTCGCTACGCAGTCGAGCAGCGCTTCGGCCTGCACGACGGACGCAAGCGCAGCTACCGCGAGGTTGGCGAAGAGTTGGGTGTGACAGCAGAGGCCGCTCGCCGCCTGGTGAAGCGTGCTGTTAGCTCGGTTCGCGATCACGCTGCTGAGAAGGCTGCTTCGCCAGCTGCGTAACGTCGCATGTAGAATTGAATTCAAGGGCTCGCTTCGGCGGGCCCTTGTTTCGTTTTCG
>CALLAA010000225.1 GCA_938002955.1 uncultured Acidimicrobiales bacterium
AAATCCGCGGTCCGCCATGAACGCTAGTGTCCGTGCACCCCCGACCTCCTCGAAGAAGCGATAGGGATTGATGGTCTCGGGGTTGGCCCGAAGATATTCGTGGGCCTGGTCGAGCTGTCGATAAATTCGGACGACATCCTCACCGGTCTGGTCGACAGCGAGCGGTCCTGGAAGCGGTGCCTTCGCACACGAGATGAGTTGGCTGGCGTCACCGGCAAAGACTTCACATTGGTCTACCCCGGCGCCGCCGCGGACCACATCGCCTGCGGTCGTGAGGATGCGATCGGCGCCGTTTCCACCATGAAGGTCATCGATGCCCGCCCCGCCGTTGACTCGGTCATTTCCAGCACCCGCGCGGATCCAGTCTCGGCCCTCGTAGCCATAGAGCACATCGTTTCCGGGGCCCCCTTGCATGCGGTCCCAGCGATTGGAGCCATGGATGGTGTCGTTACCAGCGCCTCCGAACATTCGAGCCCCGCTCTGGTCGCTTCGTTGGGTTGCGGTTCTCCCATCGGTTGCGTGAAGCAGATCGTCGCCCTGAGCTCCGAAGATGATGTCGAAGCCAGCCCCGCCGTAGATCACGTCATCGCCCTTACCCGCACAGACGATGTCGTCGCCACCGCCGCCGTAGACAGTGTCGTTGCCCTCGCGGCCCACGATTACGTCAGCACCTGAGGTGCCCGTCAACACGTCATCCCCTGGGGTTCCGACCACCGTTGCTGAAAGACCATCGCAAGTCCAGGCCGCTTGAGCTCCGGATGCCGAGTGGAAACACAAGACCAAGATAAACGGGCTGAGTCCTAGAAGAGTCCGCCGAAATAGTTTCACGCCAAAACCTTTCATGTTTGAATTGCCGACCATAGGTCGAACGTCGGAATGCACCAAAATGGTCGCGGTCCTCATGGCTGGACGCGTCGATCTGTTGCCGTAGCGCCGTCATCGCTGACCGGTCCGATCGGCTTGCCGAAGCCACGTCATAGGTGCTGGCGATCGAATTGCTAGGCGGCGATCTTGCCTGACGACGCATCGTCATCAGCGAACTACAGTCCCGGACATGATTCTCGTGATCGTTGAAGTGTCTGTCAGCGAAGGCTCCCAAACCGATCGGTCAAACATTGAGGTCCACGAGGTTACGAACCGGCCAGCGGCATGAGCGATTCTGTCGAGCCGATTCTGTACGACGCGTCGAGCGAACCTGTGGCGAAGGTCGTGCTGGTGCACGGGGCGCTCGATCGGGCGATGGCGTTTCGTGGTGTCCTGCAGCGGCTGCATCGGTACGACGTGACCGTCTACGATCGGCGCGGCTACGGGGCGGCCGTCGAGCTGACTCCGGCTACCACGCTCGACGATCACGTTGCCGACCTGATTGCAGTGCTTGAGACTTCGTCGCTCGACGACACACCGAATGTTGTGGTCGGGCACTCAATGGGCGGGGCGATCGCCATGTTGGCCGCCATTGCTCGGCCCGATCTGGTTCGGTCCCTCGGCGTGTTCGAGCCACCCCTTCCCGGAATCACGCTGCCGACCGATGACGCTCCAACATCGGCAAGCATTCCCGAAGATCCTGAGCACCTCGTGCGCTGGATGTATCGGAGAGTCGTCGGGGAGTCCGCGTTCGACCGCATGGACGCTCG
Organism: uncultured Acidimicrobiales bacterium; assembly: GCA_938002955.1. GTDB lineage: Bacteria > Actinomycetota > Acidimicrobiia > Acidimicrobiales > SHLQ01 > SHLQ01. Next base: position 1,635 of record CALLAA010000225.1, read on the forward strand.
TGCGCAACGAGCGTTGGTCGAAGAGTCACCGGCCCTTCGGGTCGACCTCGAGAGTGTCCGCGACCTGGCCGAACCGCTCGACCCGACGGCGGTCTCCGTGCCGGTCGTCGTCGGGTACGGGGGCGACTCGGTGCCCCGCCACATCGCCCGGGGCAAATGGCTCGCCGAACAGATCCCCAACGCCACGCTGTTCGAAGCCCCAGGCGCACGACACGCCTGTCATCGCTCACACCCCGAACTATTTGCGAAGTTCGTTATCGAAGCTGTGGCGTAACGGTTAGTCGAGTAGCGACCAGAACGCCTTGACCAGTGGGTTCTTCAGGTGACGCTCCAATGTGAAAAGGCCCAAGTCGTACGGGGCCAGTGCGGGTTCGACATCGAGCACCTGCACCCGCTCGGCATGAGGGCTGTTGTCGAGCACGATCTTTGGCACGACGCCGACTCCCAACCCCAGGCTCACCATGCTGACGATGGCCTCGTTGCCGGCAACCTGTGCGTAGATCTGCGGAGTTACCCCACGTGCGCCGAACCACGCATCGACCCGCTGTCGGGCGATTCCGCTGGCAGCGAGGATCATCGGGATGTTGGCCCAGCCAGCGGCCTCGTCTGGGGTCGATTCGTCAGGAGCGACGAACACCAGCGGCGACTCGGCGATGGGTTTGAACAGCACGCCGGGCGGCAGGGTATCTGGCCGAGCGGCAATCGCCAGTTCTTCTGCCAGCGCCACTAATCGCTCAATTGCATGTTCGGGGTCGCCGGTCTGCAACATGATCTCGACCTCTGGGTGAGCGGGCCGGAACCGGTTCAGCAGGTCGACGAGAATGCTGTGGCTCGCAGTAACCGAGCAGTAGAGGCTGATCTCGCCAGATAGCTGCTCGGCCGGGTCGGTGAGGTCGTAACGAATCTGCTCCCACTGCTGTACGGCATCTCGTGCGTATCGCTGGAACGTTCGGCCCTCGGGCGTGAGCGTGACCGTCCGATTGTCACGATCGAACAACACCGTGTTGAGCTCGGTCTCCAATTGGCGGATGTTTCGAGACAGCGCCGAGGTGCTGATGTTCGCCTTCGCGCTCGCTCGCCCGAAGTGCAGGGTTTCGCTGAGTTCGATGAAGTGTTTGAGTGTCCGAATGTCCACGCCGTTCGCTTCGCTCACTGCGAACTCGTCGAGTTCGACCAAGTTTCTCGCCTGCGGCTCCAAACATTGCAGAGGCCAGGTGTTGTCACCCGT
>CALLAA010000226.1 GCA_938002955.1 uncultured Acidimicrobiales bacterium
TTTGTGAGCGATTCTGCAGGCTGAGCGAGCGCGATCGCTCACAAAAAGTTGCTGTCAGTACCCCTCGCTAAAACGGGAGGATGAACATGACTCAACTGACCGAACGGGCGTCGATTCAACATGGGCTGCTGTCGGCGGCACAGTTGGCTACTGCGGGCTTCTCGAGGTCGATGATCGATACCCGCGTCCGCAATGGCTTCTTCTCGCGGCGCGGCGGTGGAGTCATCGAGCTCGCAGGGAGTCGGGCATCGTGGGAACAAGACCTTCTGGTTGCGGTTCTTGCGTGCTCGGATCTTGCTGCCGCATCGCACCGGTCGGCTGCCCGACTGTGGGGGTTTCGGTCGGTTGACGATGAGCTCGAGGTCGCGATCCAATATCCGAGAAGTGTTCGCTTGGCCAACGTCATCGTTCACCGCAGCCGTGATCTCGCTCCGGGCGACGTGACCGTGGTTGACGGCATCCCGACAACGACCCCCGAACGAACCATCTGTGACCTTGGTCTGATATTTCCCGAGTACGAAGTGCACCGAATTCTCCGTCAGGCGATTGCCGACGGTCTCGTACTCCCACGAGACCTGTGGTCAATGCGGCAGCGCACGAGCAAACAAGGACGCAACGGAACGGGAGTGCTCGAACGGATCCTGGAGGCTCTGCCCGAACAGGTCGAAGTCGCCGAGTCAGGACTCGAGGTTCACTTTCTCGAAATCTGCGAGCGCTATTTCCTACCTGCGCCGGTTCTGCAACTTCCGGTTCGCGTCGCTGGTCGAGACTTTCGGCTCGACTTCGCATGGTGGGAACAGCGTGTGTTCGTCGAGATCGATGGAGCCTCGTTTCATTCGACTCCCACGCAGATCGCCGCCGATGGCAGTCGACAGAACTTGCTCGTTCGGGCCGGCTGGACACCGCTTCGCTTTACTGCGTCGGACCTTCGGGATTACCCGAGCCGCACGGCCAATGCAGTGCGCGAGTTGCTCCAGTCCAAACATTTGTGAGCGATTTTGCAGGCTGAGCGAGCGCGATCGCTCACAAATCCTCGGACATCGTTTTTGTGAGCGATTCTGCAGGCTGAGCGAGCGCGATCGCTCACAAATCCTTGGCTAGGAGGTCTTGGTTGTGTGGGTTCTCGCGAAGGTGCTGGGCTGCGAACGGGCACAACGGCAGTATCGAGCGGCCCGATTCGCGCAGCTGTGTGAGCATGCCGTCCATTAGGCGATCGGCGTTGCCCGCGCCACGATGGTGCGGGAGCGTCTCCACGTGTGGGACCGCGACGACCTTCCCCGCCCGATTCGAGTAGTTGGCAAAGCTCAACAACTCCCCGTCCTGATGGAGTTCGAACCGGCCATCGTCTTCGTTCTCAACCACGACGTACTCAACGACTGCCGCATCGTCCTCGACCGGTGAAGGCAGGGCTGCGAGCTCGGTCATCTTGGCTTCGAGGTCGGCATTTGTGGGCTCGGTGAGGTGGCTGTTGTCAGGAAAGATGATCACCGGGATCTTCTGGACCCCTCCGTTGCGGGAAAGTACAACGTCGGTTGCCTGCTCGTGTTCCACAAGATCAACAAAGTCGAACTCGATCTTGTGCTCAGCGAAGTACGCCTTTGCTCGCAAACAATCGCCGCACCAGTCCGCGCCGTACATGACGATCGTCTCCGGAGCTTCGGTGGCGTGGGCAAGAGTCGGTTCAACTGGATTCATGCTGAGGGAAACTACCGGCCGCCCCGTCTTGTTCCCGCAAACACCAACGTTGCGATCGCTCGTCGGGTGGGCTCGGTCTACAGCGCTCCGTCGAGCAGCGAACGAAGGTCTGCGATGATCCGGTCGTGCGCTGCCCGAGCTTCGGGAACCATGCCGTCCATCGAAAGGAACGAGTGCGACAGGACGTCTTCGCAACGGTCGATGACCGCAACGCCATGAGCACGCATCGCTGCAGCGTACGCCATGCCCTGATCCCGTAGAGGGTCGAATCCGGCCGTGACCACGATTGCGGGGGGAAGTCCGGCCAGGTCGGCTTGGGCTGGACTGAAGCTCGGGCTCGATACGTCGAAGCCGGGGCTCAAGTACTGCTCGCCGAACCAGGTCATGGTCTCACGACTGAGGGGATAGGTCGTCGCGCAACTGTCCATCGAGCCGCCCTCGGCGAGAGCATCGACGAACGGGTAGACCAGCAGCTGGCCGATAGGTAACGAGCTGCCAGCGTCACGAAGGCGCTGGCTCATCAAGGCGCTGAGGTGGCCGCCAGCCGAATCGCCAGCAACGACGATGCGTGCAGTGTCGATGCCCAAGGAATCACCGTTCGACAACAACCAGTTCCAGGTGGCCATCGCATCGTCGATCTGTGCGGGGAACTTGTGCTCGGGTGCGAGTCGGTAGTCGAGGCTTACGACGACGACACCGAGGGTCCCTGCGACACGAGCGCAGAAGCTGTCGCATGAATCGAGGTCGCCGAGAACGAACCCACCCTGATGCATGAACAGCATCGCGGGAGCGCGATGAGGGCCCGCAGTGAGTGAGTCCCCCGCCCGATAGATCCGAATGGGCAGCCCATCAGATGTTGTCGAATCATCGACGCGCACACCGGGGTCGCGCGCTCCGTTGCCATCAGCGAGCGAAGCGTTTGCTCCGATTCGCGCCCTGGCAACGCCGACAGTATGGACCGGTGGCTTCTTGGAGGCAGCCGCGGCCGCAAGTTGGATACGCGGCTCGAGCGTCCGGCCGTCGATCGTCACCGGGTCGCCGGTGAACCGGCGAAGGGCCGAATCCGGCAATCGAACAATGAGGCGACCCACTTGCTGTTCAATCCGGGCGCCAAGCGTTCTCGTGAGGGACGACATTCCCTATTCATAGGCGGCATCTAGACCGAAAGAAAGTCCGTTCAACGGCGGCGGGGTCACCGCCGATAGGTCCGATGTGCGGGAAACTGACGGGATGAAGATGGAGTGTCACCAATGACGTCGACGTTCAGGGTTCATGAGGTGCAGCGGGTTGGTCGGTCGATCGCGTTGATTCGCCGGCCATCGGATGTGCACGGTGCACTGTCGGCGCTCAACACCGACCCCTCAGCGCGCCCGATCGCTGGTGGCACCGATCTTCTTCTCGATCTGCATCGTGGCGGTCCAGGCGAACCCATCACCCTCGTCGATCTGACGACGATCGATGGGTTCCGATCGATCGAAGACGCCGGTGACCGCTGGGTGCTCGGTGGCGGCGTCCGACACAACCAAATTGTGCAACATGAAGGGATTCGTCACTCCGCACTTCCGCTCGCTCAAGCGTGTCTCGAAATTGGATCCCCGCAGCTCCGCAACCGAGCGACTCTTGCGGGAAACCTCGTGACGGCGAGTCCCGCGAACGACTCGATCTCGGCGCTCATGGCTCTTGGGGCCTCACTCCAGCTTTCGTCTCTCTCCGGGGACACGGTCAGCACCCGAACCGTTGCCGTTGCCGACTTTTTCTCCGGTTTCCGCCAGACGGTTCTCCAATCGGGTGAACTCATCACCGAGATCCATGTGCCAAAGCTGTCGGAGAGCCAACGCGGTATCTGGGTCAAGCTCGGCTTGCGACGTGCCCAAGCGATCAGCGTCGTGCATGCGGGACTCGTCGTCGATGTGTTGCCTGGCGAAGATGGCCCAACGGTCTCGACCGCGACCCTCGCTGTTGGAAGTGTCGCTGCGACCGTCGTGATCGTCCCCGAGTTCGCTGATCGATTGCAGGGGTCGGCGTTCGATGAGGCGTCGATCGTTGCCGCCGCCACAGCCGCGGTCGATGCTGTGGCCCCGATCTCCGATGGACGCGCTACCGCTGACTACCGCTCGAACGGACTGCGAGTTGTGCTCGAGCGGTCGCTTCGGACGCTCGCAGCAGACGAACAAGCAATGATGTGGCCATCGGTCCCACCCACGTTGAGTACTCCTGAACAGCTCGAGCGAACCGCAGCAACATCCTCGGTGGATATCGACGCCGAGTCGACGATCTCGATGGAGATCAATGGTGAGACCCGAGCAGGCGCAGCCGGCACCACGGTCCTGCTCGATTGGGTGCGCGACGCCGCCGGGCTCACCGGCATGAAAGAAGGGTGCGCTGAAGGCGAGTGCGGCGCCTGCACGATGCTGGTCGACGGCGCCGCGGTGATGAGTTGTCTCGTTCCCGCCGCCCAGGTCGATGGTCAGGCGATCACAACCGTCGAGGGCCTTGCAACCAACGGTGAACAACATCCGATCCAACAGGCGTTCATCGACGACTTCGCCGTCCAGTGCGGATTTTGTATCCCAGGGTTCCTCGTTTCTGGCGCCAGGCTGATCGACGAGATAGACGACCCCTCCGATGCGCAGATTGAGCTGGCGCTTTCGGGCAACCTCTGCCGTTGTACGGGGTACTACCCAATCGCTCAGGCCGTCCGTGATAGCGCAGTAGTGATTCGGGGCCGACGTGACCAGTGAGCACGAACCACACGAGCCACGCGGCGGCGTTGGAGCCGTAGCGCCCCGCGGCGACGCACACGACAAGGTCACCGGCGCGGCGCAGTACTCGGGAGACCTCGTCTCCGACGAGTCACTGTTTGCAAAGATCGTGTTCTCCAACGAACCTCATGCCCGGATGGTGTCGATGGACACGACAGCGGCTGAGGCATCGGACGGTGTGATCGCCGTTCTGACCTCGGCCGACGTGCCCGTGAACGAGTACGGCCTCACGATGTTCGACCAACCCGTCATGATCGGTATCGAACACACCGGCCGATCTGCGGTGGATCCAACGATCAGCCGGTGGGAGGCGGACAAGGTTGCGATCGTCATCGCCGAGACGGCAGACCAAGCTGCAGCCGCAGCCGAGCTGCTCGAGATCGAGTGGGAACAGTTGCCCGTAGTCGCCGACGTTGAGGAGGCACGCACCGACGCAACCCTCGTCCATGAAGAAGCCGGCACAAACACGTACTACGAGCTGCGAATCCGCAAGGGCGACATGGACCAGGGCTGGCGTGACGCCGATGTGGTCGTTGAGGGCACGTACGAGCTGCCGTACCAAGAGCATGCGTACCTTCAGGTCGAAGCAGCGTCGGCGTGGGTCGATCACGACGGTCGGGTGACCGTCGAGACCGGCGGCCAATGGGCGTGGGAAGACCAGCAACAGATCGCCCATGCGCTCGACCTGCCCGACCACCAGGTGCGTGTGATCTATGCGGCCATCGGGGGAGCGTTCGGCGGCAAGGAGGACATGACGTTGCAGATCGTCATGGCTCTCGCGGCCAAGCGAGTGCACGAACTGGGTCTTGCTCGTCCCGTCCACTGTCGCTGGTCTCGAGAAGAGTCGATCGTTGGACATCACAAGCGCCATCGCGCCACCATCCACGCCAAGCTTGGGGCAACGGCCGGTGGCATGATCACTGCGGTCGAAGCCGAGGTTCTGCTCGATGCGGGGGCCTATAACTACACCTCGAACAAGGTTCTCGGGAACGCACATCTCAGCGTCGCGGGCGCGTACGAGGTTCCGAACGCGTCGATCGACAGCCGGGCGATCTATACGACGACCGTCCCGGGAGGGGCGTTCCGAGGTTTCGGAGGTCCGCAAGGAGCCTTCGTGGCTGAAACCCAGATGAACAAGCTCGCAAAGGCCCTCGGGATCGACCCCGTGGAACTTCGGCGTCGCAATGTGCTGCGTGAGGGCAGCGAGGGCATCACCCAATCGATCATGCCCGATGGCGTGACACTGCCGCAGGTACTCGAACGCTGTGCCGACGAAGCACAGATGGGCGGACCGTTGTTCCCAGCCGATCCCTTTAACCCAATCGCATCGCTTCCTACATATCCGAACTCGGTTCGGCGCGGACGCGGCTTTGCCAGTGGCTACAAGAACGTTGGCTTTAGCTTTGGGTTCCCGGAACGGTGCGAGGCTGAAGTCCGCCTCCACGGCGACGAGGGCGATGAGGCCCCGACGTCGGCCGACATCTACCACGGTGGTGCCGAGGTTGGGCAAGGCGCTCACCAGGCGTTTCGTCAGATGACGGCCGAGGCCACCGGTGTTCCACTCGACCGCGTGCATGGCCATTTTTCAGACACGGCCACGACCGGTGATTCGGGCTCGGTTTCCGCGTCGCGCATGACCTTTATGGCCGGCAACTCGATTCGCGGCGCGGCCGAAGAGGCCGAGAAGGCATGGCGCGATGGGGCCCGACCCGCCATTGGACGCTTTCGGTACACGCCCCCGCCGACCGAGTCGCTCGATCCAGACACCGGCGCCGGCCAACCGAACTTCAGCTACGGCTACATGGCACAAGCGGTCGAGGTTTCTGTCGATGTCGAAACCGGCCACATCCGGGTCGACCGGGTCACCAGCACGCACGACGTTGGTCGTGCAATCAACCCCAAGCTCGTCGTTGGGCAGATCGAGGGTGCGGTCGTGCAAGCTCACGGGTACGTCCTCAGCGAGAACCTCATCGTCACCGATGGCCGGATTCGAAACCCTCGTTTGAGCAGTTACCTCATTCCCGGCATCGGCGACATTCCAGCTCACGTCGAGAGCGTGATCCTCGAGCTCGCCGACCCGCAGGGGCCCTGGGGAGCGCGAGGGATGGCCGAGATGCCGTACATCACGTACGCGCCGGCCGTCATTGCCGCGGTTCACGATGCGACCGGTGTCTGGTTCGATGAGTTTCCGCTCACACCGAGCCGAGTGCTCGCCGCCCTTCGCGCTAGCCGCTGACGACAACCGGCGCACCGAGGGGAACATGCTCGGCGAGAAACTCGATCACGTCGTTCGGAACCCGGACGCAGCCATTCGATATCGCGCGTCCAAGCACACGGTCGGGGTGGTTGCTGCCGTGAATTGCGATCACCGGAAGTCCTCCGCTGAACGTCTCCAGCACTTCGGAATATCCAGACAGCACGACCGCCCACGTGCCCAAGTAGGACTCCTCGGGCGGGTTCTCTCGAATCGCTGCGACAAAGAATGTGCCTAGGGGAGTGGGGGTTCGCCAGTTGCCGATAGCCGCTTGCGACTCGGCAATGAGCTCATCGCGGTCGAAGACGCGGACTGCAGTGTTCGCGAGGTCGACCTCGGCTCGGACGGTCGTTGACGAAATGATGTAGTCGTCGACGGGGATCCACCCTTCGCTGCCGTTGGGTCGTATTGGAAGCTGTACCTTCAGCCAGTCGTCGCCCCGTTGGCCTTCGGTAACCATCAGGGTGAGCGGGCCGCCGAACTGATGGGGGTTGGGGCTCCGAAATGGCATGGCTAGCGGAAGGCCGTCGGGACCGTCGTAGGCGACAAGGTACGGGGTGGAGTCCTTGGCGGTGGCGATCAGCGTTTCGTATGGGTCCGGGATCGTGGTGGTCGTCGGGGCAACGGTGGTTGACGTTGTCGTCGTTGAGGTTGTGGTCGTTGTTGGCGCGATGGTGGCCGTTGGTGTCGATGTCGAGGTTTCTATCGCAACCTGTGGTGCAGCGTCGGCGGCCACACAGCTCGTTGCGAGCAGCGCCAAAACAGCAACGAGCGCGCGGACAGAGGACACCCCGTGAGCCTATTGCA
>CALLAA010000227.1 GCA_938002955.1 uncultured Acidimicrobiales bacterium
GCGGTGGAGAACTCGACGAGCTTGTCTGCAACAACGTTGATGACACCCTCGGCGATCTCCACCCGCCCCCGGACAATCAGGGCAACAGCGGTAAGGGCCACCTGCTTGTGCCGCTGCCAACACCCCTTCGACACGATCACATTGATCAACCCGTCCTCGTCCTCGAGATTGAGAAACGTCGTCCCCGACGCAGTTGCCGGTCGCTGACGATGCGTAACCACCCCGGCGACAAGAACCCGCTCCCCCGAGGTTTGTTCCGGAAGCGCCGATGAGGCCAGCACACCGAACGCCGCGAGATCGTTCCGATAGAACCGAGTCGGATGCCCATCAGGGGCAACACCGGTAGCCCACAGGTTCGCAAGCGAGATCTCCCGGTCGGTCATACCCGGCAACTGCGGAGCCTGCGTCCCGGTAACAATCCCAGGCAGCCGAGCATCCGACGCCTGCGCCGCTGCACCCGCCTCCCAGATCGCCGACCGCCGCTCGCCAAAGGCCCCCGCCGTCGCTAACGCTTCGAGCACCTCGATCGAGCAACCCGTGCGGCGCTTCACATCTTCGATCGACCGCCATGGCCGCCCCTCGTCGAGAGCCTTCGCCAAGTCTTCACCAACGTGTCGCACCGAACCAATACCCAAACGCACCGCTGGTCCGCCTACCCCCCATTGCGAGTGATGCACCCCCGAGCCTTGACGAAACGCGGGATCCTCCGGTTCACCCTGAACCCACTCGAGCGACGCCCCCGCTGCCGACTTGTTGATGTCCGGGGTCAGCACTTCCACCCCATGACGACGGGCATCGGCAGCGAGGGAATGTGGCGAGTAGAAACCCATTGGTTGAGCGTTGAGCAGTGCAGCACAAAAGGCAGCCGGGTAATACCGCTTCAGCCACGACGAGGCGTAGACCAGATACGCAAACGACACCGAGTGGCTCTCGGGAAAGCCATAGTTCGCAAACGCAGCGAGCTTCTCCCAAATCTGATCAGCAACGTCGCCGGTGATACCACGCTCAGCCATCCCCGCATACAGGCGAGCTCGGATCTCCTCCATCCGTTTGCGGCTGCGCTTGGACCCCATGGCTTGACGCAATTGATCGGCTTCAGCCGGGGTGAACCCAGCCACGTCGATCGCCATTTGCATCAACTGCTCCTGAAAGAGCGGGATCCCCAACGTCTTCGACAACGACCGTTCGAGCAGCGGGTGCAGATAAGTCACGGGCTCTTTGCCGTTGCGGCGACGGATGTAGGGATGCACCGAACCGCCCTGGATCGGCCCGGGCCGGATGAGCGCGACCTCGACCACCAGGTCATAGAACGTGCGCGGCTTAAGCCTGGGCAACGTTGCCATCTGAGCACGAGACTCGATCTGAAACACACCGATCGTGTCCGCACGACACAACATGTCGTAGACCTCAGGATCTTGCGGCATCGTCGCCATGTCGAGATCGGTTCCATGAACTTCGGAGATGAAGTCGAGTGCATAGTGAATAGCCGACAACATGCCGAGCCCGAGGAGGTCAAACTTCACCAAGCCCGTGCGAGCGCAGTCCTCCTTATCCCATTGGAGCACGCTTCGATTCTCCATACGGGCCCACTCGACCGGGCAGACCTCCACGACCGGACGGTCACAGATCACCATGCCACCGGAGTGAATACCCAAATGCCGTGGGGCATGTTCAAGCTCGGTTGCAAGTTCGGCCACATCGGCAGGGAAGGCATCAACCTGCGTCTTGAGGCTCGTCCAGCCGTCGAGCTTCTTAGAGAATGCATCCTGTTGCCCGGTGGCATATCCGAGAGCCTTGGCCATATCGCGAACCGACGACTTCGACCGGTACGTGATCACGTTCGCCACCTGCGCTGCGTGTTCACGTCCGTAACGCTCGTAGACGTACTGAATAACTTCTTCGCGGCGGTCGGATTCGATGTCGATGTCAATATCGGGCGGACCATCACGCTCAGGGGATAAAAAGCGTTCGAACAACAACCCCAGGGCGACCGCATCGGCGTTGGTGATACCGAGCGCATAACAGACAGCCGAATTCGCCGCCGACCCCCGGCCCTGACACAAGATGTTTGCCCGGTTACAGAACTCGACAATGTCGGCCACGATGAGGAAGTAGCCGGGAAACCCCAAGGAGTCCACAAGATCGAGTTCACGATCGATTTGGGCATAGGCCCCCGAGACCCGCTCGTCGCTCTCGGGCCCATAGCGACGCCGAGCACCTCGCCGGGTGAGTTCACGAAGCCACGACATTTCGTCGTGGCCATCGGGACACGGGTATGGGGGAAGGTTCGGGGCCACCAGCTGCAGGTCAAACGCACACTCCTCAGCGACCGCAACCGCCGCCTCGAGAACCCCCGGATACCGCTCGAAACGTTCGGCTTGCTCCTCGCCGGTTCGCAGGTGCGCAACCGACGCAGCGGGCAGCCAGCCGTCGTGTTCTTCGAGCGATCTGCGATGCCCGACGGCTGCGAGAGCTGTAGCGAGCTTGCGATGCTGGTGATGGGCATAGCGAACATCGTTCGTCGCCAACACGGTGAGGTCGCGCTCAAGACCGAGCCGAGCGAGCGCATCGTTACGGGTACTGCACAACGGTGTCGAGTGGTCCCACAGTTCGACGGCGAGATTTGGTCGGCCGAACCGGGTGATGAGCTCATCGAGCGTGCGCTGCGCAGCGATCGGCCCGTCGGCCTCAAGAGCTCTATTGACGGGTCCGTTCTGTGAACCGGTCAGTATCCGCCAATGTCCTCCCGCCAGCTCGGCGAGACGGTCGAGGGTGTACTTGGGAGCACCCTTCTCCCCCGCCATTTGCCCTTCACTAATGGCGCGCCCCAACCGGGCATACCCCTCCGGACCACGGGCAAGGATGACAATATCTCCACGGGCGCCGACACTCAGTTCGGCCCCAAACACCGTGAGCAGACCGTGAGCGCGAGCCGCCTCGGCGAAACGCACGACACCGTAGAAGCCGTTGCGGTCGGTGAGGGCCAACGCATGGAGTCCGAGACGCACGGCCTCCTCGACCAGATCCTCGGGACCCGACGCCCCGTCGAGGAAGCTGAAATTTGAGTGACAATGCAGCTCGGCATATGGGGTTGTCGCCAGCGTTTGGCGGAGGTCTTCTGGCACCTCGTATGCGTCGCGTTTGCGAGACCAGGCCGGACTATCCCCACCCGTTCGCTCCACGCCGCTAACCGGGTCGACGTCCGGTTTTGTGCGCGGCGACGTCTTGTCGGACAGACGTCTTTCGAACTCTGACCATGAAACCGGAGGATTCTGCCACCACATAAGGAGTCGCGACCATAGCGAACATACGTTCGCTTACGCAAGACCTCTTCTCGCCCGCCCCAGCGCTACCCCAGATGCTCGACGAGCCAGTGATGCACCACCGAGGTTCGTTCGAGTTCGGTCGCACACCAGTCGGCGAACGTCTTGGTCGTGATCGACTTTGGCGTCTTCTTGATCCAACGCACTTGGAAGCCCTTGTGCCGGAGCAGATCTCCGCGTGGATGGTCTTCGGGGTACGGCTTTGGGACCCTCTTCAGCCCCTCGCCAACGACGTCGGCCTTGGTCGTCTTCACCAGCGCTGCGAGTTCGGCGGCGAATGGCTCGCCTTCGCTATCGACGGCCTCGCGCCATCGGTCAAACGAACGAAGCATGATGCCGCTCGCAAAGCCAATCCCGTCCGACGGACTCATCCTCACCCACAACATCGGAGCCGACTTCTTATCCGGCCCCTCCCAGAACTTGAACATCAGATGGTCTTTGTATGGCGAGGCGTCGGGATTGAAGCGAAGGTCATTGTTAATCGGCGAAATCGATCCGTTTGTCTTTGGGGCGTATTCGATGCCTCCTGAGATTCGATCGGCCAGTTGCTCGCCGAGCTCGACCACAAAGGCCTTGGCATGTGGAACAACATCGGCGTCATACACGCTGCGGTTCTCATCGAACCATGCTTTGTCCTTGGTGCCGAGCGTCGTAAGGAAGTCGAGGCCCGTTTGGGGAAATCCGGTGAAGTCGCTCATGAAACGAACTCGAATCCCTCAGCGAGCAAGGCCGACCACAGCGCCTCATCTCGTTCAGGAACCTGCACCCATTCACGAAAGACCTTCTTCGCCGGAGCGAATGCGAGCCCAGTGCCCGCGTCGATCAGTTCGTCCACCCTTTCGCGTGGGAGCTTCACCACGAGGTCTCCCGTCCGATATTCAGGCATCGCTAGGAACTCCTTGCCGACCCGAATGCACCGGCTCCGCATGAGCTCTCCCTCTTCGGCTCTGCCAGCTGCCATAAGCGGCTGGGCAACGTCCCAGAACAAGGCGTCGTCTACGTCTTCTGAAGCGGTCACTTCACCCTCCTTGATTCATCATCTTGCCCGAACGACGATCGGGGAGCCACAAAACGGACAGCGACGTCAGGATTCCGACTGTTCAACACCACTTGCGCTCGTCGACGCAACGAGGAGAACGCTTTTCGCACCTACACCGTTGCAAACGCCCGCACCGTAAACGTGCCGGCACCTTCGATCTTTGGCGGAACTGCGGTGAAGGTAAAGCCGGTCGCTGGCAGTTGGTCGAGCCCCGTGAGGTGCTCGATGATTGGGATGTCAGCCCCCAAGAG